>JBLMXG010000001.1:0-6803 GCA_050257635.1 Chloroflexota bacterium
CGTGCACTCCAGCGATGAAACCGCCTTCACGTGGGCGGCTAAATCGACAACTCCGGACATGTGGCACGGACGATCATTTAAGCGCACTGACGATTTCTTATCGAACCATCCGGTTTTTCGCCACGCGCTAACGCTTCTTCAGGTCGACGTTGAGCGCGAATACTTCGCCGTCGCGGACGAGCTCAACGGTTTCGTTCCGGACCTCGAGGTTCGGGTACCAGATCTGCACGCGCAACTTGCCCAACGGCACATCCTTGATTTCGTAAAGGCCGCGGCTATCGGTGGACGAGAAAAACGGATGCTCTTTGACGACGACAAACGCTTCCATATTCGGATGGACATTGCAGAGAACGCGCGAGACGCCGGGCTTGTCGAACCTCTTACTGCGGGTTTGACCTGGCGGGTACAGACCGAGATCGAAATCATTGGCGCCGCCTTTGGAGAAGACGTTGTGCCAGGTCTTGTCATGGTTCGGAAAATCCACCGTCCCGCCAACCATGATCGCCACTACTGTGGGAACGAATTTCAGATCCTTTTGATCCATCTCTTTCTTCTGCGGCTTCATAGAAGCGGTTTGCGCCTTAATTTGCCCAACCGAAAGACCTTCCACTGAAACCACCGCATCGGCGGTCGGCTTGCCGTTAACCGTGATCGTGCCCTTGACGATACCCACCCCCGCAGATTGCGCCGCCATGACTGCCGACGGCAAAGTCAGCAGCGCGCCGATGATTATCCGTTGAACTAGCTGTTTCATCTTTTTACCCCCGCTGTTGTATGGAACGTGAAGTCAACGATCTGCGCTGCGCCCGGTTTGACCTCGATCCGTTTCTCCTGGGTCCCCAGGCTCTCATGCCAAACTTTCAATCGATAGGTCCCCGGCGGCACGTCCGATAGCTCATATTCGCCGTAGAGATCCGAGATCGCGTGATAGGGATGATCGGTCACGATAATATACGCGCTCATCCAGGGATGAACTTCGCAGCGGACGTTGACCACGCCGGGCGCGATCAACGGCTTTCGGCTGACCCTGCCGGGATACAACCCGACATTGAACTGCGGCTGTTCCTTGGTAAAAAACGCATGCGCGGTGTGCAGAATCGGATCTGAGTTCTTGAGCACCACGAATTGGCCGACACTCGCTGCCTGCACGTGAGGGCTGAACCGGCAGTGGATGTTGTCGAGCTCGTGGGAAGTCTCCCGCTCCACCGCTTTCCCTTTGGTAATATCTTCCAACGTCACCACCGCGTAGCGAAGCCCGCGCCCCGGTCCGACGATCAGTGTTTCATTCGGCACATCTTTACAGAACTCTTTATTCTTCGTGATCTGCAGCGGCGCCAACTTCGGCAGAGCGCCTTCGAGCTTTACGCTGCCGCGGATGGTCGCGCCATCCTTCACGGCGATCTCTTCGTAGGCGTATAGCGGTCGAAGCCAGATTCCGAACAACAGTACCGTCAAACCCAAGCCAGCTAGTTTTATTGTCTTCATCATGCTTCTTCGTAGCAGCAATGGCTGTGCCATTAAGCTCTCCGTTAAAATCGGGCTCCTATTTGTGCGGGCGAATCGATAACACAGGACAGGTGGCGCGGGCGACCACTTTGGCGGTAACGCTGCCGACCATGACCTGCTCCAAGCCGGTCCGTCCATGGGTGGACATGATGATCAGGTCCGCCTTTTCTTCCTCGGCCTTGTGCACGATCTCCTTGTACGGCACGCCGACCTCGACGATCTCAGCAATTTTCACCTTGCCGAAAAACTCCGCGCAGTTTTCCTTGACGAACTCGGCCAAGCGCTGCCTCTGTTTGGGCAGCAAGGCATTTGCGGGATTCAGCATGTCGTCCTTATCGAACCAATCGCTGTCTTCGCTGATCACATGATACACCACGACTTCGGCACCTTCCGCGACCGCCATATCCATGGCGTAGCGCAACGCAGCGCGCGATAGTTTAGACAGATCCGTTGGAGCGATGATCTTGGCAATCTTCATGGCTTACACCTCCGCCGAGAGCCTATCGGTCGGTCTCACTTCCGACCCTACGGCAATAACCATGCCGTATGAGGGCAGCTAAACAAGCGGTGAATTTGCGTTCGAGGAGGGCTTTAGTTTCTCAATATTGCGGAAATTGCAAAAGCGTTTCTCACAACTGGTAAGCAGCATCGACCGGATTCGGTCAGCGGCAGATGGACAAGTCATTATCATTCCGGGATCATTGGCTATCGAAACTACAAGCAACAACTACCCACCAGCCGTAGCGTGATTTAAAAATTTCGTCAATACTTTTCCCACACCTGCCAAATCCCAGTATCAGCCTCGGTCAATGTGCAAGTTATTAGCGATCGAAAATCGCGAAAAATTTGGCACGGAGAGTGCATTTTCCACCCTGCAGGCAAGACGGATTCGGCGCTACGGATGCAAGAGCGATGAACGGCCAATACAACTGGATGAAAGTCGTCGACGTAATGACCCCAAGCCCCTATACCGTGACGCCGTCCGAATCTATCGGCCGCGCTGTCGAGCTCATGTCGGCCCACGGCATCCGTCAGCTTCCCGTGGTTGCGGGCAAAATTCTGGTTGGTGTGATCAGCGACCGCGATATTCGCTCCACCATCACCGATCCGACTCGCTTCGATACGAACGGGTCGGATAATGGCTTCGATATTCTCGTCGGCGATGCCATGACCCGAGACCCCGTCACGCTATCGCCCGACGACTCGCTGGAGCAAGCCGTGGAGGCGTTCATCGAAGATAAGTTCGGCGGCTTCCCGGTCGTCAGCAGTAACGCCGAGTTGCTTGGGATCGTCACCTATATCGACCTGCTCCGCTGTTTTTTGAATCGCATGAAGGAGTAGTGAGCCGATGATAACCGGCAAAGAGGTCTTGGGACGGTGCGCCAATTCCGCGCCGACGGCGCGCCGCGAAACCGTGCGCTGGAGCAGCGGTGTGATCGCGCCGTTGCTCGTCAAGCTCGCCAAACATATGGCTCTGCTCTCCTGTCTGGTGATCGTCGCCGGCGCCACCGGGCGCATCGAGGCGAACGCGCTCGGGATTTTTTTTCTGGTCGTGAGCGCAGCGGTCTTGCACAGCGTCGGCCGTCGGCTCGAACATCGCCGCCTGGTGTCGGTAGGTTATGATCGCGGAGCGCCTTGAAGTCGAGAAAATCGTCTTCGGCCTCAAAGGCGATCTTTCCCGGGCGATCGATACCCTATGCGATCGCTCCACGATCCCCGAGCTAGCCGCGCAATTTCGCGCCCAGAAGCCCGGTAATAATAACGAGCGCTTCAGCTATATCGGCCACGGCATCGCCGTGCCTCATCTCCGGATCGATAATCTGCCCGCCCCGGAAATGATCCTGGGAATTTCCCGCGACGGCCTTTCCTTGAATAATCATAAGATAAAAATCGTTCTCATCCTCGCCACACCGGCGGAGCAGCCGGCGCAACATTTGCAGCTCCTTCAGCGCGTCAGTTCATTGCTGCCGGCGATTCGAGACGAACTGTTGGCGCAGCGGAACGGCCGGCGTGTAGTGCAGCTCATTGCGCGCGCCGAGCAACGAGCGGCCTTGACCACCTATCTTAATCTAACCCAAGAGCAGATCGGCTTCGAGCTCCAGAGCGATCTCACCAACGGCCTCTCGGCGGCGGAGGCGCAGAGCCGCTTGAGTCGCTATGGTCCCAACGTCTTGCGGCGCGCACGCCGGGATCCCTGGCAGTATAAACTCCTGCGCAACCTCTTTAGCTTCTTCGCGCTCCTGCTCTGGATCGCTGCCCTTCTCTGCTTCGTTCCCGGCGTCGATTTGCCCCAACTTGGGATCGCGATCCTGGCCGTGATCTTGATCAATGGCCTCTTCGCTTTTCTCCAGGAATACAAATCCGACCGTGCCCTCGAAATGCTGCAGCAGCTCATTACCCAAAAGTGTCAAGTCGTACGCGACGGCAAGCTGCAAGAAACCGCGGCGAGCCTGCTGGTTCCCGGCGATGTGATCGTGGCCGAGGAAGGCGATCTCATACCGGCCGACGCGCGCTTGTTGGAAGCCTATGAAGTCGAAGTCGACAATTCTTCGCTTACCGGCGAAGCCACGCCGGCACGCCGCTATAAATCCGATCAGCCCATTCTCATTTCGGGCAGGTTTCTCTGGATCGAGCTGCCGAACATCATCTTTGCCGGCTCATCCCTCTTGCGCGGTCAGGCGCGCGCCGTTGTTTTCGGCACCGGCATGAACTCTGAGATCGGCAAGATCGCCAACCTGACCCAGGAGATTCAACCCGAGCTAAGCCCCCTGCAAAAACAGTTGCGCGGCACGGTTTACGCGATCGCAACGCTGGCGGCCAGCCTGGGCCTGGTCTTTCTGTTGTCGGGCTGGCTGATTGCAGGGCTAACGTTTATCGAGGCCTTTGTCTTTTGCATCGGTCTGTTTGTCGCAAACGTTCCCGAAGGTTTGTTACCCACGGTGACGTTGTCGTTAGCGATGGGCGTGCAACGCATGGCCAAAAGGCATGCCCTCGTGAAGAGCCTTCCCTCGGTGGAGACCTTGGGCTGCACCACCGTGATCTGCTGCGACAAGACCGGCACGCTGACGCAGAATCTTATGATGGCCACGGAAATCGCCGTCGATGGCAAGCTCCTGCAAGTCTCCGGCGTCGGCTATCGCCCACGGGGAGAGTTGAGCCTTGACGCGGAAAAACTCTCCTTGGAGGCGATCTCCCATTGGTCGGCACTGCGCCGCTTGCTCGAGTGCGCCTTCATATGCAACAACGCCCGTCTCGACCAGAGCGGCCCCGACTATCGCATTATCGGCGACCCCACCGAAGGCGCGCTGGTTTGCCTGGCCGCAAAAGCAGGTTTACGCGGCGTCCATCAACGCCTGCACCTCAACCCTTTCGAGTCGATCCGCAAACGGATGAGCGTGGTTGTCAAACCGCGTCCGCAACAGGAGCCGATGATTTTTGTCAAAGGCGCGCCAGTCGAGACGCTCCAGCAATGCGATCGTATTCATTGGAACAACGAGGTGCGACCGCTGACCGATGTGGATCGCGAGCGTATTCTGCGCGAGAACGATGCCATGGCCGAGCGCGGTCTGCGCGTGCTCGCCTTCGCCTATCGTCAGGGCGATGAGCTGAACGGCGCACCCTACACGACGACCGATATCGAAACTCGTCTAGTTTATCTCGGGCTGGTTGCGTTGTCGGACCCCGTGCGGCCTGAAGTTCCGGCGGCGATCCATGCCTGCCACACGGCGGGGATCCGGGTGATCATGGTCACCGGCGACTACGCCTTGACTGCCGCCAGCATCGGTCAACAAATCGGCCTCGGCCAGACTGCCAAGCCGCGCACCTTCACCGGTGCGGAAGTTTCCGAGATGGACGATCCACAGCTGCGCGCGGTCCTGAAAGAAGGTGAGACGATCTTTGCCCGCGTCGCCCCGGAGCACAAGCTGCGGATCGTCGCGGTGCTCAAAGAAATGGGCGAGATCGTCGCCGTCACCGGCGACGGTGTCAACGACGCGCCAGCTCTGAAGAAAGCCGACATCGGAATCGCCATGGGGGTGCGCGGCAACGACGTCGCCAAAGAAGCCTCACGCATGATCTTGACCGACGACAACTTCAGCTCCATCGTGGCGGCAATTGAAGAAGGACGCGCAATCTTCGACAACATCAAACGCTTTGCGGCGTACGTCCTCAACAGCAATCCGCAGGAAATGTATCCGTACATTTTCTGGGTGCTGTTTCCCGGCATGCCGCTGGCGATGACCGTGATGGGAGTCTTGGCGGTCGACGTCGGCACCGATTTGATCCCGGCGATGGGCTTGGGTATCGAACCGCCCGAGGAAGGAATCATGGAGCGCCCGCCGCGCCGGCGCGATGAAAAACTCCTGTCGCTTAAATTCATCCTGCGATCCTACTTCGTCCAGGGATCGCTGCTCGCTTTGAGTTGCTTTGCTACCTATTATTATGCGGGTTGGGCACTCGGTGCATGGCGCCCCGGCGATAATTTCGCAGTTATGCCGCCCAGCCCGGAAGGGCTCAAGTTCGAGAACGCATCGGCCGCGTATCTGCAAACGCTGACCGCGTATTTTTTCCCCACGGTGACAACGCAGATCGCCAACGTATTGTGTAAACGCTCTTGGCGCGCGTCGCTCTTGGCGCCGAACTTTCTAAGCCCAGAGCGCCGCCGCGAAGCTTTGCAAGCGATCAGCGAATGGCGCCCCGTGCGCTATAGCCCGCGGGTGCATGTGGATTATCACATCAAAGGCGCTACCGAGCTTGCCGCCGCACGGGTGGTCGTCGCCCTCGCCGCCGCGTTGTTGCTCCTGCCGTTTCGATTCGCTTGGATGATGCTGACCCAAGCGCTGGCGCGCGTCGAAAGGCCGATCATCGCGCCCTTCACCGCCGCGCTGGCGCGCTTTCTCGACCGGCACTACATGGTCTTTAATTTGATATCCAACCCGCTCATCGACCTGGGCATCCTTTTCGAGCTCGCGCTTTGCTACCTTTTTTTCTATACGCCGCTCTCCAGGATCTACTATTTTTCGCCGGTGCCCTGGCATGTTTATCTATTCGCGTTCCACGGCACAGGGCTGTTGATCGTCTTCGAAGAAATAAAAAAATTCTATCGTCGGAAAGGCTACCCGTTGGAATTCCTCGGTTGAATCTCATCGGCGTGAGCTTATGACAGTACAGGTCGATCGAAAGTGTTTTCGCAAGCCGGCGCGTCGGCACGAGGTCGCGCCCGCGCGGATATCAACTCGTGGCCGACCTGGTTCTCGCTTTGCGTCGCGCCTTTTGCTCGTCGTCTGTAGTGTTCTCTT
>JBLMXG010000002.1:0-5903 GCA_050257635.1 Chloroflexota bacterium
CGATGACCCGCGAGATGATCGGCGACGATCCGTTCCCCTTCGGCGTCAATGCGAACCGGGCGATGCTGGACACCATCATCGATTACTCCTTCGAGCAGGGGCTGACGCCGCGCAAGATGCAAGTCGAGGAGCTTTTCGCTGAAAGCACGCTGCGGCTGTGACTGCGCCGCGACATCACAGCAAAGGGGTTTGAAGGATGCCAGACCTACAGCTGAGCTTCGTCTCGAACTATAACGAGCGAGTCGAGCCGCTGATGAGCGGCGCCGTCCTTGCCGACGGTGTCGAGATCATCCCGACCTACTCCCACCCGTCGGAGACCTTCTGGCGCCAGCTCAAGTTTCAGGAGTTCGAAGTCGCGGAGATGTCCATGTCGTCGTTCCTGATCGCGCGCTCGCGGGACGCTGACATGATCGCCCTGCCGGTGTTTCCGAGCCGCCGTTTCTTTCACGCCGAGCAGTCCTACCACATCGACTCCGGCATTAAAAAACCCGAAGACCTGGTCGGCAAACGCATCGGCGTCGGCGAATATCAGCAGACAGCCGCTCTCTGGGCGCGCGGCGTGTTGGAGCACGACTTCGGCGTGTCGCAGTACAAAGTCCATTGGTACATGGAGCGCACCGAGGAATTGAGCCACGGCGGCGCCACCGGTTTCACGCCGCCGCCGGGGATTTCGTTTCACCGCATCCCGCCGGACAAGAGCCTGGCGACCATGCTGGTCCATAACGAAATCGACGTTGCACCCATCGCCGGCCATTTATCGCGAGCGCTCAATGTCATCGACCGCTCGACCCATATCCGCGCCAGCGAAGGCGACTGGTCTAAAATCAAGCCGCTGTTTACCGATGGGATCGCCGAAGCGAAGCGCTTCGTCGCCGAGCACGGCTTCGTGCCGGTCAACCACACCTACATCGTTCGCGGCGACATGTATCGGGACCATGCGGGGATCGTCCGAAAACTCTACGATGCCTTCGTGAAAGCCAAGGCTCAGGCAGCCGCCACATTGCTCGAACGTATCCCCATGGCGCTGATGTTCGGCGCCGAATATCTCACCATGACGCGGGAGATTCTCGGCAACGATCCGTTTCCGTATGGCATCCAAGCGAACCGGGAGATGCTAGACACCATTATCGAATATTCTCACGAGCAGGGCCTCACGCCGCGCAAAATGAAGATCGAGGAGTTGTTTGCCGCCGAGTTGCTGGATACGTAACGGCCGGCGGCTGGAACGCGGGAATTATCGCTTTTCTGGAGACACCTATGCCCAAGCTCAAGCTCGGTTTCATTTCCGCCTACAACGAGCGGGTCGAACCATTGATGAACGGACAGATCCCGGTCGAAGGCATCGAGATCATCCCAACCTATTCTCATCCGTCTGAGACCTTTTGGCGCCAGCTCAAATTCGGCGAGTTCGAAGTCGGCGAGATGTCCATGTCGTCCTACCTGATCGCCCGCGAGCGCGGCTTCGACATGATCGCCCTGCCGGTGTTTCCGAGCCGGCGGCTATTTCACACCGAGCTTTCCTACCACGTCGATTCCGGCGTCACGAAGCCTGAGGATCTGGTCGGCAAGCGCGTCGGCATCGGCGAATATCAGCAGACCGCGGCTCTGTGGCAGCGCGGGATCCTCGAGCATGACTTTGGCGTCTCGCAGTACAAAGTCCATTGGTACATGGAGCGCATCGAGGAATTGAGCCACGGCGGCGCCACCGGCTTCACGCCGCCGCCGGGGATTTCCTTTCAGCGCATTCCGCCGGACAAGAGCATGGCATCCATGCTGGTCAATCATGAATTGGATGTCGCCGGCATCAACAGTCCCTGGAAGAACATGCCCAATGTCATCGGCCGCTCGCACCGTATTCCGGGCTCCGAAGGCGACTGGAGCAAGGTGAAGCTGCTCTATTCCAACCGCATGGCCGAGGGCAAACGATTTTTCCGGAAGTGGGGTTTCCTGCCGGTTAACCATGCCTACACGATCCGCGGCGATATCCACCGTAAATATCCGTGGGCGGCGTTCAATCTCTATACTGCGTTCGTCAAAGCCAAAGCGGCATTCAATTCCAGACTGGTCGACTCCATTCCATCCGGACTCTTTTTCGGCAAAGAATATCTGGCGATGACCCAGGATATTTTCGGCGCCGATCCCTATCCTTACGGCGTCAAAGCCAACCGCAAGATGCTCGAAACCTTGATCGACTTCTCTCATGAACAGGGGCTCACGAGTAAAAAAGCGAAAGTAGAGGACCTGTTTGCGCGAAGCACGCTGGATCTGTAAAGGAATCAAGAAACGATGGGAGACTTTGTATTGGCACGAAATCGAATAAAAACGATGGCGTTCTTTCTCGTCCTGCTTTTTCTCTTCGCGGCTGAAAGACTGGATGCCGCCGCTAAATCGATAACCTTTGGCTATAACACGCCGACCCTCAGCGGCACGCTGCCGATCGTGGTGGCACAGGAGTTCGGCTACTTCGCCGCTGAAGGCCTGGACGTCAGGACCGTATTCATCCGTGGCGGACCGACGGCAATGGCGGCGCTAGTGGGCGGCGGTGTCGACTACATTTTCGTAGCCGGCGTAGCTTCCGTGCGCGCGATTGCGCAAAACGCGCCCATCCGGATCGTGAGCGGCATCCAGCCCTACATGGATTATACGTTGATCGGCTCCAAAGGGATCAACCGCGTCAATGATCTGAAGGGCAAGGTCGTCGGCGTCACCGGACCCGGAGGCGTCGCCGAATTCGCCGCGGTCGAAGGTCTGGCTAGGAAAGGATTGGTGCGCGATCGCGATTACAAAATTCTTTACGGCGTCGGCAACAGCCCGGCCCGGGCCCAGGCCCTTGAATCCGGCAAAATCCAAGCGTCACCGTTTTCGTTCTTGGAGCGACTGGAACTGGTGAAAAAGGGTTTCACGTCGCTCTTCGACATCGGCGACGTCATCCCCGGCTTTCCCTTTGTCGTCATCGTGACCAGTAAGCAAAAAATTGACAACGATCCCGACGAGATCGTCTCGCTGCTGCGCGCCATCCACCGCGGCCTCGATTTTCTAAAGAAAAACCGCGACAAGGTGGCCGACATGGTCATCAAGAAAAAGAATTTCGGCGATCCGGCAACGGTGCGTCAGGTGATAAAACAATTCGCCGGACAGTATTCGATCGGCATCGAACAGAAAGATATCGAATCGCTGATCGCCGCCACCCATATCGAAGCGGAAGCCAGGAGGATGGGCGGCCCGGACAATTTCTTTACCCGGCAATTCTTGATCAAAGCGCTGGAGCAGAGCAAATGACTCGAAGTTGGAGGACTGGAGTGATGGGGTAGTGGAGTACCGCGTTTGCGAACCCCAATCTTTAGCATCACTCCAAGACTCCACTTCACCATCACTCCAACGGCGTACAGGGCAGCAGACCAAAGGAGATGCTATGTCACAAAACCTTGACCTAACATTAATGCTCGCCGACTATCACCGCACGCGTCCATTGCTCGACGGCGAGATCACGGCCAAGGGAATCCGGCTGCAACCCCGTCGCGCTCAGACGGGAGAAGCCTGCATGCGGCCGGTGTACGAGGAATTCGACATCGCCGAGATGTCGCTGTCGTGGTACATGATGGCGCGCTGCCGCAACGAGCCGGTCATCGCTCTGCCGATCTTTCCCCTGCGCATGCAGATTCATCCTTACATCTTCTGCTCGGCTGCGTCCGGCATCGAGGGCCCCGAGAATCTGAAAGGCAAGAAGATCGGCATGGACGAATACCGTCTGACCGTCGGTCTCTGGGCCCGAGGCATTCTCCAGGAGCACCACGGCATGCGGCCGGAAGACTGCGAGTGGTTCACCTCCGCGCCCGAGCGAGCCGGCTACCGGCCACCGGAGAACATCAAGATCACCGTCGTCAATGAACCGACCGAGGCGCTGCTCCTGCGCGGCGAGATCGACGCCCTGATCCCGCCCAACATCGTGCCGTCGTTTCGCGCCAAAGACCCGCGCATCCGGCGCGTGTTCAAAGACACCCGCTCGACGGTGAACGACTACTATCGTAAAACCAAAATCTTTCCAATCACCCATACGCTCGTCGTGCGGCAGTCGCTTTTCGATGAGAACCCGTGGCTCGTTTCAAGCCTTTTGAGCGCGTTCACCGAAGCTGAAGAGCGCTGCCGCAAATCTTATGAATACGCCAAGCGTTCGGCATTCCCCTCGGCGGTTTTGATCTTGGAAGAAGAGGAAGAGCTGTTCGGAAAAAACCCTTGGGGCCACGGCCTCACGCCGGAGAACGGGGTCGTGCTGGAGAAGTTCGTCCAATACGCCAACGAGCAGGGCTACATCCCCAACCGGCCGCCGCTCAGCGAGCTGTTCGCTCCAGTCGGAAATTAGCCTGCCTCGATCGCACGGAAAGAAAACCTTCGCCGATCACCCGACCGCTGGTCGGTCTTAGTCCGATTATATTCAAAATTCGGCCGAAGGAACTCTATCAGGTTTCAAGTCCCTCCGATTGCGAACAAGCCATCGGAGAAAACAATCTAATTCTGGCGCGAACGTACCGCGTGAGCCGCGAGCAAAGAGCATTACTCTTCGCAAGTCGTGCGCGCAACGCGCGCGAACTCCATGCGGTTGTTGGCGTGCATGCTCAGAGCACCATGACGTAGTCAACAAGAAACTTTCCCTTCCTCTCGACAAGGATCATTTCCGCGAGAAACTCTCCAGGTGCTTTCGTAAACCACTGCTTCCACACGATTGCTGCCGCGCCGGGCCGCTTCAGAACGGCTACCGGTTCTCTACGCGCAAAGAATCCCTTTTCGCTTTGGTAGTGCTCGCATACGCGTCGAAGGCGCTCTGGAGTGACAACGCTCTTCGCGCGCTCAGTGAAATCTCTAACGTGTCGCTGGTGGTCTATGGCGGTGGACGCATCCATCAGGTTATCCATGATCGGATTTGCGACTGCCAGCACTTCGTCGTCAGACATGTCTTCGATGCTCATGACGTCTCCCTGATCGCTAACCCGCTATTGACCCGCGGTATATCCCAGCAAACCAACGACGCACCATCACCCGCAGGAGGATTCTCCGACCTATTTGCCCCGGTTATTGAAGAACCCGCCCTGTTCGAGCTCGCGCACGAACTGGTTGTCGATCTGGTCATCGATCGACAGCGGGCGGACCGCCGGTTCGTTTTTGTCCAGGAAGGCCTTGATGACCGCGATGCCCGCCCGGCTCGGATAAGGAACGCGCGGCATATAGCGCGGATAATCTTTTTGCGTTTCTTCAATGACCACAGGGTCATCGATCTTCAGGCGCGCCTTCATGACTTTTCTCACCGCCTCCGGATCGTTTCTAAATGCCACCATCGCCTCCGCGATCGCTTTGACGAAGCTTCGTACCACGCTGGGATTCTGCTTGATAAACGTCCGTCGGGTCACCACTCCAGCGACTTGATAGTCCGGGACCAGATCCGCCACGTCGGCGAGCTCGCGATAACCTTCCTGCTTCGCTCGCGCGAGCGTCGGCAACGACAGCGGCCCACCGAAGATCTTCCCAGACTCCATGCCGGCCAAGATCGGCGGCACCCCTCCCATCTGTAAGATCGGCACGTCGGTCTCGGGCTTGAATCCCCATTTTTCCAATGACAGGCGGAGCAGCATATCCGTCGACGAGCCGTAACGGGTGATGCCCATCGGCTTGCCTCTGAGCTCGTGGTAGTCCTTGATCTCAGGGCGCACGATGATCGAAAAAGGCGGTTTGGTCACCATACCCAGGATCATAACCGTGTCGCTGCCGTGAGCGTTGACGCGGAAGACCGGCTCGATGCCTTGAATGCCGATCGGTGTGGTACCGCTGAGAAGCGACTGCATCGCCTGCGAGCCGGCGACATAGATGAGCTCGGCGTCGAGATCGTTCTTGGCAAAGAGTCCCTTGTCGGC
>JBLMXG010000003.1:0-11860 GCA_050257635.1 Chloroflexota bacterium
TCATAAGTACCGTCGGAAGAAGCGTTGTCTACGACCACAACCGTCAGATTTGGGGTCGTGACTCTTGACACCGACTGAAGACACTGCAGGGCGAGTTCCCTGGCATTGAAGGTGAGAATAATTAAATAAATTTTCGGCTGTTTTTTCACGCGAACTAACTGATGCCGGTATGGCTTCAAGGGAGACAAATCTAGTCAGCAAGTTAGAACAGAAATCGTTGTCCCGCAATTATCCAGGGATCCCGTCTTCCCAGCGGTGTTCGATAGTCCCATATAACACCACGCGAACATGAGTCGCTGGCGCGCCTCGGGACTTCGACATAATTTGTGCCCTTCTTGACGGTCGGCTGTAGTTACGCTGTAATTTTTAGGCCATATTAGAGATGCACAATACAGAGCATTAGGAGACGTGAAAGATCCTGTTTTAGACGCGATGCCTCCTGGAAGTTTGAGAATCCAGCCGTGGTGAAAATGCCGAGGGAAATACGTAGCGAGCACAGAGAGGGATTTGAAGACAGTTGGAGATGCGTTTGTGGGGCACTCTTGGTAGAGTGCACTCCGCTATTTCGAGTAACTCGTATTACGTCCATTTACTCGTGTGCGCGCTGTGGACAAGCTTTCACCTATCCGCCACCCTATGAAACGCCGGAGGATTGCGCGATCTATGCTAACCCTGCGGCAGTTCACTGGGCTCCACGGCGATCCGAGGACTTTCTCGGCTACGCAAGACTTACACTTCACCAACTCGGTGATGTAATGGGCCTCCGGCATAAGCGCCTGCTTGATTTCGGTTGTGGTGGCGGAGAGCTTTTAACCACAGCACGGGCGTTGGGTATGGACGTGTTTGGGGTTGAGATTAATCCATACCAACGCAGGTATCTTACTGAAAGAGGTTTGCTGGTGGCGCCGAGTTTAGGAGAGTTTACGGGGCAAACATTTGACGTTGTCGTTTTCTCACACGTTCTAGAACATATTCCATCGCCTCAGTCATTGCTCCTCGAAGTCGGCAAACTGTTAGGCGGCGGCGGTCGGCTTTTGCTTTCCATGCCTAACTTGAGTTCCTATTTAGCCCGGTTGTTAGGGCGGTTTTGGGCGGGTCTACAAATCGATCAACACATCTGGCACTTCACGCCAAAGACTATAGCAGCCCTGGTGGACCGCTGTGGTTATGATTTAGAAAAAGTGGAGATATGTGCACTCGGGAAGGGACTAAGTGTCGACGGCATTGCCCAATACGGCGGGGCGGTTGCTCTCCTAGATACGGACGGGAGTCTCGTCGCGAAAATGTTGCTGCTCGGGTTGCTAGTGATAGACGGTCTTTTCGTTAAAAAGGTCGGGCAGGCGATACGGAAATACGGCGAGACGCGAGGAGGAGACAATATGATCGTTGTTGCAGGCAAAAGAGGGAACGCGCCAACGTGAGAACTTGCCCCATCCAGCCGGATCTGTTTCTGACGCCGATTCACAGCCCTTTTGTGACGGTTATAGTGGCAGCTTATAACGAAGAAGACTCTGTCGGTGATTGTCTGCTGTCACTTCAACGACAGACATTTAAGCCCATGGAGATTCTGGTAATTGATGACGGATCCAAAGATCGAACGGAAGCGATCTGTCGAGCCTCAGGAATTCGTGTCCTTCGACAAAACCACAGAGGTCCGGGGGCAGCGCGCAATCTCGGTGCCCGCATTGCGAGGGGAAATATTTTGGTCATATCCGATGCGGACATGACGTTCGAAGAACACTACGTGGAAAAGCTTGTTTCCCCGATCGTTGAGGGGAAGGCGGTGGCGACGGTCGGCTGGGATGAATATGTAGCGAACTGGGAGAATCCGTGGGCACGTTGCCAATGTTTCTTTGAAAATCTGCCTGAGAGGCGGAGACTGTCCTATCAATGCCCCCGAGATTCGGATGTGTTTCGCGCGATTCGAAAAGACATTTTCCTAGAGGTTGGCGGGTTCGAGGAAGACAAGGGTAAAAGTGACGACAAGTCGATTTATTACCGTACGGGGCTTAAGGCCATTGTTGTTAATGGGGTGATATGTCATCACAAGAATGCTTCTACAGCGCGTGAGGTATTTAATGATGCGCTCTGGATTGGTAAGGATCTTATTTATAGCAATGGTATCGTGGTCGGAATTTTGAGACTCGGCTGGAACAATCCTGTGAATAATGTATTAAAAGGCGTATTCAAGGGCGTTGCTAAACGAGAGCGTTATCTTCCGATCTATGGTCTAATTTACAGTGTCGGACTGAATTGTGGATTCTTCCAGGCGCTTGTGACAGGCAAGCATCACAAATAACGACGCAATTGAGATCTCCAGCGGATTCGCAAAAGCCTGAAGAGAGCCGGTGTCCCTGCTGCGGCGGGAGTAATATTTTCCCGTGGAACGTTTGGCCGGCCTGGATTCTCGGCTGCAGCAAATGCGGTGTGGCATTTCCCAAGCCTGACCTCGCTGAAAGAGTAGAGGACCGGAATGTTAGTTGTTTTTACGACTTTCCGGTCACCAACTGGTCACGGTTTTTCTCAAGAATGAAGAACCGGGCTCTGGTGCGCATTTTCACCACGCACCTGTCCGGAGGTAAAGTGTTGGAGATCGGACCGGGGGATGGAGAGTTTCTTCGCAGCCTAAGGGCAAAGGGACTCAACGTCTCTGGCGCAGATATCTCTGAGAAAATTTGCCGAAGAATTGAAGAGCGGCTCGGTGTCCCGATGCACCAAGGCAGCATTGAATCGATCGAACACAAGAAAACTTATGACGGAGTCGTAGCGAACCACGTCGTTGAGCACGTGTCTGACGCCTCTGACTTTTTGCGGAAAATCCGATCCCTCCTTGAGGATTCCGCGATTCTTTTGCTCACTTGCCCAAATGTTGAATCATGGGATGCCGCTTGGAGTGGCTGGAGTGGATATCAAGCCTATCATGCGCGTTACTATACTTCTAAGGCGCTGTCCCTGCTCGTAAATCAAGCAGGCTTTGAAATTATTTTTCTGAGTACTCGGGAGAGTTTTTCCGCTCCCTGGGATACGCTTTATCAAACACTCGTGGTTGGAGCAGATCCGTTTAGCGAGGCGGAGATTGCTAGAACCGTCTCGGCCGGAAGACGGAACGTTGTGGTGACATTCTTTGGAAATTTGATCAAGGCAATCTTTTGCTTCGGATTTTATCCGCTACGCAAATGGTTGGGAATAAAGCAGCGGGGCGACGAAATCGTCCTGCTAGCTAGGGCAAAATAGCTTCGTATTCCAATCACGCGGAAGATGTTTTTTTTGGCTATCCGGTCAGTTGTCAAAGCCAGCCGGCAACCCTCTTCGCCAACCAAGGAAAGGATTCAAGGACTAGTGCCTGGATGCGTCGCATCTCACTCCCAGGAATAAGAACGACTGTGATCGCGTAGATGGCAACAAACGCGATTCCCCGGACAATCACGTCAAGCCGGAGAAAGAAAACTGGGGGCAGAAATACCGCGGCCGAGAGCGCTATGGCGACCCCAACAAAAATATTGGGGAGTACCATCAGCGCTTCAGTGCAGCGGATGCGAATTCCTCGCGCCGATAAGAACCAGAGACCGTAAAGGGCACCAAAGGACCATGATAAACTCGTGGCCAGGGAAATTCCTTTCACGCCAAGGCCCGACTTCACGACAAATAGATAGTTCAAGATCCCGTTTAATATTAGCGCGACAAAGGCGATTGCCGCCAGACGCCGGAAGATTTTAGAGATCTGGAATGTGCGGATACAGACAGGCCAGATGAAAAACGCCGGAAGGCCGATCAGATAGAAGCGCAGAGCATCCGCGGTCAGTCTTGTGGAGCGAGCATCAAAGGCGCCCCGCTCAAACAACATTCGAACGATGTCATCGGCGAACAGAAGTCCAAAGGCCAACATAGGCAGGGAGACGAGAAGGACCCCGGAAAGGATCCGAGTCAGTAACTCGCCGCGGTTCGATTCTTCCGATAGAGGAGTTACGAAGACAAAGTCAATGTTCATGATCAGAGGAACCGACATTGCGAGAACGTAGCCGTAAAAGAGAGCGGAAATAGCTCCCGGCTCCAGAAATGAAGCAAAGTATCGGTCAATAATCACGAAGCCGTGGCCGAGCAGATAAAGTGGAAGAAGGTCAAGAAGTGTCCGCCGCACCTCTGCCATATGAGGCTCTTTTCCGTCGCCAAAAACTCGGAAGTGTCTCTGACCCCAAAACACAAAAAAGCCGAGACCGATCAGGTAACCCGCCGAGAGTGAAAGGGGAACTGCGCGCTCCGAAGCGCGAAGTTGGAAGAGTACCAGCAGCGCAATCGCCTGCACCAGAAACTCGACTGCGGAAAAAACGTAGAATCGTCGAACCGAGCGGAAAAATGAACCGAGACAATGGTATGGCAGGTAGGCCAAGGCATACGGAATAAGAAAAATGAGGTTTTCGTATATAAATCCTCTCGATTCGGCTCGGAAACCGGGAACCAGGCGGGGAGCAAGAGGAAAGCAAAGAATCATGAAAAGACAAAGCGTTGCTCCGAGTTTGACGGCGAAAGTGAAGATCGAACCCGTCAAGCGACGAAAGGATTCCTCACCTTCTCTGGTCCGGGTTTTTACCAGGATGGGTATGCCTACGGAATCAAAGATATCACCGAAGGTGTTGATGAAAATCGCTACAACCGACGTCGCTACGTAGAAAGCATCAAGTTCAACACTGAGGCCAATATAGGCGGCGATGACTATGTGCCGGATGTAGTTCAGGAGTTTGGAGAAAAGGTTAAGGATCGTGGCGGTGGCCACGCCCTGGATGGCTGTTTGAGTACTTGGGTCCTGCAACAATCTACTCCTCAAAACGCTGGCGTAAACCCGGGACATAAGATGCGCATAGTCTGATGGCTTGGAGCGGTCTTGTTGAAGTCCTCTTGAACTGCGACAGTGGCAATCTTACCAAGCAAGGATCTTTTGAATACAATTCCAATAAGCGTTAAACGCCGGGTTTACGATGCGGCGAAGGATCCAATTGTCCAACTGGCCGAAATCGATTCGCCCGGTAAGGTGTAAAGCAACGGCGCGGTCGGGTACCTGGCGGATCGACTGAACCTGCCGGCGCTTCTCCCGTAGATATTTCCAGTTGGCCGGTTTGAAGAAGAATCCGTAAACGGTTAGGCGTTTCCAAAACCATCCAGCCGACAGAGCGTACAACAACGTAAGCGCTTCGAACAAAAAGAACGCCGGGGCAATAAGGACCAGCGTGCGCAGACGGTAGTGGGTCAGGATGTTTATGAGCCGGTTACGCTCCAAGTAATAAAATTTTGCCGCGCCGGGCGCGAACTCGTAGTCATGGTACATAACGGCATCAGGCGCCAGCAGTACTTCCCAGCCGGCCAGGCGCAAGCGCCACGAAAGATCGACATCCTCATGGTACATGAAGAATTTGGTGTCGAACAGACCGACCTCGCGCAGAGCGTTGGCGCGATAAAGAACCCCCGCGCCGCTGGCAGACGCAATGGGCCGGGTCTCGAGCGCCCGATCCGGCAACCCGTCACCTCCAACATAGCCCACGCCGAGAAAGTGAAGTTGAGTTCCCCAAGTATGGATTACCGCTTGGCCATTGGCAGCCCGCCTTAGAATTTTTGGCTGAATCGCGCCCGCATTCGGATAGCGTTGGGCGACATCGACCAAGGCTCTCAACCAGAGGGGGTCGATCTCTGTATCCTGGGTGACGATCGCCACGTAGTCCACGCCCGCGACCAGAGCCTCCTCCATTCCAATAGCGTTGCCGCCGGCATAGCCGGTGTTATTGTCCGGCACTATGACTCGAACCGCCGGCGCCCTTGTGGCGAACCATTGCTGCGCTTCATGACCAGGACCATTATCAACCACGAGCAAAAAATAGCGCTCGCGCGGATACTGCAGACGGCAAAGCGCCGTATACAACTTGTCCAAATATTTGAGCCCGTCATAGGTGACCAGGATCACGGCTACATTCGGGTTGGTGCCGAGGGTCACAGCCTCTGATGAAGAACTGCGGTCGTCGGAACTCATAAGCAACTCAAGTCACGGAGCCGCGACGAAAACAACATGAAAAAATCCCGCGTCATCTCTTGATTCGCTGCAAAATTAGCCATCTCTTGTCAGTGTTCGGGCAATGCGCCGCTCTTCATTGGCTTTTTCAGGCAACCCCATCAAATCATAGACGTGGGCGAGGTGCTCCCGGAAAAAGGGATTGCCGGGTTGCAGACGGGTTGCAGCCTGAATGTGATTCATGGCTTGATCGAGAAGGCCCGCCATCCCGTATATCGCCGCCAGGTTGTTGTGGGCTTCGGCGTACTTTGGGTTTAACTTTAGGGCTGTCTGGTACTGTTTAACAGCCTGATCGAACAGTCGCTTTTGCTGAAAGGCTACGCCCAGGTTGTAGAGCGCCTCCACATATTCGGGGTCAAGCGCCAAGACCTTCTGATACTCAACAATGGCCTCATCGACCAACCCTAATTTATCATACTCGATGCCGAGATTATTGCGCGCTCCGATGTCATCTGGCTTCAGGCGGAGGGCAAGGACGTACTCCTTTACGGCCTGGTCGCTCAAGCCTTTTTTCGCCAACGCCGCACCCAGGTTGTAATGTGCATCGACATTCGTCGGATTCAGCGTGAGGACCTTCCTAAACTGTTCGATTGCCTCGTCCGCGCGACCCATTGTCGAGAAAGCATAGCCGAGATTATTGTAAGCCGGTTCATAGGCAGGGTTGAGCCGAAGCGCCGTGCGAAAGTGCTCGATCGCCTGGTTCAACTGTCCCCGCGCCATCAGAACATATCCGAGATTGCTCTGGGGACGTGGCTTACCGGGCGATTTGGCGATGCTGTCGCGCCATAAAGTTGCTTCATCCGCATACACCGCGTTTCGGTTCCATGTAAGGGCCGCCAGAACACCAACCACGATCACCAAAATGCTAATCGTCGTTTGGAATGAAAACCGCCGCGTCAGGATCGCCCCCGCCAACGCGACGGCGATACAGGCTCCAACGGATGGGAGATAAACCCGGTGTTCGACTATCACGTCTGCAATCGGGATGATGCTCGACTCCACTGCCAAGGTTATGAAAAACCAAAAAATGCCGAAGGCAATTAGGCGGAGTTCGGCGGTCGATGTCTCGGATGGTGAAATCGAATGTTGTTCCGGCTCCTTTGCTTGCCGATGTGAATTCTGCGCCTTCGGGATCTTCCTGCTGGACTTGAAATAAGAATAAACACCCAGGCAAAGGAGCCCTGCCAGGAAAAAAAATGAAAGATAAACCTGCGGCACAAAAAACGAATGATAGACGGGGTAGTCGTAATCAAAATTCTGGCGCCCCGGTAAGAATAATAGCCTGACGTAAGTGACAATGACTCTGAATTGTGTGGCGAGGTAATTGCTCCGCGTGAGCGACCAACCGGCGGCTCTCGTGTGCTCGGAGACATCGGAGAGAAGTTCCCCGACCGGCTTCCCGGTATCCATGAGGCTTGCCGGGATGATCAGAAGGGTCAAGGCCATGGGAAGGAACAAGAACAATCTCTTAGGTCCCGGGCCGGGAAAAAAAAAGAAGTCGTAAAGCATGATCGTGATCGGCAGGGTAAAGGCTATCTCCTTCGTTTTCATTGCGATCACCACAAAGAGAAGCGAGAGGCTGTAGAGGAGGATAAATTTTTTGAAGCCTTCTCCCTCTGTTTCTTGAGCAAGCCTGGCCTTGATGTAAAGGACCAGCGCCGCCAGGTAGAACAGGGTCGCAAGGGATGCGAGCCGCTGGACGACATAGGTTACGGCCTCAGTCTGCAGCGGATGGGCGACAAAAAGAAGCGCAGCGACGAGCGCGATGAGAGGGGAGCCGCGAGCGAACCGGCTCTCCCGCAGGAAGGGGGTTTGAAACGAGAGACGGCAGAAACAATAAACCAACATGGCAGCGCCAAGATGCACGGCCAGGTTGAAGATGTGGTAGCCCACGACATTCACGCCGCCCAGCCAGTAGTTGAAGGCGAAGGACAGATAACCGACGAAGCGCCGCGGGTTGTACTTGTAGCCGGTTCTGTTGGTCAAAAAATTGGCCATATTTCTAATGACGCGGTTCCCGACAATGGATGAGGTGTCGTCAAAAACGAACGGTGCGTAGAACGTATTGGAGTATGCCAGGATACCGACAGCGGCGATCAGAAGAAGATGGCCGCTACGGCTATTAAAATTATACGTCATGGGCTATCGCCGAGCTCGATAGGCATGTGCGTGAAGATTGCCTCCGCGCGGACATTTTACCTTACAGAATCGCGGCCGTACGTAAAACTACGTCGATTAGCGTGGATAGCTGACTGAATACGTTACGGTGCCGTGGCAGGTTGGAGAACAAGAACCGCCACTTGTAGTCTCCGTGTAATTATTAATTCCGGGGCTTCTCCCCGTTACAATAAGATGAGGCTTCGTTGTCGAGGCGTGGGAGCTGTGGCAGGCATAACACGGGCGGCGCTGGGAGCCGACGTGGAAGCCATGACCGTTGCTCGATCCGAAGCGGCTATAAGCTCTGACCGTGCTGCTCGCATTGGCGTTCGCATAGGTATCGTAGAGATGGCAATTAAAACATATTTCGTTGGACGCCATTGTTCTAGTAGCGCTGGTGGCGGTGTATGGCCCTGTCAGTAAGTATTGGTAGGCAGACCCGTGTGGGCCGCGCACCACCGGACTGATATCGTCGTTCCCGTGACAGTCGCTGCAGTACATCAGTTTCGTTGCAGTCCAATTATTGACAAAAGAGTTGGCGTTGATGTTAGTGTTCCTGCCCTGTGCTTCCACCGGATGG
Organism: Chloroflexota bacterium; assembly: GCA_050257635.1. Classification (GTDB taxonomy): domain Bacteria; phylum Desulfobacterota; class Binatia; order UBA9968; family UBA9968; genus DP-20. The sequence continues at coordinate 8,793 of JBLMXG010000003.1, forward strand.
TAGGAGGGATTATTCGTGTTAAACAATAAGCCAAAATCGGACTGACTGGCCGGACGCGTGGTCCATGAGGAATGACACTTGAAGCAAATTTCATATTCCGCCAGCGGCGGTGTGGTGTCCGAAGCACTGCGGTAGGTGTAAGTAGGCGCGAAACCGGCGGCGCCGTTGATCACCGAGACGCGGCTCACACCGCGCAACGTGTTTGGTGCGTCGGGCGGAGTATTGATGCGCGGGCTTCCTTCCCTTTTTGCAACGTGCGCATTGTGGCAATCGACACACTCGGCATGCCGGTTGTTGGTAGGGGTCGTGCCAAATGCGGTGCTGGTGTTTTCACTTGCGCTGTGAATTCCAGTGGTGGCGATCGGATGCTTGTACGTCTTATTGAATTGCGTTTTTACATCCGACGCGGGCGACCCGTCATGGCAGACAATGCAGAGCTTTTGCTCGCGGGAAAAGACCAAACTGGGAATCAGGCCGGTGCCGTCACGATTATAGCCGTGCGGATCGTGGCAGTTGACGCACTTGCCGGAATCCCCGCTCGGCTTCGCAAGAGGCGCGGAGGCGTCGACGGTGGCATCGAAACCGGGCCAGACTGTGTTTGTGGCGTGGCTCGAGACATCGTAGAGGGAAGGGCCTTGATAGATTCCAAGGGTGCTGGTGAGATTGTGACAACCTGAGGTGTAGCACAAGCTGTTGGTGTTAGTGGTAAACAAAGCAAAGGGCTGACCGCTGTGACTAACGTGGCACTGGACGCAATCGCCGCGCGGCAAATTGGTGTCGCGTTGCACGCCCGCATTGGGATCACCGTGTTTCGTGAGTGTAAAAACACCCCCCGTGGCGATGACAATGCCTGGCAACGATACGAGAACGAGAGCCGCTACGCCATACCATAGGGAAAAGCGGAATTTGTTCTTGAGATTCCTCCGGTTTTGTCCCGACGCAGATTGCATGGGTTCACTCATCGGACAATCGCTATGCCGAATGGCCGCTTGGTTGTCGGTATTTCCGTCTTTACAACCCGGCTGATTCGATCCACCACGGTTATGCTGTCCGAGCCGCGATTGACCACATAAATCTTCTCGCGGTCCACGTCGAAGGCCAGGCGGTTAGGCTCGGCCCCGACCGGCACGGAACCGACCTCGGCATCAATATTGGGATCAAAGAATCCGAGGCGGTTACCGCTTAACTGGGTGACAAAAACTCGCCTGCTGGCAACGTCCGGCAGGACGTAAGTTGCGGGCCCCGTGTTCATCCTCCCCGTGGCCCGCAGCGTACTGAGCGCAATCAGGGCGGTGCGCTGCGAGCGTAGATGGGTTACAAACGCTCGACTGCCGTCGGTATCCATTGAAACCGACACCGGCTGAAACTCTACGGGGATCGTTGCGGTGACGCGGTTTCGGGCGGTGTCGATAACCGATACGGTATTCGCTCCCATGTTGGCCACCAGCAACTTTGTTCCTGTGGGATCGACGGCCAGAGCCACAGGCTGGCGGTCCACGGGGATCAGATCGATGGTCTGAAAGCTCGTCGCATCGATGACGGAGACGGAATTCAACGCGGTATTGGCAATATAAAGAATTCTGCCGTTGGGATGGATGGCAATCTCGGTAGGATTCGCCGCGCTCTCGATGTTGGCCGTGTGTAAGACCGTGTTGGTCTTAATGTCGAGAATGGTCAAATTATTCGATCCGGAGTTAACGATATAGGCGCGGGAAGAATTCTGAGCGACCACGATCCCCTTGGGTTGTTGCCCGACCTCTAATACATCGACGACGCGGTCCAGTGATCGGTCTATAATCGTTACCATGTTTGAGTTTTCATTAGTAACATAGGCGAGAACTCCGCGAAGTTCGTTTCCTCTGCCGACGAAAGCAAATGCCGGCCGCAAAAAGGCTTGCCGTTCGATAGAGTCTTCAACATTCCAGCTCATGAAAAGGGGAGTGGCTTCGTTAGCGCGGATCTCAAAATCGACGTCAAAAGTGAAACCTTCGGGGGCGACCGACAGATCGATGTGTTGGCCGCTACGATTCAGTTGAGCCTTGGCGGCAGCGACGTGAATTTGCCTGTACCTGCCGGGCGGCAGAAAGCTCTCGGATAGAAGAATTTGTCGTTCCACGAGTTTTAAAGAGTCGATGGAACGGGATTGATTCAGTATCGGACGACGGGCCCCATCCGCCCGCACCACTTCCATGGCGGTTATATCAAAGGCGAGCGAAAACGGCGTTTTTGCAGGTCCATTGAGAAAAAGCACGAAAGTGCCTTCGCCCGGCCGGCGCGGCGTGCTCACCACCGGCGGCGGCAGATTGCACGCGACGAGGAAGAAAAGCAGCACGTAGCATATGGCGGCTTCCGCAAATCCTATCGGCCACAAAGAATACTCACCGCGGAGACGCGGAGGGCACAGAGCAAAATTCGAATTTCGAATTTCGAATTTCGAAATGTGTTCCACTCTGCGTGCTCTGTGTCTCTGTGGTGAATGCTTTTTCACGTTAACTCCGTTATCGAGCCATAAGCGCTCTACTGATAGTGGCATTGCTGGCACGTTTGATTGAGCGACGTGCCATCTTCGGGCGTTGCGGTTGTCTCATTATCGAAAATCAATCCCTTGCGAAACGGTGAGCCATGGGCTTTATGACACGAGCCGCAAAAAACTTCATTATCGCTGCCGGATGGGGTGCCCGGAACCGTCCCGCTCGGCGACACAACAGGGACACGGGAATTTAGGGACGAAAACCAATGATTAATGTCGATGTGACGGTTGGTAACCCCTTCGGCCATGGTGACATCGCGTGTCGGATGTCTGAGCCAGCGCAATCCGCTTGTGTCTCCGCTAGGAGAGCCTCCCATATTGGGCGCGCCGCCCGCTCCGTGATAGTCGCCATGGCAACCGCCGCACCACTCCGAAAGCCCAAAATCACTAGAGCCCACCTGGGTTTGCCGATAGAGGATATTTGAGGCTGCGTAATGAGTCGTCATGGGGGACGCCGCTAATTGCTGGATCCCGACCGAGCCGGTGTACGCCTGTCCGGTCATATAAGTGACGGTTTTTCCCGTAGCCATCCCGGGAT
>JBLMXG010000004.1:0-10394 GCA_050257635.1 Chloroflexota bacterium
TGGCGCAGCGTGTTTTCCGAAACCGTGCGCGGCTCGACGAACTGCAGGAGATAGTCCGGACCGCCGGCCTTGGAGCCGATACCGGAAAGCTTGAGCCCGCCAAAGGGCTGGCGTTCGACGACGGCGCCGGTGATGCCGCGGTTGATGTACAAATTGCCGACGCGAAATTCTCTGCGCGCGACCTCGATATGCGCCGGTGAGCGGGAAAAGATGCCGCCGGTCAGGGCGAACGTCGAAGCGTTGGCGATCTCCAGCGCCTGGTCGAAATCGCGCGCGCGCATCACCGATAGCACCGGGCCGAAGATTTCTTCCTGCGCGAGCCGGCTCTGCGGGTCGACCTCGGCGAAAATCGCCGGGCCGACGAAAAATCCTTCCTTCGGCGCGCCGATCTCGACGACACACTTCGCTTCGTTCTTGCCCAATCGAATACACTCGGCGATGCGTTCCTGGGCCGCTCTTTCGATCACCGGACCGATAACGTTGCCCGGATCTTGAGGCGGGCCGATTTTGAGGCTGCGCACCGCCTCGGCAAGCCGGGCCAGGAGCCGGTCGTGAACTTCGTCTAGGAGGATGGCCCGTGACGCCGCCGAGCATTTCTGTCCTTGGTAACCGAACGCCGAATCGATGATGTGCACCACGGCTTCGTCAAGATCGGCGTCGTTATCGACGATCACCGCGTTCTTGCCGCCCATTTCGCAGATCACTCGCTTTACATGCTCTTGCCCCGGCCGATGAGTATAAGCCTCGCGAAGAATTTCCAAACCAACATCCCGCGAGCCGGTAAACGCAACCAAGTGGATCCTCGGTGACCGGATCAAGTAGGCGCCGATCGCGCCGCCGCCCTGGAGCAGCATACAGGCGTCTTCGGGCATGCCCGCTTCACGTAGGATTTCGAGCAATCGCAGCGCCATGATTGGTGATTGCTCCGCCGGTTTCATCAACACGCAGTTGCCGGTCGCCAACGCCGCGGCGGTCATGCCGGTGAGAATCGCCAGCGGAAAGTTCCATGGCGCGATGACCGCAGCAAGGCCGCGCGGCTCGTAAAAAAAGACGTTGGTTTCTCCGGGAAGTTCTTGGGTCTGGCGCGGCGAGGCGAGGCGGAGCATTTCGCGCGCATAGTATTCTAGGTAATCGATCGCTTCGCAGACATCGGCGTCCGCTTCGCGCCACCCCTTGCCGACTTCGAAAAGCTCCCACGCCGCTAACTCGCAACGTCTCCGGCGCATGATGCCGGCCGCTTTTAAAAGCAGCTGGGCCCGTTCGGCCGCCGGTGTGGCGCGCCACTTGGGGAAATAACGCGCCGCGCCATCGATGGCGGCTTCCGCATCATCGATGGAAGCCGCCCGAACCCGGCCGACGATTTCTTTGGGATCGGCCGGGTTCACCGATTCGAGCCACTCGCCGCTGCCACGCCGGCGAAGCTGCTTTCTGAATGCGCCGCGGACTTCGCTGACGGCTGCGCCGAAACGGTCGCGGTTTTCCCGCTGTGAAAAATCGCTGAGCGGCTCGTTGCGAAACGGGCTCGATGCATCGCTCGCATCGGCGAACGATGAAATCCTGTCTTCCTCCGGTTTCGCCGGCGCCGCCGGCGCTTTGATCAAGGCGGCGATGTCTTTGCGGTCGGCGTAGGTTTGGCGCAGAAACGACGTGTTCGAGGTGTTCTCCATCAGCCGGCGAATCAGATAGGAAATCCCAGGCAGTAAATCTCCCACCGGCAAATAAACCCGCACCCTCTGGCCGCTTTCAATGATCGCCTGGCGCACCGGCTCGGCCATGCCGTAGAGCATTTGGATTTCATAACCGTTGAGCGGAACGTCCAGCTCTTTCGCCGAAACGATGACCTGGGCCAAGCTGCGCAGGTTATGGCTGCCGAAGGCGGCGTCGATCACATCATAACTTTCAAGCAGCAACCGGCTGAGGCGCTCGTAGCTCGCGTCGGTTTCTCCCTTCTCCAGATAGACCGGGATCGGCCAGCCTTTCTGCTTGGCCCAGGCGATCTCGCTGTCCCAGTAGGCGCCCTTCACCAGGCGCACACCGACGCGGCGCTGGTGCCGGCGCGCCCAGGCGATTAATTCGCTCAGGTCGGATTCCGCGTCGCGCAGATAGGCTTGTAGCGCCATCGCGGCATGCGGTGTGTCACGGAATTCCTTTTCCGCTAGCACGCTGCGGAATATTTCAAGGGTTAGAGCTTTGAAGGCAAACTGTTCCATGTCGACGGTGATCGCCGCGTCCAGCTTGGCCGCTTCGCGCAACAACTCGCGCAGCCGGTCGCTGACCGTCTTTGCAGTACTGGGATCGAGCGGATCGAAGCGCCTGCACAAAGACGAAAGTTTGACCGACAAGTTGACCCGGGGGATGTTTGCATTCGGCGCCTTGTCGATTTGGGCGACCGCCGGCCAAGCCGCGCTGACTTTTGCCAAGCGCCGCAGCAGATCGAGATAGCGCCGCTGCATCGCGCTCGCCTCGGTCTCGCTCACGGTCGCCTCGCCGACGACGTCCAAGGTGAACGCCGCGGGTTCCTTTCTCAGGCCGGTCAACACTTGAATCAAATGATCGCCGCTCTCTTCGGCGATGAATCGGCGGGCCAGGTGAATCACGTTGCGGCGCACGACCGGCGCAACCCAGGTCCCGGCGTGCAACGCCTGGGCGAGATAGGCCAGGCCACCGAGCGCGTGGTCGACCCGGGTAAAATATTCTTCGAGGTGCCGGCCGATGGCCGACGCCGATTCCAGGCTCGGCAGCACATCGACGAAGCGAAACAAGGCGACGCGCAGCGACTCGTCGTCGAGCGACCAGTCGATCATGCGACCGAGCAAATCCTTGGCTTCGAAGAGTGACGGTTTATGCTGCGCCGCTTTCTGGTAAAGCGAGCGCGCCAGCGTCTGCACGGCTTGCTCTGTGCGATCGTTGCTTGGAGTCCTGGCAGCCATAGATTGTGACGAGCCGTTTGAATTAATTGCCATCATCATAATACGATCGACAGAGTTGCTGAAGCCCTGGGCGCCGCTGCCCACTCCAGTGCCGCCAACCCCCGGGCGGAGAGAGGTTTAGAGCGAATCATGAGCGAAGCCGCCGATTCAAAACTCGCGACACTCACGGGCGCCGAAGCCGTTGTGGAAATGCTCAAAATCCACGGCATCGAGATCCTCTTTGGCCTGTGCGGTGACACCAGCCTGCCGTTTTACGATGCCTTGGCGCGCCTCCCCCATGGCATGCGCCATGTGCTGGCGCGCGACGAGCGCTCGGCCGCATACATGGCCGATGGTTACGCACGCGTATCGGGCAAGGTCGGCGTATGCGAAGGGCCGAGCGGCGGCGGCGTAACCTATATCCTGCCCGGCCTCGCCGAGGCCAACGAATCTTCTGTGCCGCTGCTGTGCATCAACTCCGACATCTCGTTGGCGGCGCGCGGCCGTTACACGCTCACGGAATTGGACCAGGGCGCGCTCGTGCGTCCGGTGACGAAGTGGAACGCCGTAATTAACCGCGCCGAGGATTTGCCACGAACTTTTCGTGCCGCCTTTAGACAGATCACCACCGACCGGCCCGGCGCCGCGCATATCGCCCTGCCCTTCGACGTGCAAAACGGTTCTGTGAGCAAAGCGGAGGTTTGGGGAGAGGCGCGCTTTGGCCGCTGCCCCGCCGTGCGTGTGGCCCCCGAGCATGCCTCGGTGGAGCGCGCTACCGCTCTGCTAAGCGATGCCGCGCATCCGGTTTTTATCTGCGGCGGTGGCGTGATGATCGCTCAAGCCGAACCCGAGCTCATCGAGCTCGCCGAGCGGCTCTCAGCGCCCGTGGCTACGACGATCAGCGGCAAAGGCTCGCTCGCCGAAGACCACCCGCTCGCCGTCGGCGTCGTCGGCTCCAACGGTGGCACGCCGGAGACGCGCGCCCTGATTGATCAAGCCGACGCTATTTTTTTCATCGGCTGCCGCACCGGCTCGGTCACCACCGAGCGCTGGCGCCACCCGCAGCCGGGAAAAAATCGAATCGTTCACCTCGATGTCGACCCCGCGGTGCCCGGCACCAATTATCCGACGGACGCGCGGTTGATCGGCGACGCCAAGCTCGGCTTGAGGATGTTGAACGAAGCGCTGGTGGGCACGCGCCGGCCACTCGATGCAGCGCGCGTGGAGTACGCCAAAGAGCAAAAGTTCGCCAAGTTTCAAGCCCTCGCCGAGTCTCTCGACCGTCCGATCAAACCCGAGCGCGTGGTCGCCGAGCTGAGTCGCGCTCTCGATGCCGATGCCATCCTCGTCGCCGACGCCGGCACGCCGTGCCCCTATTTTTCAGCTTATTACCAGGCGCGCGTCACCGGGCGGCGAGTTTTCTCCAACCGCGCCCACGGCGCGCTCGGTTACTCGATGGCGGCGGCCATCGGCGCCCACTTCGCGCTGCCAAACGTCAAATGCGTTGCGGTTATGGGCGACGGCAGTTTCGGCTTTGCTTGCGGCGAGCTGGAAACCGCCGTGCGCTACCGCTTGCCGATTACGTTCGTGGTGATGGCTAACGCTAGCTACGGTTGGATCAAAGCCGGGCAAAAATCCGGTTATGGCCAGCGCTATTTCTCGGTGGATTTCACCGACACCGACCACGCGGCAGTCGCGGCAGCGTTCGGCGTCAAGAGTCAGCGCGTCACCGACCCGAGGGAGCTAGGCCAAGCGCTCAAAGACGCGCTAGCGCACGACGGGCCGAGCCTCGTCGATATCGTTTGCCAGCCGCTGCAAGAAGCCAAAGCGCCGGTATCGGAGTGGATTGCTTGAAAGGCGTGAGGCACGAGGCTTGAGGCGTGAGTGAAGAATTTTGATTCCGGATTCTCTGACTCGCGCCTCGTGCCTCGCGCCTTTCTTAGTTTTTCAATCGTACCTTCGAGCCCAGATGCGCGCAGTCCTCGTCGGTCTTGAGGCCGGCGGCGCGGATACCGTGGGCGGCGAGCTCTTCATCGCGTTCCTGAGTGTCGCCGGTGACGCCGACGGCGCCGAGCAATTCGCCGCTGCCGTCGCGGATCAGCAGACCGCCGCCTTCGGGAAAAATCCGGTCGTCCGACGCGCGGATCAAGTACTGCATGAACAAGGGCCGCTCCTCCGTGCGCATACGCACCAGCGATGACGAGCGCCCGAGCGCAAGGGCAGCATAGGCCTTGCCGTACGCCATCTCGAAACGCATCATCGCCGAGTCGTCTTCCTTTTGAAACGCTTTGACCTTGGCGCCGGGCTCGACGACGATCACACTCATCGGCCGACAGTTGAGTTCCTGCCCGCGCGCGAGTATCGCCGCAATGATCCGGTTCGCTTGCTCCAGTGTAATCATGATCGCGTTGCCTCCCGCACTCTTAAGAGCTGCAGTTCGGCCTCACCACAAGCAAGGCTCGGAATATCTCCCGCCAAGTCGCGAAGGCCGCAAAGGAAAACCCGCTTCCGAACTTGGCGCTCTTGGCGCCTTGGCGCGAGCAAATCCGTTTCTTAGCTAAACAAAACCTTGGCAAGCTCGGAGCGATACTTGTCGGTCAGCGGATCCTCCGACCCCAGCACTTCGAAGATTTGCACCATCGCTTTGCGCGCGCCGTCGTCCTGAAAAGCGCGGTCTCGCTTGACGATGTCGAGAAATTCCTTGAGCGCTTCGTCGTACTTTTCCGCTCCTGCCAGCGCCTGGGCCAGCTCGAACTTCGCGGCAATATTGTCAGGCTCGGACTTGACCCTCTCTCTGAGCGACGTCAAATTTTCCGCCGCGCCGTTCTGGAGATTTAAACGCGCGATCAGGCGGTCGGCCTCTTTGCGCTCGTCGGCGATAATGGAAATCTTGTCGAGATATTCTCGAGCCGAGTCGGCATCCCCTTCGTTCATTGCCACTCGACCGAGGCCGAGCAGCGCGCTGGGGTGATTCGGGTCGGACTCGATAATCGATAGATAGAGCGCTTTCGCTTCGGAGTTTTTTCCTTCTTCTTCAAGCGCCTGTGCTTCCAGTGCCTGCTTATCCGCCGCCGTAGGGAGAAATTTGGCCAGAAACTCGCGCACCATCGGCTCGGGCAGCGCGCCGGTAAACTCCGATGCCAATTGCCCGTCTTTCACGAGCTTTACCGCTGGAATGCCCTGTACACCAAAAGCGCCGGCTAGGTTGGGATTTTCATCGACGTTGATTTTCGCCAGGATGAACTCGCCGGCAAATTCCTCGGCCAACTTTTCCAACACCGGACTCAACGCCTTGCACGGGCCGCACCATTCCGCCCAGAAGTCCACCAGCACCGGCACTTGGACGGAGCGTTGCAGAACCTCGGCTTCGAAATTTTCTTCGCTAACGTCGATCGTCCACTGATTCATATGCGCTTCTCGATCTACCCGCCGTTCCGAACGGCTGACTTACTCCCGCTAAGGCGCAAAGTCGCCAAGCTGGGAGATTTGTTTTTCTTAGTTTCGCGCCTTGGCGCCTTTGCAGGATATATCCTAAATTATTTTTGCGCACTTTGCGGTTAAACCTGGCTCTTCTTGTAAGCCCCCGGCTCGAACGCTGCGCCGTTGAGCGTGTATTCGCTCTTCACCGCGGTCGGACGGCGAATCGTTTGGATGACATAACAGCCGGCCTCGGCGTTGCGCACAACCTTGGCGATTTTTTCCGGCGACTCTTTGGATGTGATCTCGCAGCGGGTTTCGACGCCCAGCCCTTCGGCCTGCACTGTCTCGCGCAACACCGACCCCTCGTTCTTGAAGCGCGCCGTGACGAAAACTTTGGCTTTGTCGATAGGAGTCTTGAGCATTTCCCCGTACCGGGAAATTTGCGTGAGCAGTCAAAACCCTACCGACAGGCCGAAGTAAGCCAATGGCGGCGGCGCCGTGTTGTCACCGCCGATGCGCTCCCCTTCGTCGCAGAAAAGGGTGAAGCCGCGCGCATGTCCTTCCTTGCGCATGCGTTCTAATGTTTCGGCATCGGCTTCCAAAACAATTTCGCGTTTGATTTGCAGATCTTCAGCCATCACTCCTCCTAATTTTATCTTCTAACGGTCTCGGACCCGAGACGCAATACATCCAGAGCTATACTTCAGAGCTCACTCAGGAGTGCCGTACTCTTCGGTGTAGAGATCGAGCAGCACAGCTAACAGCGCGAAAAGCACCGGGCCGATGATCAAACCCAGCGCGCCGAAGACGGCCAAACCGCCGAGAATGCCGAAGAACAAAAACAGCATGGGAAGCTTGATCCGAGTGCCGATGAAGAGCGGTTTCAACACGTTATCGACGGTCAGGACCACGCCGAGGCACCAGACCAGCATGATAATCCCGTTGACATTATTCCCCTGCAAGAAGAGGTAGAGCGATACCGGGATCGTGACCAGCGTCGTCCCGCCGACGGGCACGAGCGCAGCAAAGGCGGTCAGCACGCCCCAAAGGACGGCAAAGGGTACGCCCAGAAACCAGTAGGCCAACCCGGCGAGCAAGCCCTGCACCATGGCCACGAGCAGCGAGCCATGGACGACTGCCAGGACCGCGTCGACGATATTTTTGAATAATCGTTGCTGATACTCCCGCTCCATCGGCAGCAGGCGCTGCACACGCGCCACGAAGTCGGCACCGTCGCGCAGGAGAAAAAAAAGCGTTATCAGGGCGATCACCGAGTTGATCGAGAAAAGTAAAACGTTTTGCGCGATGCCTTTGACCTGGGCGACCAAAAACGATGACGAAGACTGCGCGCCTTGAATCAGTAAGTCCTTCCAGTCGATTTGGAAATCGCCCAGCTGGAAGCTCATTCGGTTCCACCAGCTTATAAGGGTTTGAACCCAGGGGAACGATTGCCACTGCGAGCCGTCCTTGGCGTTCAAAATCGCGCTTACGGACTGCACCAGCAAAACCGCCTCGTCCGATAAAAACGAGGCCAGTTGGATTCCGGGGACGAAAACTAACACCGTGATCAGAACGATGACGATGAGCGCCGCCGCCGTCGCCCGGCCGCGCAGGAGCCGGAGCAGCCAGGCGTAGAGCGGATAAACCAGAATCGCGAGGATCACCGCCCAGGTGATCGCCTTCAAGAACGGGCTGAGGATCAAAAACGCGCCGTAAAGAATGAGCAGCAACAGCGCGAAGAAAAACCCTGTCACTAGCCAAGTTTGGTTCACTGATTCGACTCCGTCGGCAATTCGCTAAACTCTACGCATAAGGCAAGCTGCCTTCAAGCATCGCGAGCCGCGCCAGCTCTCGCTCATGTCGCAAGCTTGCTACAGGGGTGTATCAAGCCGACTACCCGGATGCGAGGCCAGCGGCGCCGGCCGTTCTCGGCACCAGCGGCATTGTCGCGCCAATTCAACGGTTTATATCCACAAGAAAACTTATCTGGTGCTTGGTACGGCAGTTGCGCTATGAAGGGCCCGACCGGCTATGCAGCGCCTAGCGGCTACCGTCGTCACCCAAGATCGATCACCTTGGCTGCTGGATTTATCCATGCAGTCCCGCCGGAAGGCTACGCAAATTTTATGATGAACAAAATCGTTTTAGCCGCGGTTTTGTCGTTGTTCGCTCTCACTGGCAGCGCTGCGGCGCAGCCGCCGAAACCTTATCGCATCGGTGTTCTCCTTCCGGGCGGCGTCCAATACGAGACCCTCGGTGGGATGCGTGACGGACTGAAAGAGTTGGGCCTTGAGGAGGGCAAACAGTGCGTCCTCCTGATCAAAGACATCAAGGGGGATACGGCGGCAGCCCAGCAAGCTGCCAAGGATTTCGAAAAGGACAAAGTCAGTCTGATCTACGCCCTCACCACTCCGGTCATCACGGAGGCCAAAGCAGCAACGGCCAAAGTCCCCATCGTCTTTTCAATCGGCAGCGACCCGGTCAGCGGCGGTCTGGTCGAGAGTTTCGCCAAGCCTGGCGGCAGGCTTACCGGGGTTCACTATCTTGTGCGCGACCTGACGGGGAAACGGCTGGAGATTTTAAAAGAGATTCTGCCGAAGGTCAGCCGAGTCCTGACCTATTACGATCCCACCAACCGCGTCGCCGCCGAGGGCGCGGCCTTGGCGCGTAACGAAGCGAAGCGAATCGGCATCAAGCTCATCGAGCGGCATGTGCGCTCAGTCGACGAACTAAAAAGCGAGCTGCACAAGCTTAGAGCGGGCGAAGCCGACGCGTTTTTCTTCACGCCGGACCCGTTGGTAGGGAGCCAATCGCAGCTCATTATCGATACCACCAAGGCGAAAAAGCTCCCGGCGATGTTTCAGGAGCAAACCCTCGTGTCACAGGGCGCACTGGCAAGCTACGGGCAGAACTACCGGCAAATCGGCTGGATCTCGGCCAAGTACGTCCAGCAAGTGCTCGCCGGCACCCTACCGAAAGATTTGAAAATCGAGACCGTCGACAGCGTCGAGCTGGCGATCAATCTGAAGACCGCCAAACAGCTCGGCGTCACGATTCCGCCGCAGATCCTGGCGCGGGCGCAGAGGGTGATCAAGTGAAGATAGGCAATAGGCGTTGGGCAATAGGCAATAGTGGTAACAAGAAAGTCATTGCGCTCGCACTTTGCGCCGTGCTCTTGCTTGGCGCGTCTGTGGAGGCGCAATCGCCCGCAAGAAAGACTCCTGTTGTTGCGATCTTCTTGCCTGAATCGCCAGCTGCTTATGCTTCCTATGTCGAGGCGTTTCGACAGGGTCTACATGACTTAGGCTATATCGTCGGTCAAAACATTTTCATTGAATTCCGCTACGCGGAGGGGAAAAGGGAGCGCTTTCCCGAGCTTGCGGCTAACTTAGTACGGCTAAAACCGGAAGTCATTGTTGTTGTCGGCGGGACACTCGCTGTATCGAAGCAAGCCACCAGCACGATTCCGATCGTCGTGGGAAGTGCGGGTGATCTTGTCGGCGGAGGCTACGTTGCCAGTTTAGCGAGACCGGGCGGAAACATTACCGGCTCGACTAACGTTGACTCGGACTTGAGCGCAAAACGGTTCGAACTTCTGAAGGAATCCTTCCCCAAGGTTTCCCGCGTGGCCGTCTTCACTCACGAAGGGAATAAAGGAGATCAGGACGAAGTAAGAGAGACGCGGAAAGTGGCGCAGCCTTTGGGCGTGCGGATTCATTCCCAAGACATAAAAGATCCGGGCCAGTTTCAGGACGCCTTCACCACGGTAAGCAAGGAGCGCGTCGAAGCACTTATCATCACTAACAACAGCTTCAACTTTTCGCATCGAAAACAGTTATCCGATTTTGCGTCGAAGAACCGGCTTCCAACCATGTGCGGACGAGCTGCGTTTGTCGAGGACGGGTGCCTTATTTCCTATGCCGCCAGCCGCCATGATTCGATGCGGCGCGCCGCCTATTTCATTGACAAGATTCTTAAGGGTGCCAAGCCAGCCGACCTTCCGGTGCAACAGCCGACGAAATTCGAACTGGTGATCAATCTCAAAACGGCCAAACACATCGGCGT
>JBLMXG010000005.1:0-2598 GCA_050257635.1 Chloroflexota bacterium
CCACTCTCGGCGTCGGCTTGCCCACCACCTGCGTCATCGATATTCCTCCCACTGGAAAATCTCATGCGGCGGCGCCGCATCAGTGTTCCTTTTTTAAACCGGAACGAGCCAGGTTGTCCAGCGATACTAAGGAGGAGGCGGGTATAAATTGTTTTTTATCCGCGTCAGACAGGGGCACTAACTCTCGGGAGAGCGCGCCCCAGAATCGCTCCTCCGAAACGATTTGAACGGCTTGAACTTTTTGAACCTTTGAACGAAGCATTCACCCCCAAACCCTGCGCGCTACTCTGACCACGAGCGCCAGCTTGCGCTCCATGTCCTCCCAGGACAGCAAATTTCCCGACGCAGCGGAGGCAAAACCACATTGCGTGCTAAGGGCGAGGTTTTCCGACGCGATATATTTGGACGCTTGATCGATCCTGCGCAGGAGCGCATCTTCGTTTTCGAGCTCGGGCGTCTTGGTGGTGATCAGACCGAGCACTACGGTCTTACCCTTGGGGATAAAACGCAACGGCTCGAAGCCGCCGGCGCGCTCGCTGTCGAACTCGAACAGATAGCGGTCCATGATTAGTGAACCGAAGGCTTTTTCAGCGATTGGCTCATAGCTCCCTTCGGCGCCCCAGGCGCTGCGCTTGTTGCCGCGGCAGAAATGAATGCCGATGACTACATCGGCGCGCCCTCTGAGGTCGGTGACCATCGCGTTGTCCGCCGCGATGGCGGCATCGAAGGCCGCGGCCGGATCGACACCGCTCCGTTTGAGCAGCTCGCGCCGGCTCGGATCGAAAAAGGTCGAATAGGAAGGGGCATCGAGCTGAACGTAAGAAGCGCCTTCGTCGATCAGCGCCTGCACCTCTTCGCGCATGATTACCGCCACATCCTGGAGCATCTCGTGCACGCTCGGATAGACTTTATCTGTCACGCCGGGTTTGTAGCGGCTGATCGCGTGCTGCATCGCCGCCGGCGTGCAGACTTTGAACGGCCCGGGCGCATGCTGTTTCAAGAACGGTGCCTCCCCCGGGGTGAAGCGTCCCTGACGGCGCAATTTCGCTCCGACGATATATTGCAGATTGCCTTCCTTGGATTGTTTGGCGAGGTCGGCGCCGGCGCCACGCCACTCGAATTTTACCGTCGGAGCACCGGGCACGAGACCGTCCATCGCTTGGGTGATATCGGCGGTGAAAATATCCCGGCGATATTCGCCGTCGGTAAAGATATCGACTCCGGCTGCCTTTTGCATCGCCAGCGCCTTTAGAATCGACCGGTCTTCGACCTCCCGGACTTGTCTCTGTTCCAGCCGTCCCTCGTGCAAGGCCTGACGCGCCTGCAGCAGCTCGGCCGGCCTCAACAAGCTGCCGATATTATCGGCGCGAACTGGCTTTATCATAACTCGCCCCTTCCGATGCGCGCGCGGTCCTAGCGGAGGCAAGAACATGCCGCGAGAGCCCTTACGGCACGCCCCAAACTTGCCGCGCCGTCTCCACCACCACTTCCAATTTTCTCTTCTGAACCTCTTCGCTGATCAAATTGCCAACCACGTCGGAAGCGAAGCCACACTGCGGGCTTACCGCCAGTTGCTCCAGCGGAATGAACTTGGCGGCCTCGTCGATGCGCCGTTTGAGCTCGTCGACGGTTTCGAGCTCGGCAACTTTGGTGCTGACCAGTCCCAAGACCACAATCTTGTCTTTGGGCACGAAGCGCAGCGGCCCGAAGCTGCCGGCGCGCGGGCTGTCGTATTCGAGCAGCAGCCGGTCGTGCCGCAGTCCGTTGAAGAGCATCTCCGCGATCGCGTCGTAGCTGCCCTCGCGATGCCACATGCTGCGCTGGTTGCCCCGGCACAGATGGATGCCGAAGGTCATGTCGTCGAACAAGCGCAGGATCTCGTTGTCGGCCTGGATCGAGCGCGTGAGATTTTTTATCGGGTCCTCGCCGCGCTCTTTCATTTCATCCAGGGACGGCGCATCCACGTACGCCGTGTAGCTCGGCGCGTCGATCTGCACATAGCGGCAGCCCGCATCCGCCAGGCTGCGAACGATTTCCCGCTCAATGCGCACCACGTCCGCGATGAAATCGTCCACGCTCCAGTAAACCGATTTCGAGTTCTGATAATCGAAACGCTGGACGATGCGGTCGGGGCCGACCAGTGAAACTTTGGCCGGCTTGGCCGCCACCCGGCTGACGAATCGGTATTCCTCCAGCGGCAGATTGCGCGACAGGCGAAGTTTTTGCGACACCGGCCTACGCTGTAAAATCGCCGCACCTTCGCCGCGAATGTGATATGGATCCCAGCGCTGTAGCGGCCTGCCCTCGCGCGACAGGCTCTCCATAAAAGTTAAATCCACGGGGCGAGCGTCGAAGCCGCTCACCGAAGCGGCGAAGCTGTCTTGAAAATTCAAGCGGCGGAATTCCCCGTCGCTCACCACGTCGAGTCCCGCTTGCTCCTGCAGGCGCACCGCTTCGCGAATCGCCTCGTCTTCGATCCGGCACAACTCCTCGGGCGAAATCTTGCCCGCATCCCGATCGGCATAGGCCTGTTTGAGCGGCGCGGGCCGGAGCATGCTGCCGACTACGTCGGTTCTGATCTTTGCCAATTGTTTCTTC
>JBLMXG010000006.1:0-3863 GCA_050257635.1 Chloroflexota bacterium
AAAAGTTTTGTCGAGATCACCACGGATGCGTCAGCAAAGCTGGCGGCATACCCATGGCCGGGCAACGTGCGCGAACTGGCGAATACGATCGAACGCGCCGTGGTTCTCGGCAATGGCCCTCGACTGACAATCATCGATCTGCCGGGACGAATCGCCGTGGCTGCGGGAACGACCTCAATAAGTTCAGACAATCTGTCATACCGAGAAGCCATGGAGGCCAGGCGTCGTGAGCTCGTCTTGAAAGCGTTGTCACAATCAAATGGCAACCGCGTTGCCGCGGCCAAGATATTGGGCCTGCACGAAAAATATTTTTTACGATTGATTAAGACTCTTCAAATCCACTGAGCCCCCAACGATTAGATCTTGCCCCAGACGACAATTCGTTTCGGCGTTATTGAGATTATCGGTCGCTCATGAATCGCCATGGTGTGGTATTGGCGATATTTTTGGCGCAATAGTTTGACCGCTTGTTGATGCGTCTCGCCGCGGCGAAGGATGCGAGCTTTGCCGAAAATCAGAGTATACGAGAGCCGCCGCCAATCTTCGTCATAACGGTCGATCACGAGCGCGACCTGGGGATTCTCCGTGATATTGCGCACGCGCTTGAGATTGCTCGGCGCGGCTCGTTTGGGTTTTTCGTCGATGGGAGAGTAAAAGTGCTTGCCGTCGAAGACGAAGCAGATCGGGATAACATGCGGCTGGCCGGATGGGTCCGCCGTTGCCAGATGCGCGATGCGGGCGGAACGAATCAGGCGCGAGGCGACGGCAGACGGTTCAAACCGTTCCAATCGTTCCAAACGTCCGCTCTCTCGCTTTGCCTAACGCCACCGCCGGATGCCTATTGCCTTCCTAGAGTTTGAACTCTCCCACCGCGCTCGGGGCAAAAATATCCTCGACTTTCAGCGGCTTCTTTAACAGCCCTTGCTCCTGCAAGTAGCGGAGTAGGGCTTCGAGCACATGGCGGTTGGGCTCAATGCCGTAGGGCCACCAGTCGGCGCCGAAAATTTGTTTTAGCTGTTCTCTCTCCCATGCGAGCCACGGAAGCATATACGCATGGGCGTTGGAAATATGCATGGTTTGCAGCGCGCGGTCCTTGGCGGCGCAAAAAGCTTTGTAGAGGCTGCGCGCGACCCAGGGGTGCCGCTCGTAGACGTCCTTGCGGATGACCACGATGTGCATGATGGGAAAGATTTTTGTGCGCTTGTAATAGTCGATCTCCACTTCTTTGTAGTTGGGAAAAAGCCGGCGCACTCTTCCGGAGCCGTCGCCAAGACCGGATGGACTGCGGGCCGAAATCAGCGCATCGAGCTCGTCGCTTTCCAGCATGCCGTTAAGCGTCTGATCATCGGGGATCGACTGAACGCTGATTTCCTGCGGCAAATCCAGTTTCACTCGTTCTTTCCTGCCGGGCTCCACCTGACCGCCGAGAAACCATTTGATGTCCTTGGACTGCACCCCGTAGTCGTCGTTCAAAAAACCTCGAATCCACACGCCGGCGGTCATGGCATATTCCGGAGTACCGACTTTCTTGCCTTTTAGATCTTCGGGTTTTCTTATTCCCGAATCGACGTTGTAGTAGATGGAGGAGTGGCGAAAAAATCGCGATGGAAAAATGGGTATGCCCACGAAGGGTGAGTCGCCTTGTCCAAGCATCGTAATGTGATTGGAAAGAGACATTTCCGAGACATCGAATTCCCGGTGGTGTCCCATGCGCCAAAAAATTTCCTCCGACTGCATGGGGATGTAATTGAGTTTGATTCCTTCCGGCTCGACCGAGCCATCCTGAAGGGGCTTGGTACGATCGTAGTCGCCGCAGGCGACGGTTAGAAATAGTTTTTCCATTACAAGATCTCCTTAACGATGTCCCCAAAAAAACTTCACGAGTAAAAAATGGTCAACTGTTTCTTATCGCGCAAAGCCGCGCGGAACGCAAAGGATCGTCTTCGGCGGTAGTGGTGCAGTTTGACCCCGACGGCCACCACACCATAGGGAAAGATTTCTCGCATGCGCTCGAAATGACCAACAAAATAACGGTCCTGCCATCTCGAACAAAGTGAGAGATCTTTCCGAACTGAACTACGATCTCCTCGGCGTCCGGTGTTGCTCTCTACTTGTTGTTACTTGGTTTCCCAGCGCGAATAGCGCTGGGCGACGGCAATCAGAATAATCGAAATGACTGAAATCACCAGTCCGATGGCGGCGACGCGGCCACGCATGCCGTCGAGATACAGAAAGTAAAGCAGCGGGCCGAGGGGCTCGGCGCCGGGACTGTAGAGAAACAGCGTGGCGCTGAACTCGCGCAGAAAAATGGTCACCAAAATAATCCAGCCGGCCATCACGCCCGGGCGCATCATTGGAATTAGAACTCTGCGAAAAGTCGCCAAGAAGCCGGCGCCGCAGACAATCGACGCCTCTTCGAGCTCCTTATGGACCTGAATAATCGTGCTGCTCACGGCTCTGAGACCGTAGGGGAGAAAGCGGGTGACGTAGGCGATCAAAATAATCCAGATCGTAGCGTAAATCGGAATCGGAAAATCGACGTAAGCCCACAACAGACCCAAAGCCATCGCCGTGCCCGGAAACGCCCAGGGAATGAAGACCAGCCCCTCGATGATGCCGCGCCCGGCAATCTTAGTGCGCACGGTGATGTAGGACGCCAGTGACGCAAGCAGCATGCAAACGGTGGCGCCGACCAGGGCTAGAAACAGACTGTTAGCAAAGGCCTTGTGGACCCGGGGAGTCGCCCAGACGTAGCGGAAGTTGTCGAGGGTTAAGTTTTGCCAGGTATGCCAAGTGGGCACATGATAGTAAGGCATCAACGCGACCAGCAGCAGAACCAGGATCGGCAGCAGGACCAGCAAAATGAGCATCAGCAGGGCGACGCCGGAGGCCGCATAGCGCCAGGGACCGAGATCGATCTGATGGGGTCTAAAGCCTTTGCCGGTTACCGTAGAAAAGCTTTCTACCTGCGATGTAAAGCGGCGATACAGATACACGAAAACCAGAGCGATGACCAATATGCCGACGCCGTAGGTCGCCGCTAGATTATGGTTGGTCGGAAACGACCCTAGAGCTTCGCGCCAGATTTTCGTCGTGAAGACTTCGATGCGGGCGGGCAGGGCGATGATGGCCGGGGTGTCGAAACTCTCGACGGCGCGGACGAAATTCAACGTTCCGGCCGCGAGTATGGCCGGGCGGATAAGCGGGAAGGTGACCCGCCGCATCACGCCGAATTCGTTGGACCCCAGGGTCTTGGCCGATTCTTCAAGCGAGGGGTCCATGCTCTTCAGCGCCGCGGCGACGATCAGAAACGCCAGCGGTGTGAGAACCAGCGCTTCGACGAAGATCAACCCCGGCAAAGAGTATATATTGAAGGGGCCTTGCTCGACCCCGAAGAGTTTTACAATCGAAGCGTTGATCAAACCGTTGCTCGGGTTGAGCAGCATAACCCAGGAGATCGAAACTAAAATTGGCGGCAAAATATTGGGAATAATGGCGGTCAATTCAAACAGCCGGCGAAACGGCGCGTTGGTGCGGATAGTAATCCACGCCAGGGTGAGCGCAAAGACCAGCGATAGCCCCGATGCGCCGAAACCGAAGATGAAAGAATTCAACAGTAGCGGATAGGCCTCCGGGTCGCCGAAGGCGCGAACGTAATTACTTAGCGTGAAATGGCCGGGTACGCCTAGAGGCGCGTCGGTGAGGCTGCCGTAAAAAAGAAAAAATGTCGGGTAAAGGCTTAAATAGGCAATAATGCCGCCAACGACGAGGAAAACCCAGTTGACCGGCTGGCTAAAATACAGGCCGATTCGACTGTGCGTCCTCGCCGTCGGAAAGGGTTGCCCAACCCCAATAGCTTTCTC
>JBLMXG010000007.1:0-3442 GCA_050257635.1 Chloroflexota bacterium
GCTCTCCGCGTATCAGGTCGGCGCCACACAAGAAGTTTTCGACATCACCTGCGGGTACACGCGCACCCGCGTCGTCTTCGGCCAGCCGATCGGCCGCTTCCAGCGCGTGCAGGACCACTGCGTCGATATTTCGATTCATCTCGATCAGGCGCGCTGGGCGACCTACGAAACGATCTGGCGCGTCGACGGCGGCATGGCAGCGCGCGCCGCCGTACATGAAGCCAAGGCCACGGCCAGCGACGGCTATTATCACGGGACCAACTATGCCCACATGGTTTGGGCCGGACCGGGCACGGATTACAGCCATCCGATGATGGCGCACAGCGTGCTCGCGCACACGCTCTATCAATACTTGGGCACGCCGGGTCATCATAAGCGCTTGATGATGGACGCGCTGTATCCGCGCGCATAAAAAAGGTTCCGCGTTGCGGCAGCCGGAACGTTGAACATGAACCCTTGAACTTCTGTTCGGAGGAGGACTCCATGAGACTGGCGTCATATTTCCTCTCGTTCGCAGTTGGAGCGCTACTGTTATTTCCCCGCCAAGTTCATGCGCAATCCGCCACCCATACCGCTCTGATCGAAGGTGCCAAAAAGGAAGGCAAGCTGGTCTGGTACACTTCGATGGCCATCGACACCTCGAAGCCTCTGCTCGACGCCTTTCAAAAGGAATATCCCTTTATCAAAGCCGAGCTGGTGCGCGCCGGAGAAGAGCAGCTGATGAATCGAGTCCTCAGCGAAACCCGCGCCGGCCAGTGGCTGTTCGACGCCATCTCCACCAGCGCCATGTCGGCGATGGTGGACCGGCATCTGATCACGCCCTACCTGATAGCCGAGCGTGACGCCTTCTTGAACGAATTCCGAGATCCTCAAGGCTATTGGATCGGCATCTTCGTCAACAATTTGGTTCCTTGCTACAACACCAAGATGCTGGCGGCGAAAGACGCGCCGCGAAATTACCCCGATCTGCTCGACCCGAAGTGGAAAGGGAAAATGCTCATGGACTCCACCGACTACGACTGGTTCGGCACGCTCGCGACCGTGTGGGGCAAAGACAAGACCATCGAATACATGAGTCGCCTGGCGCAGCAGCAGCCTCTATGGCGGCGCGGCCACGGCCTGACGGCGCAGTTGCTCGGCGCCGGCGAGGTGCCGCTCGCCTGGGCCTATAATTTTCGTATTGAAAGAATGAAAAACCAAGGCGCTCCGGTGGAATGGATCGAAACCTTCGATCCTATCGTCGTCACGGTGAACGGCATGGGTCTCAGCGCCAAGGCGAGCCATCCCAATGCCGCCAAGCTGCTCATCGATTTCGCTACCTCGAAAAAAGGCCAGCAGATGGTGCGCGGCATGCGGCGCATTCCCGCACGCACCGATATTGAGCCGCTGGCACCGAAGATGGATCAGAGCAAGTTAAAGCTCAAAGCCGTCCCGAAGGAAGTCTACCTCCACCTCGACGACTACGCCCGCGAATTCCGGAAAATTTTCGGCTTGTAATCGGCCCCCGGCCTTTCGATTTTTTGTTTGGCGCCGTTAATCGCCCCGGGCGAAACAAAGATCCGCAGGATGGTTGGATTGGAGCGTCGCGCAAATTCGCGGTTCACGAGCTTGGTCTTGCAGCGGAGTGCTCCCTCTTAAGAGTGGAACTGGACAAGTCGATTGCAATAGGAGTATGAAAGCCGCGGGGCCGTCGGCCGTGACTTAGCGTGAGTCGCGCTGTTTTGTCGGTGTTACTTCTTCAAGGAGAGAGATCGAAGGACTTCAGCGTTTATCAAAGCGAGCGGATCGTTGTATTCCCAACCGTTGCTTTTCAACGTTTCAAATCACTCTTTTCGCCGCCTGGGGAACTTACGGCATCGCGGCCGACAAACCGCCCTTTTATCAGGGCAAGACTCTCAACTTCATCATCAACTTCGGCGCGGGCGGACCGACCGATATCGAATCGCGAATATTCGCCAAGCATCTGTCCCGGCATATTCCGGGACATCCGACAATCACCGTGCAAAATATGGGCGGCGGCGGCGGACTGACGGCGGTCAACTACATCGGCGAGGTCGCCAAAGCGGACGGCTTCACGGCGGCCTATTTCACCGGTAGCCTTTTCCAACACCAGATCAAAGACCCCGCGCTGCGCGTTGACATCGGCAAATTCGGCTTCATCACCGGCGTACACGGCGTCACCGTGTCGTATATCCGCGCCGACGTGCCGCCGGGCATCAAAAAGCTGTCCGATTTCGTCAAGGCGAAAAAATTCCGCGCCGCCGGCCTCGGTGTGAGCAGCTCCAAGGACGTGCGTTTCCGTCTGTCGTTCGATTTGCTGGGGCTAAAATACGACTACGTTACCGGCTACAACAATAGTTCTGATGCTCGGCTTGCAGTGCAGCGCGGCGAAGCCCAGTATCATGACGAGACTCTGCCGAGCTACCGGTCGCAAGTGGAGCCTCAGATGGTCAAGACCGGCATGGTCACGCCGCTTTATTACACGGACCTGGTTGCCCCGAGCGGTGAAGTGCTGGTGAGCCGAGACGTGCCGGAGCTGCAGCCGTTCACTTACTACTACAAAGAGAGATTCGGCAAGCTGCCGTCGGGGATCAAGTATGAAGCACTCAAAGCGGCGAACATGTCGAGCACCAATATGACCCGCATGGTGTTGATGCCACCCAAAGTGCCGGCCGAATCGATCGCCATTTTGCGCAGCGCGTTCGAATCCCTATCACGCGATCAGGATTTTCTTCAGGACGCAATTGCAGCCATGCGCTTTCAGCCCCGTTTTGAAGTCGGCGCTGCGGGTGAGCGCTTGTTCCGGCTCGCCTCTCAAACCAAGCCGGAAGTTATAGCCTTTTTGCGCAAGTACATCGACGAAGCGAATAGATAGGTTGTGCCGTCACGGCGCTCGATCTGTTCAAAGGGAAGCAGCGCCGGGCACTGATCGAGGCTCGGCGCTGCTTCCATCGTGAAACTCGCCCATTATGCTCTGCTACGAGCAGTTGCCCTGGCCATCGCAGGATACCTGTCCCCTTGCGTGAAATTTGCTCGGACGGTATGAGCAGGGGAGGAGGTATGCGTGGATGAAATTTTTGTTTTTGCTTTTTTTGGAACTACTGTTACCAGCGGCGGCGTCGGCTCAACCTCGCCCGCCCATGACCATCGCCGAGTTGGTCACCTATAACGGCAAAGACCGCGAGCAGCTGCTTTACAATGGCGCAAAATCCGAAGGCAAAGTGACCTGGTACACGTCGCTTGCCGGCAACTCATACAAAGCGATGGCCGGTGCATTCGAGAAAAAATATCCCGGGGTAAGTGTCGAAGCCTATCGGGTCTCCGGTTCGGACATGACCGTCCGCATGTTGGAAGAAGCCAAGGCCAAGCGCTACATCGTCGACACCGTCGAGACCACCGAGGGCAATTTGATGTTTATGCGCGAAGGTTTTCTTTTGCGCCC
>JBLMXG010000008.1:0-3609 GCA_050257635.1 Chloroflexota bacterium
ACACGTTGCCGTGCGGATAATCCCCTTTGGTCTCGTCGTAAAATCTCTTGCCCACCTGATTCACCAAGATGAGATCCTGCCAATCCTTCACGCTCAGTCCTTGGGCTTTCACCAGCGGGAACAGGGGGCTCTCTAGTTTCCAGGCGATGTAATTGAACTTGGTGCCGAGCACGCGCTGGGTGCGAATGGTCGCGCCGTTCTCCAGAGCCTGATTCGCCAATCCCCAGAGAGACGCGCCGATGCTCATGGCGGCGAATTCGCCGCTGGCGTCTTGATAGCTATACGGTTCGCCGGCGCATTGGATCGCGGTGGTAATCCTCGGGTCGAACATGCGGCGAAAGTCTATGTTGCTGGTGTTGCCTCCGGTCGCGAGAATCACCGCTTTGGCTGCGCGCAGGTTCATCGTGGGGTTGGCGCTTTCGATGTTTCCGTCCGAGCGAAAGCTCTTCAGCGGAGCGCTTGCCCCCGGCATGATTCTCGGCGTGTGCTGAATGGCGATGCCGATCACGCGCCCCGATCCCTGCGCTGTTGACGGCTCGCGTATCAGGCTCGTCATCTTATAGTTCAGCAAAAAACGCACGCCCTTGGCGCGCGCGCTGCTTTCAAGCGGTCTGATCACACCGGTTCCGGGTTGAGCGTTCGGGCTTTCCAGCCCCGCGCCCTTGGTCCAGAATGCATGATTCTCGCGCGGCGCCGAGTTACCGGTGTGGTGAGCGCCGTGATTGTCCGGCGCCTTGTCCGTGAACACCACGCCGTTGGCGAGCAAGAATTCAAAGGTGAGCGCACAATGATCGGCGAAGGCGCGCATCAACTCCCGATCGTTATACCGGTAGTCGGGCCAACCGTTGAGTGCCACGACGGTCCAATCGGTGAGGTCGCGGAAAACCAAGTCGGGGGAATCTTCGATGCCGTACTTTTTCTGTGCGCTCGTGCCGCCGCCTAGAGGCATATGGCCGCCGCTCAATATCGCATGCCCGCCGACATCGTAATTGGTCTCAACGACTATGACCGATGCTCCGTCGTCGGCCGCTCGGATCGCCGCAGGAAGACCCGCAGCCCCTGATCCGACGACCACAATATCCGCCTCCAAGTCCCAGCTCCGATCCTGGTTGGCTAACGCTTGTTCCATACATCGTCCTCGCATCCGTTATGGCCGCATTGGTTTGCCGCTCATGGCGACGATTTGCAGCGGTTCAAAATCGATTACAACTGCGACACTGAATATGCAACAGATAGAAGCAAAAAACATAATCGGGTTGGTATAGGGGCGACAGGCCCAATACGCCGGTTACCTCAAGAGCTTGCCATATCCAGGCAAAAAAAAGGCGACCGATCTATCGAAATGTGCGATAATGCAGCTCGTTATCGAACCTGTGTACGCAAGCGATGGCTACGGAGAATTAATCCGTTTTCGCTCCGTTTCGGCCGTTGTTTCAGCGGCTTCACGTTTGGGCTTGGCCATTCGGAATGCTTGTTGATAGGAGAGAGGCAATGGCGCTCTGAAATGTTTTGGCTTGAGATCAGCAATGGAAAATATCTGTAAATACCGGGTAGCGTTGAAGCGAGTAACCCTAAGCACGGTCGCGGTGGTTTTCGTGATCGGCGCGCTTCACTTTCCTTATGACGCCGATGCGCCTCTCACTCGGCAAGAGGTGGAGGCCGCGCGAAAGTATTACACGGAAGCCTATCAAAAACCTGCAACTGACAACGGACCAACGTCTGAATACGAGACAAAATATATTCGGGTGGCTGAGGCCGCCGCCAAAACCTTCCGCATTGAAGAACAGGTGGCTGCCTTCGTCAGACGGTTTAACTTAATCGATCGGCCGGTGTTGGAAATCGGCTCAGGCCGGGGCTATTTGCAGGACCTCGCGCATAACTATACCGGGCTCGATATTTCGCCGACGGTGGCCCGCTTTTATCACAAGAGGTTTGTTCTCGGCTCGGCCACCGCCATGCCTTTTCCGGACAATAGCTTTGATGGGGTCTGGTCGATCTGGGTATTCGAACATGTCCCTAATCCCGAGCAGGCGTTTTTTGAGGCCCGGCGTGTCACACGAGACGGCGGAGTACTCTTCCTGCTGCCAGCCTGGAATTGTACGCCCTGGGCGGCCGCCGGTTACGTGGTCAGACCCTATTCTGATTTCAACCCGTACGGGAAAATAATTAAAGCAAGCATCCCGCTGCGCTCTTCACCGCCGTTTCAATTTATGGCGCTGGTGCCAGCCCGTGTGGTTCGGGACTTGGCCGCTCGGTTTGGACCGACGCGTTTGCGGTATCACCGACTGACCCCAAATTATGAAACGTATTGGATGCCGGACAGCGACGCCGTCAACTCCATCGACCGCCACGAAGCGATGTTGTGGTTCCGCAGCCGAGGCGATGAGTGTTTGAACTGTGAGGGCGCATCGCTCTTCATGGCCTCAACGTCGCTCATTATTCGCGTGCATAAATCCCGCGCGCAGGAGCCGCTGCGCGCAGGGATGCAGTGAACGATCGGAGCGCCGCGCGAAAATTAAAAGCGCGGTATCCTGGCCCGAATTTCTTACCATGTAACAGCGAGCGAGAGGGGATCTCTCCAGAGCGAGGCAATGGACCTGCGCCTCGGAGCGGCCCGCAAACCGAATCGGTGCAGCGAACGTCGGAGAGACAAGGCGAACGGCAAACCGAGCACCCAACGCGACATTGAAACTGTTCGCTCTGTGCTCGCTCTTCCGATCTCCCCTCTCGCTCGACAAACTGTCATTGTTTTTCCTCTAACTGTGAGAAAGCCGGGCTGGCTTCGTCTAAAATCGGGCTCAGCCGCAAATTTTCAAAATATTTCTTGGCCGGGTTGACATCGCCGCGATGTTGAATACTCTCATTCAATAACCACGATCGTTGGCGATCAGCGCCACACGCACGCGGTGTGGGAATGCTGGAGGTTGCTCCATGAAAAGAGTATTGGCTATTATCCTGGGCGGAGGCGCTGGCACCCGGCTCTATCCTTTAACCAAGCTGCGAGCGAAGCCGGCGGTTCCGCTGGGCGCCAAGTATCGGCTGATCGACATCCCGATCAGCAACTGCATCAATTCCGAGATCCAACGGATTTATGTTTTGACGCAGTTTAACTCGGCGTCTCTCAACCGGCATATTACCCGCACCTATAGCATAGCCGGTTTCTCCCAGGGATTCGTTGAAGTGTTGGCGGCCCAGCAAACCCCGGACAACCCGAGCTGGTTTGAAGGAACCGCTGATGCCGTAAGGAAATACATCTGGTTATTCGAAGAGTGGGATGTCGATCAGTACCTCATTTTGGCCGGCGACCATTTATACCGAATGAATTACGCGGATTTCGTCCATCGCCACCGCGATACGAGGGCAGCGGTCACCTTGGCGGTGATACCGGTTGATGAGAGCCGGGCATCCGATTTCGGCTTGATGAAAATAGATAGGCGCGGTCGCGTGATGTCTTTCAGCGAAAAGCCGAAAGGGGATGCTCTCAAGGCGATGCAGGTCGATACTAGCGTTCTCGGTTTGTCTGCGGACAAGGCGAAGGATTATCCGTATATCGCTTCGATGGGCATCTACGTGTTTGAAAAACGGGTTCTGGTCGATCTATTGAAAGCA
>JBLMXG010000009.1:0-14247 GCA_050257635.1 Chloroflexota bacterium
GCGTAATCCACCGCCCGCATTTCGCGAATAACCGTAACTTTGATCTGGCCGGGATAGGTCATCTCATTCTCAATCTTGCGGGCGATCTCCCGAGCCATGCGCGACGCTTCATCATCGGAAACCAAATCATGCTGCACCATGATGCGAATTTCTCGACCGGCTTGCACGGCATAGGATTTCTCCACACCTTTAAACTCATTGACGATGCGCTCGAGTTCTTCCAGCCGCCGCGTATAAGTTTCCATCATCTCGCGCCGGGCGCCGGGTCGAGCGCCGGAAAGCGCGTCAGCGGCATCGACCAGCGGCGCCAATATGGTTTCCGCGCGCACATCTTCGTGGTGCGCCGCGATCGCGTTGACAATTTTAGGCGACTCCCCGTACTTGCGCGCCAACTCAGCGCCGATAATGGCATGGGATCCTTCGACTTCATGGTCCACGGCCTTGCCGATATCATGGAGCAAGGCGGCGCGCCTCGCTTGCTTTTCATTTAATCCCAACTCGGCGGCCATCGCGCCGCAGATGAACGCCGCTTCGATGGAATGGAGCAGCACGTTTTGGGCATAGCTGTAGCGATATTTGAGCCGGCCGAGCAATTTGATAATTTCCGGGTGAACACCGTGAACGCCGACATCGAAAATTGCCTTCTGACCGGCCTCGCGAATCGCCTCGTCGATTTCTTGCTCCGATTTGCGCACGACCTCTTCGATTCGACCAGGATGAATACGGCCGTCTGAGACCAGCTTTTCCAACGACAACCGCGCGATCTCGCGCCGGATTGGATTGTGCCCCGAGATAACGACCGTCTCCGGCGTGTCATCGACGATCAAATCGATTCCGGTGGCCGCTTCCAGGGCACGAATGTTGCGCCCTTCACGACCAATGATTTTGCCTTTCAGCTCGTCGTTGGGCAGGGCGAATACCGTCACCGAACGCTCCGCAACGAAATCGCCAGCAAGCCGTTCGATCGCCAGGGCAACAATTTTTTGGCCCCGGCGGACGGCTTCTTCCTTGGCCTCTTCTTCGATCACGCGTATGCGCTTGGCGGATTCATGCTTGGCTTCCTCGATCATTTGCTCGACAAGACTGCGTTTGGCCTCCTCACGCGTCAAGCCCGCGACCTGTTCCAACTGCCGTCTCGCTTCATCGACTATTCGTTCACACTCGCCGGCTTTATCCTCAATATTTTTTTCGCGGGATTTGAGCGACTGCTCCCGCCGCGCCAGATCGCTGTCACGCTTATCGAAGACCTCTAACCGCTTGTCGATCCCTTCCTCCTTGTTGATTAACCGTTTCTCCTGATTTTGCAGCTCCCGACGAGTTTCGCGCACCTCCTTTTCGAATTCCGTTCGCTCTTTCAGTATGCTGTCCTTGGCTTGGATTTCCGCCTCTTTTTTGATCGCGGTCGCGTCTTTCTTTGCCTCCTCGATAATACGCACGGCGCTGCTTTTCGCCGCCTCAATGTCCATTCCCGCTCGTTTTCTGATAACCCAAGCCACTGCGGCCGTGACAATAATCCCGCCAACTAAACCAATGAACCCTATTATTAAACCCTGATCCACTGACAACACCTCCTTTCAGTGCTATCGAGAAACCTCCGACTGCGGCTGTGCGCCGCAGTCGATCACTCTTGATTCTGTAATTACATAATGAACTCTTTGGTCCCAAGCTTGTTCGGGCAGTCGATTTACGATCTGAAATTCGTAGGCCAGGCCAACACAATCCGCCCGATTGTCCAACCATCGCAGCGCTCGATCATACCAACCGCTGCCTCTCCCCAGGCGATACCCTCGACAATCGAACACCAAGCCAGGGATAATCACTACCAGACTTTCGCAGTTAGCATCATTCAGACGAACTTCGCCCTCCGGCTCGGGGATACCATATCGCCCCGCGATAAAATCGGCTTCGGAAAAGACCTGAATAAACGTGGAGGATCCGTCCCCGCGCAGTTTGGGGAAGAAAACTTTCTTCCGATCGCGGAACGCGTGGTGCAGGATCGCCCGGGTGTCAACCTCGTTGTCCACCGCGCTGTATAACGCTATCGAAGTTGCGGCAAGATATTGCGGACGTTCGAGCAATTTGGCTTGAATAGACGTGCTCCAGCAAAGCCGGCTTTGTGGCGCAAGCGCGTTGCGGCGGGATCGTGCCGCGCTCCGCAACGCATTCCTGATCTCTTCCATAACGACGCCGTTCGAAACCTTGGGCGGTCGGAAGAGGTGAAGAGAAAATTTGTGGTGGAAAAATATGCGGCTAGAGATCTGATCGATGATGCAGCGGAGTCGGCCCCCTTGAGAGTCGCCCCCCTATCCGAGCAGGGACGGGCACCAAAATAGCCGTTAACGACGGTATATCCAATCCCGCCGGCGGATTTCCCGCAATAAACTGCTGCACGTTACGCAAATCAAAAAACAAGGATACCCAACGCATCAGATCCATTGCTATCGTTTTTCCCCATTCCCTCATCTTTCCACGCCGCCTCGATTTTTAAGGTCTTTGCCCCGGTCAACTTATTCGGGGATTCAATCACCTTAAAAGCTTCTAACCCTCCTCGCTCAATGTCATAGAAAGTTTTTTAGATAGTTGGTCCAGTCTAGTTAAAATAGCGTCATGCGCATCTTTCAAACGATGATATTCATCTGCAATATTTAACGCAGCCAACATGGCAACGTTGGATTTTGCCACCGGCTTGGGCGACTGCATCAGTTCCTGCATCTTGCCGTCGACATAGCCGGCGACCTTGAGCATATGACCTTCTTCGGCGTCACTGCTGATCGTGAATTTCTGGCCCAGGATCTCGACGTCAAGCGCCTTTTTCATAAGTTTTCCGAAGTCTTAATCAGCAAGCTCCAGATTTGCGAATTGGCCGATTATTTTATCTAACTTCTCTCTCAACTCGATGCGCTCCCGCTCATATTGGCGAATCTGCCCTTTTAAATTATGCCATTCTGTTTCTTTTTGCTGCAATTTTTTTTCGATGGCGGCTTTTTCAGACTTTATCCGTTCATGCTTTTCCAGAAGGAGGTTGATTGTCGCTTCGAGCTGTTCGATTTTTTGGAGCGCCATGACCGTGTGCATCATCTAAATTTCATGTTTGAGTTTAGATTTAAGCTAACCCCTTGTCAAGCCGAGCTTTTGGTTGGATCATGCGCCAAAAACCCAGACAAATAGCGATGATAGGGCTTCCTGATAATCGGACTGTCAGCTCCAGAGGGGAGCGATTCAGTAGCTTGGCTGCGCTTGACCGACGGGCTTGGTTGGGTTCGTCAAAGTTCGCCTAATAATCGACGCACGTCACCGAGCACCAGTCTAGCGTCGGGCGATGCCCCGATGTACGCGACCCGCATGAATCCGTTTTTATCGACGATCGCGGTTAGAGGCGTGTGATCAACCAGGCCACGGGCTTTATGCTTCACACCGACGCCAAAATTTTTCCAGATTTTTCCGAGCGCCTGCTCGCTCCCCGTAAGAAAGGACCAGTTATCTAAATCAACGTTATAACGGGCGGCGTAGGCGGCTAAAATCTTTGGCGCGTCGATTTGCGGATCGGTGGTCACCGTGAGCAACTGGACACGATGATGCTCCACGCTCGATAAACGGCTTTGCACTTGCCGCGCCGCCGCCGTGATAAGGGGACAAATATCCGGACAGCTCGTGTATGCAAAAGTTACGATTACGACTTTACCGCGCAGACTCTTGAATTCGAAACTACGGCCGCTTTGATCCGTGGCGGTGAAATTATTGATTGGCACCCGCACCTCCCGTCGCTCCATCGGTAACCGCTGGAGCTCGTGCGCAAACGCCGTCACAGCGATGGTCAGCAGAACAGGCGCGAAAAGGATCTGCGACGCGGGAATACGTTGACGTCTCATTTCGTCAGTTCGGCTTGCTCGGCGGCGAAGTCTCATCGCTCTCGCCGTAGTCCAGAACCGTGTCCCACGGTATGCTGCAGTGGGCCACCACCAGTGTGTCAAAGTGTTCCCACCAGGCCAGCTCTCTTCCCTCCCGACTCAAAAAGCGCACCATCTGCAACATATCGTTGATTTCGGAGGGCTGCAGCACTGGCCCAAACGCGGGCATGATGTTGCTCCCCTCAGCGATCACCCGGCGGATTTGGCTATTGCTCTTGCGTTGGACGGTGTCGCGAAAATCTGGCGGCTTTACAGGCAACACCGCTGCGAGTGTACCGTCGCCCCGGCCCCCGCCGCCGTGGCAATTAATGCAGCGCTCGGCATATATCTTGTCCATTCGCTCGTTCCGTCCACAGCCACCGAGCACAGCGAGAAGAAGGAACGGCGCTACAAAGTTTCGTTGAAACACGTCTAGAGTAGACCTACCACAGCGCCCCAGCGCAGCCAACTCCGGGGTATCTGCCCCAGATCGTTTGACACGAATTTTTGATTCGTGTTACTAATCAACTTCGGTTACGATCATGCATCATCTATCGCGCTTTGGCGTTTCGCTAGAAGAAGATTTGCTGGCGGCTTTTGATTTAAGCATTGCCGGTGTCGGCTATCAGAATCGATCGGAGGCGATTCGCGATTTGATTCGCGACCATTTGATTCAAAAGAAAGTCAGCCAAGCCGACACCGATGTGATCGGCGTCGTGACGTTGGTTTACGATCATAGGGTGCACCGTCTCAGCGATGTGCTTGCGGATATGCAACACAAGGCGGAAGTTGCTGTAAACGCCAGTCTGCACATTCATTTGGACGAACACAATTGCTTGGAAGTGATCGTCATCCGCGGCCGCGGCGACAAGGTCCACGAGATTGCCGGCAAACTGATCGCCACCAAGGGGGTTCAAAATGGCAAGCTGGTAACTACGACACCAGAAATGAAGCACTAAATTTTTTTCTTTGTTAGTAACACGATTTTACGATTCATACTATTGGCCAAAACTTCGGATCATGCGACAGCAAGTCATCAGCGCACTTAGTGTTATTTTACTGGCGCTTAGCCTAATGAGACCAAATCAACATTTGCTCGCCCAACAGACCCAAGCCGGCACCACAGATCCAGTTGAAGTCTACGTATGGGGGAGCAACCGACTTCAGCCGTGACGGAGCAAACCCGTTGGGCAAAAAATTTGGAACTGCGCCCGTCCAATTCGCCAAGCGACGTGTTGCGCATGACGCCGGACCTCGTCATTAGCCGGCAACATGGGAGCGGCAAGGCGGATCAAATCTTGTTCCGCGGTTTCGACTCCGACCACGGCACTGACTTCGCGGTGAGCGTGGACGGTATCCCGGTCAATATGGTGAGTCACGCCCATGGGCAAAGGTACGCAGACCTGAACTGGCTCATTCCCGAAACGGTCGACAAGGTCGAAATCTACAAGGGCTCCACTTCCGCAACTCGGCGACTTTGCCCAAAAAGACGGTCAGAACGTGCTGGCAGAGTTTAGCTACATTTATAAATTCCGATTGCAGCGCTGAAAGGACCAAAGATTATGGCCATGATTGAGCCAGATCACCATGATTGGGATTCTCCCGAGTACGTCGAAGGCTGGGCACAAGGACAAGATCGGAAAGAAAAATATCGGCTAGAGCCATTCCGAGTCCTTGCCGATACCATGCCATTTAGTGAAACCGAGTCGATCAAAATTTTAGACCTCGGCGCCGGCTACGGAGCGCTGACCAAGTTCTTGCTCGAGACGTTTCCTCGAGCCACCGCGCTTTGCCAGGACGGTTCAAGGGAAATGGTCAAGCTCGGCGGCGATCGGATGAAAGCGCTTGCCGGCAGGTATGACTACGCCATCTGTGACTTCAGCCAATCTGGATGGACCAAACAGATCAACGACGAGTTTGACGCGATCGTCTCATCCATCGCGATTCACAATGTCCGCGACCCAAATATCATCCAGCGGATCTACGAGGACGCCCACACGCTGGTCAAACCCGGCGGCTGCTTTTTGAATTTCGATCGCCCACGCCCACCTTGGGAAGATCAAATGAACTGGCTGCGCGACGCCGGATTCGTGGTCGTGAAAATCTTTTGGCAAGACGAAAGCCGAGCGGTATTCGGCGGATTTAAAAAGGCCGAATAGCTCATGCGCGCCAAATGGACAGTGTACCTGGCACTGGTCTGGCTTTGTCTCAGCCTGGGATGTCAGAAAAAGGAGTCGGACCGCACTCCCACCGGAGCGCAAAAACTGAACATCGTCACGACGGTGGCGCCGATCACCAGCATCGTCGAGAACGTCGCCGGCGATAAGGCGGAGGTTACCGGCATCATCCCCGAAGGCATCAACTCGCACACCTTCGAGCCGATCCCATCAGACAGTAAGCTGTTGAGCAGTGCCGATTTGATCATCTTCAATGGCCTCGACCTGGAGACACCGACGCTGAAGCTTGCGCGCGCAAACCTGAAGCAAGGAGCGACGATTTACGCTCTCGGCGACAAGACGATCAAGGAAGGCGAATATATTTACGACTTCAGCTTTCCCAAAAAGCAGGGGCATCCCAATCCGCACCTTTGGCTGAATCCGGAATACGCCATGCGCTATGCGACCTTAGTGCGCGACGAACTGGTCCGGCTGGATCCGAAGAACAAAGATGCCTACGAGCAGAATGCGAAGCGATTTATTAAGCAGGTCGAAGCGCTCGATCAGGCGATCAAAACGGCAATCCAGACGATTCCGCCCAACAACCGCCGCCTCCTGACCTATCATGACTCATGGCCTTACTTTGCGCGGCGTTACGGCTTTCAAGTGATCGGCGCGGTGCAGCCATCCGATTTCGCCGACCCGAGCCCCAAGGAAGTCATGCGGCTAATCGACCAGATCCGCAAAGAAAAAGTTCCGGCCGTGTTCGGCTCCGAAGTTTTTCCGAGCCCGGTGCTGGAGCAGATCGCAAGAGAAGCAAAAAGCCGCTATATAGACAAATTAAGAGACGACGAATTGCCCGGCAAGCCAGGCGATCCGCAACATTCTTACATCGGCATGATGGTCGATAATATGACGATAATAGTCGAAGCTCTGGGCGGCTCGGCTGAAGCGTTGAAAAAGGTCGACCCTGCACCAGTCGCCGGCGCCCACGCTGATTTTAGGAGAAATAACTGAGAACAATGAATCCGCACGATCATCGGCCGGGCGATCCACACAGCCTGCACTCGTCGGACGCCGAAGAGATCCTCTGGCATAAGGCCGCCGGCGTTGCGCTTGTCGAGTTGTCACAAGTCAGCAGCCGCTACGGCGCGACGGTGGCGCTCGAAAATATCTCACTGAAAATCTGGCCCGGGCAATTCATGGCGATCGTCGGTCCCAACGGTGGCGGCAAGACTACTCTGTTGCGAACAATTCTTGGCGCGGTGCCGGTGGAATGCGGCCGGGTGCTTGTGCGCGGCCACCTCTTGTCCCGCTCATCGCTGCAGCGCATCGGTTATGTGCCGCAACTCGAAGCCATCGATTGGAACTTCCCGATCACTGTCGAGGAAGTGATTACCATGGGTTTTTTTGTGCGGAATCGCTGGCTCGGCGGCATCGGCGAAAAAGAAAAACTCAAGCTCTACAAGATCATGGAGCGTTTGAATCTGGCCGGGCTCGGCAAACGGCATATCCGCGAGCTCTCGGGCGGCCAGCAGCAAGCGGTTTTCATCGGCCGCGCCTTGGTGGGGGATCCCGAATTGATCTTGCTCGACGAGCCGGCTTCAGGGCTCGACATTCGCTCGCGCGACGACGTAATCCATTTTCTGCACGAGGTCAACCACCAGGGCGTCGCCGTTGTGCTGACCGCCCATGACTTAAATTGGGTAGCCGCCCATCTGCCGTGGGCGGTATGCCTAAACCACCGGCTAATCGCGGAGGGCCGACCGAATAAAATCTTCAACCCGGAAGTGCTCAAGGAAGCTTACAGCGGGGAGCTGGTCGTCATCCACCAAGACGGCATGGTCATGATCGGCGAACGCCCCCACGCGCCGCACAATTAACTTCAGCTCATGGTTCCAATCGTTCCACAGGTTCCAATCGTTCACTTAATTCGCGTGATCCCCACCTCCAAAACATTTGGAACCATTGGAACAACTACTAATTGAAAATGTCTTTCTTAACTCCGTTTGAATACGAATTTTTTCGCAACGGTTTCATCGCCGCGGTGGTCATCGGCGCGCTCTGCGGTTTCATTGGTGTCTACGTCGTGTTGCGCCGCATGAGCTACATCGGTCACGGTTTGTCTCACGCGATCTTCGGCGGTGCCGTGCTCAGCTATGTGTGGAACGTGAATTTCTATGTTGGCGGTGGCTTGTGGGCCCTGTTTTCCGGCGTATTGATTCACTGGATCAGCCATCGCCGCTGGGTCGGCGCCGACGCCGCCATCGGCGTCGTCACAACCTCGAGTTTCGCGCTCGGCGTGGCGATCATTTCCACGCACCGCAGTTTCACGCGCAACATCGAGGCCGCGCTTTTCGGCAACATCCTCGGCATCACGCCGAGGGACGTTTGGATCGTAGTGCTCATCGCTCTCATCGTATTTACCGCGCTGTTCCTGATCCGCCGGCCTCTGTTGTTTGCCACGTTTGACCCCGAAGTGGCAGCCGCTTACGGCGTGTCCACGGGGAAGATCGACCTTCTATTCGTCATGCTGCTCGCTGTCACCGTGCTCGCCTCGACGCAGATACTCGGCGTAACATTGGTCGCCGCCGCCATGATCATCCCGCCGGTGATCGCACGATACTTGACCCAGCGCTTTCAAACCCTTTTAGTCGTTTCACCCTTGCTAGGCGCATTTTGTGGTGCCGCCGGCATGTTCGTCAGTTTTCAATTCGATATCTCCTCCGCCGCCACGATCGTGCTTACCTCTGCCGCGCTTTTCATCGCCGTGGACCTTGCGTTGTTCGCGCGCGAGAAAAAGCCGGCACCCATCCACGCGCATTGACCGTTGGCTCTGACCAGCCGACCTTTCCATCGGCCGGGGTTCGCGTAAACAGGGGCTTGAACATGCCGCAATAGGCCGATAAGATTCGGTCACTTGGTTCTGCATGAAACAACACATACCTCATCGACCTAGGTCGGTCAGTCAGCGCTGCGGCGCCGCATTTTGGGGCGCATCGTTTTTATTTTTTCTGCTTTATTCGGCGCCCCATCAGGTCCATCACGTTTTCGAACAACTGTCCCGAGCCCAGCATCACGGCGCCGCTCATGACCATTCGACCGGCGATCGAGGCAACGGCTCTGCCACCGACTCCAATTGCGTTTTTCAAATTTCGGCAAGCCGCTGCCATCTCGGCTTGGCGTGGCATGTCGCCCCCGCACTGCTGCCGGTTTTACCCCGCTTTCTTTCCGTTTTACCTGCGGTCGACAACGACGATAATTTTCTTCCGGCCTCATTTCATATCCGCGCTCCACCGTTAGCCTGATCGATTCCAGTATCGGCAGGTAATCTTTTGTAGCGCCCAATTGTGGCGGCTTCGATCCACAATTGTCGCGCTGGATACTTTTCTACGGAGGAGTTTATGCAGCGTTCTGGCATCGTCCTGCTCGGCGCCCTCTTTGGCACAATTCTTTCCGCTGCGACCGCACGGGCACACGGCGTGATCGGCAAGCGGTTCATTCCCTCAACGCTCACGCTCGAAGACCCTTTTCCTTCCGATGAACTGGATCTTTTGAGCTTCACTCGAGGCAGCAAAAACCAGGAAAGCAGGGAAACCAGCGTCGGTTTCGAATTTTCCAAACGGCTGACACCCGACTTCGCCCTGGGCGTCGGCTGGGAATATTTGTTCGTAGAGCCGCGTGAAGCCGGCGCGCGCCAGACCTCGGGCGCTGGCAATCCGGAATTTTCCGCCAAGTATTCTTTCTTTCGAAGCGCAGAGCACGAAGCGATTTTCACCGCGGGACTGGCAGTGGAATCCGGCGGGGTCGGTTCCAAACGAATCGCCGAAAGAGTCACGACTATCTCTCCCGCTTTCTTCTTCGGTAAAGGCTGGGGTGACTTGCCGGATTCGCTGAGCTTCTTGAAACCGTTCTCGATTACCGGCGCCTTCGCCGTCAACAATCCGGCGAATCGCTTTACCGGCAGCGGCGAGGACCGAGAGTGCAACGCCACGGCTCTCAGCTACGGAGCCGCGCTGATCTATAGCATCCCGTATCTTCAGTCGGCGATAAAAGACGTCGGTTTGACGGCTCCCTTCGACCGGATGTTCCCGCTGGTCGAGTTCAATTTCGAGACGCCCGTTTCGAAATCGGACGCGGGGCAAACCACCGCTTTCGCCAACCCCGGTCTGATCTGGGCGGGAAAGTACGTGCAGCTTGGTCTTGAAGCGCAAGTGCCGATGAACGATGTGTCCGGAAAAAACGTCGGCGTCAGGGGATTGATTCACGTGTTCATCGACGATATCTGGCCGAACGTTTTCACCTGGACGCCGTGGGGCACCATCGGCCCGACAGCGAGGTAAGACCTTTGAGTCGGTTTGCCGAAATTTTTTCTTGCGCCTTCTCCATCGTGGTCTGCGCCATTCCCGCGCCGAGCTTGGCGCATGCGTTTCCCATCCGCTCGGAACCACGAGTGGGTTGGACAATTGCCACAGCGCCGTCGAAAGTCACGATCTGGTTCGACGGCGAGTTGGAACCGGCCTTCAGCACGATCACAGTCTACAATTCGGCAAAGCGGCGAGTCGACAAGAACGATAGCCAAGTCAGTGGGACAGACAACACCGTGCTTGAAGTCGATCTGTCGCCGCTGCCCTCGGGCACTTATCGGGTTTATTGGCGGGTGCTGGCCAAGGACACTCATGTAACGGAGGGCGATTTTACGTTCACCATTGGCGGGGAAGCAAAGTGATTTACCTATTTTTTGGCACTGGCCCAGGTAGGCTCGTCTTGAGGAGAAATTGACAGAGCTGCGACCGTCGGGAATGACTTCGTCGATTGGCGGGCGCTCCGCGGGGACACCCTCGGCTCAAGTCATCTTCCCCTGTGCTTGAACCATTTCGGTCAAGTGAGCAATTCATGTTGGGATTAGAAACGGCCGCGGCATCGACCAGCTCCCTCGCGCTCGCGCTGTGCTTGAGCCACCTGGTTACCGCCGGCTTTATGCTCCCGGGAGGAGAGCCGGTGCGGCTGCGGCGGTCGCTGATCGCGGCGGCGACTGCCACGCTTCTCTTGTTTCTTTTGCTTTCCGTGCTGACGCTTCTTCTGGTGGGAAGCCGGCTTGGCGGGGGATTGCCCACGCTCGACTTGATGTGGCGCTATCTCACCCGTACTCAGAGCGGCCAAATTTGGCTGGCGCGGGAAGGTTACGGCGTATTGCTCGCGACGTTTATCGTTCTGTTCGCGCGCAGAGACCCCGACCGGCAACTCCTCCGCGTGGCTGCCCTGCTCGCGCTGCCACTGGTCGCCAGCCACAGCCTGACCAGCCATGCGGTCACGGTTCGTGAGGGCACGGCCTTCGTTGTTGCCGCCGATGCGGTCCATCTCATCGCGACCGCGCTTTGGGGCGGCGGTCTAATCGTGCTGTGGCGTTGCCTGCGATTTGCCAAATCCCAAGATGGCAACGCGATGTCGCTCAGGAAAATCGTCGTCGAGCGCTTCTCGCTCATGGCTATGGTCAGCGTGCCGATCGTTTTTCTCACCGGGCTGTATCAGAGCTGGATTCACATCGGTGATTTTGCAGCGCTGGCGACGACCGATTATGGCAAAGTGCTCGCGGTGAAATTGGCGTTGTTTGCGGTGATGCTGGCGATCGGCGCTTTCAATTCCCTCGCGACAAAGCCGTTGTTGGCGCGTGCCGACGAGAAGACCGCTTGGCTGGCGGGGCGCAAAGCGGCGCGCCGAATCGGCGCCGAGAGCCTGTTCGGCATCGCGATCTTCGGCGTCACCGGCCTGCTCACTTTGCTGCCGCCCGGCGTTCATGCGCTGCACCAAACGATTTCCGAATCGGCCAGTGCGGCACCTCAGGCCCTGCAGCCCGCCGAGGGCGCGAGCGTGCGCATCCTCTCGCCCCGACCGGAGCAGATTTTCACCAGCGACCGCGTGCCGTTGAAATTCGAGCTGACCAAAGGCGAGCGAGGCCACCACGTGCACGCTTACGTCGACGGGCAACTCGTGGGCATGTTCGAAAGCGAGCAAGGAACCCTGAACGGGATCGCGCCCGGGCTTCATGTCCTGGAGTTGCGCGTCGTCACCGCCGATCATCAAACCGAATTGGCCGCGCAAGATCATGTCGAATTTCTCGTCAAATAACTCGAGGGGAGAACCTATGAAGCTTTTACAATGGATGGCCCTGATAACAACGCTGTATTGTGCGCCCACGTCCGCAGCCGCTCAGGATGGCCACGACCACATGACAGGGATGGACATGCCGGCCAAAGCGGAGAAGATGGCGCCCAAGAGCTCGCTCAAGCCCGCGCAAGGCGCGAGTGTAAAAATCCTGTCTCCTAAAGCCGGACAAGTTATCCAAGGCGATGCCGTCCCGCTAGAATTTAAGATGGTCAAAGGGAAGATCGGCGAGCATGTTCATGCGTATGTGGACGGTGAGATGGCGGGCATGTTCAAGAGCGCCAAAGGAACGTTGACCGGCATCACGCCGGGAAAACATACTCTCGAGCTTCGAGTCGCAACCAGCGATCACAACACGGAACTGGATGCGACAGATAAAGTTAGTTTCACAACGAAGTGAGCCTAGGTTCTCAAATCCGGAGTCCGCGGTTTTCACCTGCCGGCGACGATTGGGCCGGGCGAGGAACAACAATCTAACAGAACTTATCTCCTGCGCGGCAGCCTGCGGGAAGGCGCGTG
Organism: Chloroflexota bacterium; assembly: GCA_050257635.1. Classification (GTDB taxonomy): domain Bacteria; phylum Desulfobacterota; class Binatia; order UBA9968; family UBA9968; genus DP-20. The sequence goes on from JBLMXG010000009.1 coordinate 12,728, forward strand.
GCAACTGAACACTCCCCGGCTCCAAGCCGAGGGGTTCTGAATCTGTCGACCGGAAGTCGACCTATGTTTCGGTCATTCCCGGGCAGGCGGCGAATCCAGCGGTTTTTGTATTCGCACCGAGATTGAACCTGGATGGCGGGCGTTCGCCGGCATGACAAACCTTTACTGCGCCTGAAGCCGAGGGATTTCAACCATCCCCGAGAGAGACATTAAACTCGACCTCCAGTTTAAGTCTGCGCAACGAACCTCGCCGCGATCGGTGTTTGCCGAAAGTGGAAATCTAGCAGCCCGGGTGTTTTTATGTTTAATTGAACATGGCATCATTTGAGGTTCACGGTCGTCTAGTCGACAAGAATAAAGAACATGCGAAACTTCCGACGATGGTCGTTGCTTTTTGTGCTTGTGACTCTGAGCCTGACGCTGCCGTCGGGGTTGGTTGAACTCGGTCAGGCAGAGAATTCGCCATTTGAGTCAAAAAAAATTGTGCCGTTCGTGCCGTCGCCTCAAGGGGTCGTCGACAAAATGATCGAGCTGGCCGGCGTTAAGAAGGGCGATTTGGTTTACGACATGGGTTCCGGCGACGGCCGTATCGTTATCGCGGCGGCGAAAAAAGGTGCCAAGGCCGTCGGCTTCGAGATCGATGGCGACCTGGTGAAAGAATCCCGGGAAAATATCCTAAAGGCAGGATTGCAAAATTTAGCCGAGATCCGCCAGCAGGATATTCTCACGGTCGATTTCTCCGCTGCATCGGTCGTCACCATGTACCTTTTGCCAGACGTCAACCTGAAGCTCAAACCAAACCTTTTGCATCAGTTAAAGCCCGGCTCGCGGGTGATATCGCATGCCTTCGATATGGGAGACTGGCCGCCGGATAAAGTGGAGCGGATTGACGGCCGCGCTGTCTATCTCTGGATCATTCCGCCAAAGGCGCGCTAGACCGCTCGCGTAATCCCTTGGCCGGAAGTTTACTTTAAACGGACAAATGCCCCAACTCATAAAAAAATCTTTGCTTTTTTGTCTTTCCGTCGTCTTGTTGGCGCTGCCGCCCCTGATTGGATGGGAAATGGCAGGCCAAAACCGGAATGAAACACCGGTGCAGGTTTTGACAACCTATCTTAAATTTCTCTATGCGCGCGATTTTCGCCGCGCCTACCCGTTCATTTCCGCCGAAGACCGCAGGTTAAAGGCTCAAAACGACTACGTGCGCGAGCGCGGTCCTTTCACCGGCTTTGCTCTCGAGGCGGCACGCAAGCTGTCTGGCCTGATTGAAGCGCATCTGGTATCCCAGCAGCCGGAAGGCAGCCGGAGTCGTATCCGTCTCGCTTTAAAACTTCCGGATGCCAACGCGGTTTCAGGATTATTGTTGGACTGGGATGAAAAGCGGCTCAATCAATTGTCGGCGATCGAGCAAAGAAAAATACTCTCCGCTATCGATGCTCTGAGCCGGCAAGATAAATTGCCGATGATCGAAGGCGAGGAGGAATTTGTTCTCCTCAGAGAAAATTCCCGCTGGAAACTTT
>JBLMXG010000010.1:0-2767 GCA_050257635.1 Chloroflexota bacterium
TTCGTCGACAACCAGAACCGTACCCGTCGAGCCGGCGAGATGTTTCATGGCTCTCAGCCCACCCACCGGATCGGACATATCGTGGATGCACTCGAAAGCGACCACCAGATCGTATTGACCCGCGAGCTGAGGATCAGCGGCATCACGCACGTGGAATTTTAGCCGGTCGTCGATGCCGGCAGCGCACGCGTTTCGCCGAGCCATCTCCACAGACGGCTGATCCAGGTCAAATCCATCGACTAGCACTCTAGGATAGCTTCTTGCGATGGCGATGCCCGACCATCCGGCTCCCGTGCCGACATCGGCAACACGCGCCGGGGGGTCGGAGAGCAGGCGTTGATGAACGTCGGGAATTTTTGGCAGCCACCCGCTGCCCATCTCGTTTAAGAACATGGCTCTGTTCATTCCCGCCTGGCCTTCGATCAGATCGACGCCGTAGTCGCCGTAGGCGACACCCTCGCCGGTTCGATAGGCCTGTACGACCGCGTGGAGCGGGCGCAGCGCGCCGGCGAGTATAATTGGGAGCCCGCCCAGATAATTTAGGCTTTCTTCATCTACCAAGACCTCCTGGTGAGATTCCGGGAGCACGTATCGCCGGCTCTTGGCGTTCAGAGTCTCGTCATCGACTTCAACAATTCCGCATACCGCCTGCTGTTCAAGCCATTCCCTGGCGTAACGTTCGCACGTGCCTGTCCGCTCCGCCAGTTCCCGGGAATTTGCCGGGCCGCTCTCGCTCAACGACCGGTAGTACCCGAGCCGAAGGCCAAGGTACATAGAAAAAAGCTCGAATACGCCGCGCGTCGATTCGAGAATTTTCTCAACAAAGGCTTCTGTTTGCCGGGCACTGCACATCACTAGGCCTTAGCGCTTCGAAGCGAGGCTCGTCGATCGCGGCTTCATAACGACATTCTCTATGCCACCGCTTCTTCCTTTGCCGAAAGGCGCGGCGGTTTACGCGCGAAAAAGTTTACGCCCTGCACATGGAGATCCTTGGACAACTTGGCTTTGGCCGAGGTTCCCTCGTAGCAGTCGAACCGTTCGATCACAGCGCCGTCCACCAAGCCGATTTGGGCCGTTACCGCTAACAGCTCTGCCTCCGGCAGAGCGCCGCCGATTCACGCCGCCCAAAGGTCGACGTCGCTGCGTGCCGCGAGGGAAAGCTCGCGTTGCACGACGACATCGGCGAGGTAGAGACGCCCGCCGGGCTTCAGCACGCGGTAGATTTCAGCGAAAGCGTTGAGCTTGTCAGGGGATAGATTGAGAACGCCGTTGGAGATGACGACGTCCACGCTGTCGTTTCCCACCGGCAACTCTTCAGCGTATCCGCGACGGACCTCAATGTTTTCCCAGAGCCCGATTTTCAGCGCCGACCGCCGGACCAGTTCAAGCATTGCCGGCGTCATATCGATGCCGATGGCGTGACCGTTCGGACGCGCATGGCGTGCTGCCAGGAGCAAATCCGTGCCCGCGCCGCAGCCGACATCGAGAATAGTTTCTCCAGGCGCGATAGACCCGATGCGGTGGGGGTTGCCGACGCCTGCGAAGGACGCGGTTGACTCTGCGGGGATCAACGCCAATTCATCGGGATCGTAACCGAGCATCCCCGAAGCATACTGCGGGCCGCGGTGAAAATGGAATTTACCATGGGGTTCGCGCGCCACCCGGTCATATTCCGCTCGCACCAGTTCTTTCAACTTCTCGATATCAAAATTGACCGGACACGTCGCTGCCATGGTTTACCTCGCCTTCATTTATTTTCACAGAGATAATTTCCGGCATGGGTTTGAAAATGATCCGATGTCGTTCCGCGCATCCCGAGCGCTGAACTGGAATGCGCGGAACACCGAACGCCACATAGCGTCACTCGACCCGCAACTCGCCATCGAGCCGGATCGGCTGCGAGACGTTGAAGTAGTTGGGTGAAGTCTTGATCACGTTTTCATGAATCTCTCGGAACTGCTCCGCCGTACCATTGCCTTTGATGCGGACTACATAGCGCAGCGATTCGTAGCCGGGCCTGACGTTGGGATCGATACCCAGAAAGCCGCGCAAATCCAATTCGCCGGAAGTCTCGATCTCGACCTTTTCCAACGTAATCCCTTTCACTGCCGCGCCGGCCACGTACCCGACGGTAATGCACGCGTTGAACGCGGTCATGAGCAGCTCCTGCGGGTTGGGGGCGGTGTTCTCGCCCAATAGCTCCAGCGGTTCGTCAATGGCGATTTTGAACTGGCGCTTTACCTCCTGACCGCCAATCCGATACGATTCAACGGACGCTTCCGAGCGCGTCTGGCCTCGCCACCTTGACGTTACGCGAAAACTGACGATCCCTTTCGCCGGATCTTTTTTCACCTCGTCAATGACCCCGTGCAGGGCATCGACATCCAGGCCGTTCACCGTACCGATTTTTCTTGCTTCCAATGCCGTCATAGCCTCCTCCTTGCTTATTTATTTAAAATGTTATGGTTGTCGACTTGCCGACTAGCAGAACATGGGTGCCATCGCCTCGATCTGTTTTTTCCCCTCGGGCGAGATCTGCTCGACGGTGGCGAGAAAGTTCGGGTGCGTCATGCCGGTGCCGAGATAGGTCCAGCGCATCCCCTTCAACACCGCTTGGGTCATCTGTTCGCGCTCACTGTTAGATAACTTTCGCCCCGTCGCGGTGACAAAACTCTCCACGTCGAACTCTGTTTGTTGCTGGAGCCCCTGGTCGAGAAAGGCGCCGATCTCGCCGTATTCCTTGAAGCTCTGATCGATCTCTTGGGGG
>JBLMXG010000011.1:0-4050 GCA_050257635.1 Chloroflexota bacterium
TATCGCTCTGCCCCTGGTCGCCAATCAGGAGCGGATTGGCTGTCTGGTTTTTCTGACGAGAGACGAGCATGATTTCGCCGCTGAGGAAACCGACTTTTTGTCGACTTTAGCCGGGCAAGCCGCCATTGCGATCCATCATGCCGAGCTCTACGACCGAAGCCAACTCCAAGCCGAAGAACTGCGCGGGGCGCACAAGGTCAAAGACGATTTTCTACGGGTCGTCTCCAATCAGTTAAAAAGCCCGCTAAGCGTGATCACCGGATACGCCGATATGTTCTTGGACGGGTTACTGGGCGAGATTACGCCGCTTCAGGAAAAGGCGATCGAGACGATGGCGAGACAATCCAGAGAGCTGCACGGACTGATCAATACTATCCTGCAAGTGAGTAACATGGAAAGCGAGACGCCTCATGTAGAGATTCACGAGGTCAATCTCTGGGAATTTTTGACCGACGTGCGATCGATGTACGATGAGCCGTTGGCGAAAGATGTCAAACTGCTTTGGGATTACCCATCCGACCTGCCGCTGGTGCGGGCGGATCGCGGCAAGCTCCGGCATATTATCGAGAACTTAGTCAATAACGCGATCAAATTTACCGAGCAGGGCGCGGTGACGATCACGGCGCGTTACCTAAGCGCCAAGGAAATTCTAGAGCTGAAGGTTGCCGACACCGGAGTCGGAATAGCAAAAGGTCGGCTGTCAACGATCTTCGAGAGGTTTCGCCAGGCGCAGGATCTCAGCGTCGGTACGCCGCGCGGTGGCGTTGGCTTGGGCCTTTACATTGTCAAAACTTATACCGATCTCCTCGGAGGAAAGATCCACGTCGAAAGCCGCCCAGGCGAAGGGTCGATCTTTACTTTGCAGATACCCGCGCCGCTCAAAGGGAGTCATACGCCCCACGAGCAGCTCCTACTGCCGACCGAGCTGGAAGCGCCGGGCAATGCAGCGCGTTAGAGTTTCTAGGATTGGAGTCGAAGCGGGCCGATGTTAACGCGGCCCGTCGAGAGAGGCACGGCTGTTGCGCTTCAAATACATTTTGACCCAGAGGTCGTACAGATTGTCCGGCCGGAACACGTCAATTTCTTTGCGCCCTTGAGGCGTTTCGACGACCACTCCAATCGAGAGTTCCTGCCACGCGATACCGAGGAGCCGCTCGCTTCGTTGCCCGACAAAGTCGCCGATCGTGCGCAGCAGCTGAGACAGGGAGTGACCGTCGGCGCTGCCGCTTGGCTGTCGCCGCCGCGTGCTCTGCTCTCGCTCGATGCGATCGAGTTCTTGTGCCGAATAGCGCAGCCTTCGGCCGGTTTCGGAATCTGATATCGCGTAAGGCTCTTCTTGGCCAATGGTGCGCGGCGGCGTGCGGTTGCGCCAGAGTTTTTGCAGACGGTTTTTGCTGACGCGCAGTAGCGGTTTGCTGCTTTCTGCCTGATTGTTCGAATTTATCCAAACCAAGTAGGCGTCGCCGGTAAATTCGAGATTGAACTGACTAGGATGGAGGGCTTCCAACTCCTGCCCGATGGCTCGCAAATGGCGAGAGTAGTCGGCCGGGCTGATTCTGGTGTCCATGTCGTTACGACCGCTTTCGCTCTCCGTGCGGCACGCCGGACCGTTGGGCGTGCTGTGGACCAAGCGCAATCCGGACCGGCGGAACATCGGAACAGTCTTGCGAAGGCCGTGGACGATCCCGCGCACCGGCAGCCTGTAGTTGCAATTCAGACAGAAATTCGTGACCGAGTTCTCGCCTTTCCGTGTGAACTGCTTCGCCACTGTGAAGCCTACGAAATAATTGCATTTTGGGCAACGGCGCGCGCGGTATTTCATAGTTGTAATAATCGCGTCGTTTTTAAGGCGTAGCGGCCTGTCATGTCAAGAAAATGTGCGAATATTTTCGAAAAATTTTAACAAATTTTTGCTTGCGCGTAAGCTTCTGCCAGTCGTCTGTCCTTTCTGTCAAGCGCTGGCGTTTGCTGGGCATTAACGGCATAAAAACTTCTCGGGCCAAGGACCAGCGCTGAGGATTGCCTCGGTCTACCAAGTCTTGCATCGATGCCGTTTCCCCGCAGGGGATGGGAATTTTTTCCCGCTGAGTTCATTGTCGAAGAGGCTTTGGTTCCAGCAGAGCGACTATTTTCGCCGGCGGGACCTTTGTGATAGAAAAATTGCCATAGAGAAAACCTTCTGGAGGAATTTCGCGTGGCAGAAAAAATCATGGTTTTTGATTGTGACGGTCATATCATCGAAGCGATTCCTGAAATGGTGCCGTTTCTCGATCCGATTGATCGCGACGTTGCGCTGACGCCGTCGCGCAATCGTCAAGGGGTTTTCGCCAGCCTCGACGACATTCATTACCCGCGGAACGTGCGCAAGTCGGGTGAGGTCGAAGCGCCGCGTCGGCCGCGGGTGGACGCCAGCAACCATCGCAAAGGCTCGGGTGAGGATTGGGTTGCATTCTTGGAAAAGGCGGGGGTCTCCGAAGCGGTGTTGTTTCCTTCCGAGGGGCTTTCGGTCGGGTTCTTTCAGCAAGCGGACTACGCCACCCGGGTTTGCCGTGCCTTCAACGATTACGTTTCAGATCGATATCGCAAGGTGGATAGCCGGCTTCATCCCATGGGGCTGATCGCCATGCAGGACGTGAAGTCGGCTGTGAAAGAGCTGCGCCGTTTGGTGGTCGAGCTCAAACTTCCCGGCGCCATGCTGCCGTCGCGCGGCTTGCCGCTGCACCTTGGTCACGATTATTACTGGCCGGTCTATGAAGAGGCCGCGAGTCTGGGTTGCGTTTTGGGCATCCACGGCGGCTCGAGCATAGGGCTCGGCGCCGATACGTTCACCGATCCTTGGGCTGCCCGTGTGCTCCGCCATCCAGTGCCGCTGGCGTTGGAGTTCGTGTCGTTGGTCTATCACGGCGTATTCGATCGATATCGAGACTTGCGCATAGGCTTCTTCGAAGGCGGCTGCGCCTGGCTGTTGCTGCTCAAAGACCGGATGGACCGCGACGACAACGTTTACACCACCAGCACCGGACATGCACGCAGTCTCAACGATTATCTCGCCAGCGGCCAGGTGCTCGTCGGCTGCGAAGGCAACGAATGGATTTTACCTTACGTGATTCAACAATGCGGCGCTGAAGCTCTTTCTTACGCCTCGGATTACCCTCATGAAGTCGATCTGGTCGCAGCCAAGCAGATGATCCACGAGACCGTGGAGCGGCCCGACCTTAATCATGCCCAGAAAACGGCGGTGCTGGGGACAAATGCCAAGAGATTTTTTAGAGTCTGAAAAGTTTCTCGGGTTCCAAGCGTTCAAGCCCTTCAAAACGTTCAAACCGTTTACGGGAGGAAAGCCGGGTGGGCGACTCTCCGGGCTTTTTATTGTTGCGGTGAGGCGGTAAAGATCAACGATTTGATGACCACCGGCGCGGCGCCGGACGACTGGATCAGCGCGCCGATGTCGATAAAATCAAAATCGCTGAGAGCGATGCCGTCGATGGAGATGATCGAGGCCTGTAACTGCAGCTCTTCTTGGAAGTGAAGCCCGACGATGCCGCCGATATCGCCGTCGTTGACAAGCACCAACGGATGACCTTTGGCGAGAATATCTTTTAGCCCGTCGGCAACACCCCCGCAAAAGGCTTGGAGACGGAAAAACGTCGCCGAGCCGTCCCAGTGAAAGGCAACGGCGACCGGCTGGCGGGCGGTCAAAAGGTCGAGCCGCCGGAGCGCATTCAACACCGCGTCGCGCACCGCTTCTTTGGTGAACTCGTCATTATTGAGCGGAAACTCCGGCGCCACCACCGCGACATTGCGAACCGGGACGGCTTCCTCGGGTGAAATAAACACGGTGTTACCGCTGACCTGCACGGTGTATTGCGAGGCGCCGATAACGGTGGCGCGGATGCGCGCATTGGGCTCCATGACGAGGAGACCGAGGTCGCCCATGCGGCGATGGATTTCCTCGGCGATGAGAGGACCCAGGTCGCCGAAACTGGACTTGGTTCGATTGTAGATGAATTCAGACACGCCGCCGGAAAACATCACGCAATCGATCTCGCC
>JBLMXG010000012.1:0-2964 GCA_050257635.1 Chloroflexota bacterium
TCATTTTCTAGTTCTGCAAACTGACATGCGAATTTATGGTACGCCGATTGCTCATTGAAGAGCTGGTGTTGGACTTAAAGTATTCGAAACCGGTTTCGGAAGAATTCTGATGGAGGTCTTATGCGGCGCTTCGTTGAATTGATTTTCTTTCTGCTCTTGTCGGCCGGTCTCGGCCTCGCGCTCACCCGCACACGGGCGCTTGCCCAGGAAATGGAAGTTATCGCCAGTGGTGAAATCGAGTATCAGAATTATTGCGCCGTCTGTCACGGCGTCGACGCCAAAGGTCAGGGGCTTATGAGCAAGTTCTTAACGGTACGGCCTACGGACTTGACTCAACTGAAAAAAAACAACGATGGCACATTCCCGTTTTGGCGAACTTACCGCGTGATCGACGGAAGAGAGGAGGTCCCCGGCCACGGCACGCGTGAAATGCCGCTGTGGGGCGACCGCTTTAGAACCCAGGCGGGCGGCGGCGACACCGGTTCGCGCGCCCAAGCCGCCGGTCGATTAATCGGCCTGGTTTTCTATTTGCAGCATATTCAGGAACAATGAAAAAGGGGATTGGCTGTTCAACGGAGCTTGGGAGAGAAATGGCGTAGGGCTCGGAGGGTTGAGCTCCGCCTACTTGTCTTCTCCGGCTGTCTCTGCCGCCGGCAGTGAGAGGAAAAACGAAGTTCCCGTTCCAACCGTGCTGCGGTAGGTCAGCGTTCCAGCGTGGGCAGTGACGATCTGGCGCGCAATCACCAGACCCAAGCCGCTGCCTTCGTCTTTGTCGCTTTTAAACGGCCGGAAGATATCCATGTCTGCCGGGATGCCGCAGCCGGTATCGCGAATTTCGAGAATCACGTTACCCTCGGATCGATAGCCTCGGATTGTCAACGTTCCACCGTCGGGCATCGCTTCCTCGGCGTTTTTACAGAGATTGAGCAAGACCTGCTTGATCCGTTCCTCGTCCGCGTAAACAAGCGGAAGCCCAGGCTCCATCTCGACTTCAATTTTGATACCATGCGATTCGTAAACCGGTTCGTGGATTCCACAAAGATCTTCGACAACGGCGCTCAAAGACAGAGGTCGGCGGGTGTATTTCGGCTCCCTCGACAGATCGCGAAAATCGAAGAGCAGATGCTTCAGGCGATCCACTTCGCGTTCAATGCGGTTTAATGTCGCTCGCACGCCCGGATCGGTGGTATCGGGCAGCTGCCGGTCTAGCAGCTCGATGCCCATCGCGATTCCGTTGATCGGGTTGGCGATCTCATGCGCGACCTGCGCCGAGGTCTCTCCAATCGTGGCCAAGCGCGTGCGCCCGATCAAGTCGGCTTGGAGCTTCGCTTTCTCGGAAACGTCACGGATGAAAGCGGCATAGCGCGGCTCGTCGTTTTCTCCTAACTCAGTGACCGACAGCTCGATGGGAAAAATCTCGCCGTTTTTACGCCGCGCCGTGACCTCGCGGATCTTACCGATGACGCGTTTCTCGCCCGTGCGCTCATAACGCGCGATGTACTGGTCGTGCTCCCGCCGATACGGCTCGGCCATCAGCATGTTGACCTTTTTGCCGATGGTTTCCGCGGCGGCGTAACCGAAGATCCTTTCGGCGGCGCCGTTGAAGACGGTTATCTGCGCGCGCGAGTCGATCGCGATCAGCGCGTCTTGCGTCGTCTCGATGAGCTGCCTCCTCCAGCGCTGGGCGGCGACTCGGGCCGTGATGTCCGTCATGGCCACCTGGAAGAGATGAGAATTTCCTTCGGCGTCGCGGATCACGACCCCGGAAAGCAGGGCTACCAGTGGGGGGCTCTTCGCGGGCTGGAGTTGAATCTCTAGCTCTTCGCGCTTGCCGCTTTCGAGTAGTTGTCTGCAGAAGCGATTGAAATCGTCCTGGCGCCCGGGCTCGACGAAACTCGTGAAGCGCAGCCCGTTGATATATCTCCGGGTCCGGCCGAGCATATCGGCGCCAGTAAGGTTGATCCCCCGAATGCACCCGGCCCGATCCAGGCTCACGTAGCCGACCGGAGCGAGATCGTAAAGATCCACATACTTTTTCCGCGCCGCTTCGAGCTCCGCCTGGCTGCGGCGCAGCTCCTCGTTCTGCATCTCGAGCTCGATTTGATGCACCTCTAACTCGTGAATCAGCTCGAGCACGTTGTTTTTGGGAATGGACTTCCCGGCGGTGCCCCACTCTCGGAGCCGCTTTTCTGCCTGTTTGCGCAACGCGGCGGTCTTCTTGGTCGAGGATTGCCTACCCGTCATCTTCGCTGCTTTACTCGGTATCGGTTACATCTTTGATGGTCAATAAAATGGTTTCCGTGCCGAGGCCTTCTCTATGGATGCGGCGCGCATTAATCGTCATCACTTTGGGGCCGATCCGAGGAAATACAGTTTCAACACGAAACTCTTCGATCTGCATGTTCTGTGGCAGCACCTTTTCCATCAGCTCGCGCAGCGCGGGCGTGTCCCAATGTTTTTCTCCCAGTTTGAAAAACAAGCACCCAATTGTATCGGCAGCAGTCGTGTCGAACAATTTGTAGTAGGCTGAGTTGGCGGCCATCACGGTAAGATTTTCGTTGAGCACCAGCAGCGGCTCGCGCACCGTCTCGACTATCCCTTCGGCGAGGTTTCGGGCGTCGAGGATCGTCGCATCGGCGTTTTTTTGCGCCGTGATATCCGTGAACGTGATGACCACCCCGTCGATCACGTTATCCATCGTGCGATAGGGAATAATCTGATTGAGGTACCAGCGGCCATCCTTGGTGCGCACCGAGCGCTCCTTGGAGACCAGCGAGTCGATGACTTGCTGGGCGTCGACCGCCAAGCTGTCTTCTTCCAGATTGGTGACGATGTGACCGATCGGTCGCCCCACGTCGCTCGGAATCAGATTGATGATCTTGTTGGCCTCCGACGTAAAGCGCTTGATGCATAGATCGCTGTCGAGAAAGATCGTAGCGATCTTGGTGCTGTCGAGCAGGTTCT
>JBLMXG010000013.1:0-24731 GCA_050257635.1 Chloroflexota bacterium
AATAAACGCGAAACGAACAAGCGCATTCCAGTACCGAAGAGTGTAGCTGTGGGTTTTGCATCCGTGCACTAACCAACAGGGTCAAAATTTGCGCACGTAATTTCCCATGAACCAGCACCTACCCAACTTAGCGCCGGACTCGGCACCTTTCAGTGGATTTCCTGCAAGCGGCTTCTTTTATAGCAATCTGCACATTCAAGAAACCTTTACGACGATTCGTTATGGCATCAAATGGAGAAACGGGCTGGCGGTGCTAAGCGGCGAGGCGGGTATCGGCAAGTCGACGCTACTGCATAAAATCACCGCTGATTTGGGACCCAATGTTATTTGTATTACCGCAACCGATCCGCGATTGAATTTCGCCGACATCCTCCGGCTGATTCTGAGCAGTCTTGATGCGCTAAACGAGAGCGAGAGTGCGAGTGAGAACGCCATGCTGCGCAGCTGCAAATTCCAGTTGCGCGCGTGCTTGGAGAGAGGGCAGATCGTCGCTTTGATTTTCGACAACGCACACCACCTTACAGACTCGACCCTCAGACAGCTGGCACAAAACTTTCTCGACGATGGTCCGACCGATGGCAGCCTTCCGCTTCTGCAGATCGTCCTGGCTGGCCGGCCGCAGCTAAAGGACAAACTGCTTCAAGCCGCTCGGTTGTCTGGACAGGAAAAATTACCGATCCTGTGCGAGCTTCATCCTCTGGAGAATTTTGAGATCGCCTCCTACGTCGAGGAGGGGTTACGCGCAAGCGCTTTGCCGATGGACTTATTCGAGCCGCGCGCCATCAAACGAATCATCGAATACGGCAGAGGCAATCCTTCTTCCATAAACGCCGTATGTGATCGCGCGCTGCAGATCTCCGGCGGCGACACCGTCACGTTTGAGCTGATCGAAAGCGTTGCCAATGATTTCGAGGTGCGAAGAGCCGAACACGGCGGCAGCGGATCCGGCGGTACGAGTTTTGTCGAATCGGCAGAGAATCTCGAGCCACCGCAGTTTCAACTGGGCGAAACGAACACGACCCAAGTGGTCGGAGAAACGTTCCTCCGATACAATCGCGGCTACGAGCGCGACCCGTGGTTTGGCAGCCGCCGGGGTGGAATTGGATGGGTTCAAGTCCTCGTCATTTTGATTCTTGTCGCTGGGACCGACGCCTGGCTGCGGACCGATTCGGGCAAGAGTCTGATCTTCAGCGGCCGCGAAATGCTCTCGGCAATTCTTCAAACGCGCCGACAGGGCGCTACTGAATCCAGCGCGGTTCCCGCCGAGCCCATGCCGCCCTTTGGCGCGACCGATACGGAACCAAACCAAGCCGCTGCTACCGACCCTGAGGAAAATCAAGTGGCAAGCGTCCCACTTAATGGGCCATCCGAGGCGAGCACCGATTCACCGGGTTCGGCAGTCGCTGAAACACTAGCCTCCCCCGAAGCGGATCCGCTGCCGAAACCGAACCCCGAGCCGACGCAACCTCACCGCCCACCCGCTCGGCATAACGAGCCTCAGCACCGCGAAAATTTACAAGCTCAGGTTATGCAAGCGATTGAAAATCGCGCCATTATGGGCGTCGCGGTCTCCGTGGTCGAGGGAACGGCATTCCTCGACGGGCGGGTCGCCACGGAGCGCCAGCGCCGGGCCGCGGAACGGGCCGCGCGCAGTGTGACCGGCGTCGAGCGCGTACGCAATCGAATCGCCGTCAGTATGGGCTGATCCGAAGCCGCTACGGCGCTTGTTGCCTCCAATCAAAATCGATCCGCCTCCGCTTTCCCGCCGGAGCCCGGGACGAGGTCATTTTTCTACTGTATCGTTCGGCTGCAGGGCGGATATCTTCCAACCTTGCCGCGGCGACCCGAGGATACGATTATTCACCGCTCGATTGCCACCGAGAGAATCTTCGACCGCGAAGGCGACGCCCGTGGCTTGGACCACGTTGTTGCGCAACTCATTGTCCAGAAGCGCGCCGCCGAGAGCGACGCCGTTGGTAAACCCCTTGATGATGTTTTCGGCAACCAACGAGTTCTGTAATCGCCGCAGGTCGACGGCAAATTCCTTGCCGTTCCGCCCAGCATTTTCGAGCGTGTTACCGGTGATCGATATTTTTGTAAAGAGGATCGCGGCGGTGGCGGAGTTATTGGCAAAAATCGTCTGCGCCGGCACAGGCGCCGTCGCCTCATTTCGAAAGCGGTTGTTCCTGATTTCCAGGTCTTCGAAAATATTTCCGTCGGTGCGCTTGGAATTATCCGGCGTGCCGATGCGGATGCCATAACCTGCGGTTTTCATCCGAATCACTTGATTGTTGGCGATGGTAATGCGCGCGAATCGGCACTGACGATCTGTCGGCGGATCGATGCCGACGCTAATTCCCGCTCCGAGCGAATCGACCACTTTATTGTTGATGATCTGATAGTCCTCGGCGACGGCGTTGTTGCCAACTGTAAATATCCCAATGCCCGCCGTCTTCACCGCCCGCTGGATCACATTGCCCTCGATGACCACCCGGCGCGCGTGATTGACTTCTAGCTGGAGGTCGTCGATGACGTTGTTGACGATTTGAACGTCCTGGCTGGGCGCCGGTCCCTTGCCGAAGACGACGGCATACCGGTCGGTGCTTTCGACCGGTTTGGGCGCGCCGTCCCAGAACCAATTCTTCTCGATACGCACCCGTTTAGCGGCGTAGAAAGCCACCCCGCCGTACGCCTTGATGCCGTTGGCGTCGAAGCCAAGCTGCGTGATGACGATATCGGACGATCCTTCGAACATCGCCATGCGCTCAGCACCGCTCTTTTGCCGGATAACACTGCGCCGCCCTTCGCCCGTAAACACCAGACCGGAACGGTCTTTTATCCGCAGATTGGCCACCAAGTAAACGCCGGCAGGAAATTTTATCATGGTGTTTTTTCCCGCCGCGTCGATCGCCCTCTGGATCGCCGCGCTGTCGTCGGCCACACCGTCGCCGCGCGCCCCGAATTCACGCACGTTGACGATCCGGCCTTTGGGTTCCGCTGCGGTAAGTTGGATCGAATCCGCCTCCCGGGAAAAGCCCTGCTGCATTCGCGCCAGCACCGCAGGGGTGAGCGCAACGGACAGCGGCACGAGAGCAACGAGCGCTGTATTAAATATGGACTGTTTCATTCTCTACCCTCGCTTCGAGCGGCTTGGCCATGGCGCCGCGGATTGCTTTTTCGTCGAGCAGATCGCCATAGAGCTGATCCATATCCTTGATGAGCCGTTTCACATCGAACCGCTGGCGCGCCGCAATCATCGCCTTTTGGCCGATGCGCGACGCCTTTCCCGGATCGCCGAGTAGATCGAGGGCAGCGCCGGCGATGCCTTCGGCGTCGCCGGGAAGGACCAAACGGCCGGTAACGCCGTCCGTGATGATATCAGGAACCCCACCGACGCGTGTCGCCACTACTGGACAGCTCGCCGCCATCGCCTCGATGGCGGAAAGCGGCGTGCCTTCGTTGTTGGACGAGACCACCAGCATATCCAGATCGGCGTAGACGCGCGGCAGATCGGTGCGCCAGCCGGTGAAAATCACCTGCTCCGCGATGCCGAGCCGCCGTGTCTGTTCCTCAATTGCGGGCCGTACCGCGCCGTCGCCGACGACGACAAAGCGGGCCGCTGGCTCCGTAGCGGCGATCCGAGCGGCGGCATCGATGAAGAGAGCGTGGTTTTTAATCGGAAACATGCGGCCTACGATACCGATCAATTTGGCGTTGGCCGCGCAACCGAGCTCACGGCGAAATTCGCCGCGCCGACTGCGCGCGCCGAGAAACGGTTCCAGGTCGATGCCGAGGGGAATAACGGTGATTTTTTTCTCACCGGCAACGCCGTAACGGACCAGATCTCGCTTGACCTGTTCACTCACGGTCACCAAGCGATCGCTGAGCCACGCCAGCGATCCCTCCATACGCCGCAGGGTCCAATTCTGCACCGGACCGTAGTATCCATGCAGCACGTGGCCGTGAAAAGTGTGGACGACAATCGGGACCCTCGCCAGTCTCGCGGCCAAGCGGCCAAGTAAACCCGCTTTGGCGGTATGGGTATGAACGATATGAGGGCGGTACCGACGGATCAGCGACCAGAGACGCGCCAACGCTTTGACATCGCGCGGTGCGAGATTGAAGGAAGTGACGATCTCGCTGATTCGATGCGGCCAGACACCGCGAGAGAGCGCGTAGTCCAGCATCGATCCCTCCGCCGGACTCTCGCGACCGATCACCAGAAGCTGTTCAAAGCGGTTGGGGTCCATGCCGGCCGACAAATTGACGACGTGGATGCTCGGCCCACCGACGTTCAAGCGGCCGATGACGCGCAAAACCCTGAATTTATTTTCGCGTTGATGGGAAGCCATGAACTCACCTCGCAATCGATGAAAATCCGATGCCAGATCTCGAGCGTCAACAACGCCCACAGACAATGGCCATGATCGCGTCGGCCGCCGATATGTTCGTCGATCAACCGGCGCAGGGCTTGCTCGTCGAAATATCCGCGCTGCAGCGCTGTCGGAGATAACAGGTGATCACAGAGAAAATCCTTCAGGCCGGCGCGAAACCAGCGTCCGACCGGCACGCCGAATCCATGTTTTTTCCGCCAGATAATTTCTCCCGGCAAAAGACCTTCGAGGGCGCGCTTCAAGACATACTTTGTGGTGACGCCCTTGAGCTTGAGCGACGACGGAATTTGGCTGGCGAATTCCAGCAGCCGATGGTCGAGAAAGGGGCAGCGCGCCTCCAAAGAATTGGCCATCGTCATGCGATCGGTCTTCACCAGCAAATCCCCGGGCAAATAGCTCGCCAGATTGACCGCCAGCAACTCGGTGACAGGGTTCGTGTTCTCTTGCCCGCTGAAGTAACCGCGAAAGTGATCGACGGGATCCATCTCGATGGCAGCGGCGAGCAGTTGGCGCAGCATATCGGGATTGAAGATGCCGACCCAATTCAAATAGCGATCGGCCAGCGGTAGCGCCGCGCTATCGACGAAGCGCCGCATCCGGCGCGCCGGATCCTCGTAGGCCGTCGACTCGGGCCAAGCGTGCACCAACCGGCTCACAGCATTTTGGAAAAAACGCGGCGCGCGCCGGTAGTATTCGGCAAGACGCGCTGCGGCGAAGCGCTGATAGCCGGCGAAAAGCTCGTCGCCGCCGTCGCCGGTGAGCGCAACCTTGACATAAGCGCGGGTCATCTGCGCGACTAAATAGGTGGGGATCGCCGAAGAATCCGCGAATGGTTGATCGTAGTGCCAGACCAGCTTGGGCAGCAGTTCGACGGCATCGGGCTGGACGACAAATTCATGATGATCGCTGCCGAATCGTTCTGCCACCATGCGCGCATACGGCAGTTCATCGAACGAGGGATCGTCGGCGAAGCCGATCGAGAACGTGCTCACCGGCCCGCCAAGCAGCTTGGTCATCACGGCGACCACAGCCGCCGAGTCGACTCCGCCGCTCAAAAACGCGCCGAGAGGCACGTCGCTTGTCAAGCGCAGCCGTACCGCCTCCTCGAAATGTTCGTTCACTTGCTGAAAGTATTCCGATTCGGAAAGCCGCGGTGCCGAATCCGGCTCACGTGGCACGCTCCAGTAGCGACGCACGGCAACCTCGCCATCTTCGACGAGCAGCATGTGGCCGGGCGGGAGCTCGTGAATATCTTCGAAAAAAGTGAACGGACTCGGCGTATAGCCGTAAGCCAGATAGAGCGGAATCACCGCGCGATTGACCCTCGGGCGCACGCCGGCGTGGGCCAGAATCGCTTTGATCTCCGAGCCAAAGATCAACCGCTCGCCGTCCCGGTAATAGTAGAGCGGTTTTTTGCCGAGTCGATCGCGCGCCAGGAACAGCCGCGGCCGCGGCCGACGCTCCTTGCGGCGATCGTAAATGGCGAAGGCGAACATGCCGCGCAAGCGCTGCACGCAATCGACGCCCCACTCTTCATAGGCGCGCAAGATCACCTCGGTGTCGGACCGGGAGCGAAACCGGCGGCCGCGATTCTTAAGCTCGTCGCGCAGTTCGATAAAGTTATAGATTTCGCCGTTAAAAACGATCCAGCAATTTTCCTCTTCGTTGGTGATCGGCTGCTGCCCGCCGTCGATGTCGATGATGCTCAGCCGAGTCATGCCGAGTGCCGCGTCGTCGAAAACCACCGCGCCGTGATCGTCCGGCCCGCGGTGCGCCAGCGCGGCGTTCATCGGCTCGAACAAACCGGTCGAGGTTTGGAAATCGGTCTTGCCCTGAAGCTGGACCCAGCCGCAAATTCCACACATAGTTCGATGTTCTCCCTCGCGAAAATCCACCTATGCGGATGCCTTGAAGTTTTCCTTCCGGCCGCACAGCTCCTGATAGAGCGAGAAGGTCTCCGCGGCCATTCGCTCCGCCGTGAAATAGCCCTGCACTCGCTCGCGCGCCCGCCGCGCCAGGCGCTCGCGTACCAGCGGCTCGCGCGCGAGCCGAATCAGCGCGTCGGCGAACGCCCCGGGGTCTGGCTCGACCAACAGCGCCGATTCGCCGTGCACGGCGATTTCCGTCAACGGCGCGACTCGGCTTGCCGCCGCGGGCTTGCCGGCCGCCATGGCTTCGACCAGGACTTGGCCGAAGCCTTCCGAACTGGTTGCGAAGGCGAAGACATCGAGCGCGTCGAGGAACGAAGCAACATCGCTTTGAAACCCCACCAAACGAACCTGGTCGCCGAGGTTGGCAGTCTGGATAAGCCGGCGCAGCTCAGCGCCGTAACCCCAGGGGTCGTGGCCGGCAATCAACAGCTGCGCATGGGGAACGTGACGCAAGATCTCGGGCATCGCTTGGATCAAAACCTGATGGCCCTTGCGCGGTTCGAGCCTTGCAATCGAGCCGATGACGAATTTTTTGTCGAGCCGCCAGATTTCGCGAAGATTGTTTTGCGCGCAGTGTAACGTTTGCGCCTCGATCCCGTAATGAATGACCGTGGACCGTTCCGGCGGCAAACCTTGATGAATCAACCACTGCCGCACTGCATGCGAGATGCAGAGAACCCGATTCGCCCGCCGCCAGAGGAGCCGGATCAGCGGCAAACTCCAGCGCCCCGCCCAATCGACGCTGTAGATGGCGTGCACGGAGCTCACCCAAATGATCGAGGGGCGAGTGAATTTGACAAACGCTCCCGCCATATCGGCGCGCGGTAGATGGGTGTGCAGAATATCCGGCCGCTCAGCGGCAACGCAGCGTTCGATGCGGCCGAGAAAGCGCGAGTCGTAGCGACTGGTCGCGCCGAGGTCGATGACTCGAATCCCGGCTCGCTCAAAATCGATTCGCAGGGAGCGGCTGCCCTGGACATGCTCGCGCAAACAGGCCACCACCGGTTCGACACCGTTACTGCGCAGACGGCGGCACAGAGTAAGCAAGTGAAGCTCTGCGCCGCCGGCGGAAAGCGTGTTGATCAGATGAAGAACTTTCATCGAATTCGCGGCAACCGGCATAATCGAGTCGTCCCTCGCAGCAAGCACTCACGCCGAGACGCCATCGCTTCGCACCCGTAACAAGGTCTCGCTCAGGAAGATCAGGCCGGAAGCGAAGACCAAGACGGTCAGAGCCTGGGGCCAAACTTCAAACGACGCCCACATCATGAGTAGCGAGTAGATAAGTGCCAACACGTAGACGGCCGCATGCAAGCGCCCTCGGCGAAATTGCAGATAAAGCGTTTTGACGACGGCGCCGTAAAGCACCATCACGGCCGCGGTTCCCAACAAGCCGAAGTTGAGATAGGCATCGCCGATCAAAGACGCGTTGACGGCCCATTTGCTGTCTTGGGTGGCAAAGCCGACGAGCGTTTCGACGATGTAAACGCCGGCGCTCCGTCCAGGAATGAAAATCAGCTTGTTCAGCGGCCATGATAGGGCGCCGTAAAAAGTCTGACCGCCGAGAACGCCTGGGCCGATGGCGATGGCGCCGGCCAAGCTGTGCAGCTGTCCCAGGTCGGTGAAAATGCTGACCTGCATATACTGCCACAGTTCGCGGAAATTTAACGCTTCGGAGAACACCCGCGCGCCGAGCTCGCCGCGATACATGGCGCCGAGATAGGAAACCCACAGCACGGCAATCAGGGCCAGCGGCGCGATCAAAATGTAGGGATAGTTGAGGGTAATTTTTGCCCAGCCGTGCTGCTGTCGGCGCAAATACCAGAGCAACAGCAAACCGCCCGCCAGCGAGATCATCGCCCGGCTGCGGCCGCCGAGCACCCAGTAAAACACCGTCGCCGCCATCACCGGGAGAAACGCGCTCCAGGTCGAGATTTTCGGCAGATAGTAACAGGTGAGCAGCACGCTGCCGGAAATTAGCAGATAGGCCAGGAAGAAAAACTTCCCGGTACCTTCTTGAATTGTCGTTTCGCGAAACGCGCCGCTGGTGATGACATCGAGAGACGCGTTGCTGACGAGAAACACCGCCAGGGCACCAAATCCCACGGCCATGCCCGCCACTGCCGCCGGGCGGACCCCGGGCGCCAGGCCGAATCGCAAGCTGCACCTCTCCTTCGGGTACGACTGCTGTACGAGCAGCCAGCCAAGGCTCGCGCCGAGAAGACCGAATAGCGCCAGGGCATGGCCCCAGCGCCAATCATCGGTTGAAAGTTTCATCGCTTGAAAGAATAGTCTGACTTCCTCCGGTGGAGTTACGCCGTTAAGCAGTAACAGGGCCGGTAAAAGATGGCGCACGACGCCGATTGCGCAGATCAGGCACAAGGGGTTGAACGCATCGCGCCAGCTTTTAATCGTCCTGACGAAAACGACCAGGATCGCCGCATAGGCGAGCGGCACGAAATAGGGCAGGAGCCAAGCGTGGCGCGCGACCATGGTGACCAGGCCTAACAGAAACCCCAGGGACACCAGCCAGAAAGGAAAATAGCCGCCGGTGGCGCGCACATCGGCGCCATCGGACCAGCGGCGCAAGTAATTTTCCGAAGTTGCGATCAGCATAGCTCGTCCTCAACGGCTTTCGCTGAGCTGGCGCGCCGTCCGGCTCTGCTTGGATCGCAAAGTCGCAAACAGCGCGAGGAGACGCTGCGCCAGCCGATCGACGCGGTGCAGCGAAAGAACCTGCGCTCGTAGATACACACCGACGTGCCGGCGTTCCTCGTTGGGAAGGGCCAAAAGGCAACCTAGTTTTTCGGCGAGTTGTCGATCGTTGCCAAATTCGTAGATCAGATGCGGCCGGTACTTTCCCAGCGTATCGTAGAATCCCTCGTTGGCAACGACACAGGGTCTCGCGCAGCTCATCGCCTCCCACGCGACTTTGTCGCCGAAACCGAGCGGCGACATGTTGACGTGCACCGCGCAGCGCCGGTACCACTGCGGGAGCTGGCCCATGGGCACTGGCGCTTCGATGGCAACAATGTCTCGGAGCTTCAGTCGTCCGATCTGCTCATGAAGCGCCCGGACATACGCCTCGTCTTTAGCCACCGCCGGGCCGCCGACGATGACGACTCGAAACGGGCGGGCCGTGACTTGCCGCAGTTGCGCCGCCGCCTTGAGCAGCGTCGGGTGATCTTTGACCGGCGAGAGCCGGCCGACACAAAGAATCATCGGCGGCTCATCCGGGATGTCATCTTCAGTGGGACAAAAGAGTTGAGTGTCGATGCCGTGGCCGATGGGCACCAGCTTGTCCTTCTTATAAGGATAAGCAGCGGTAACACTGGCGACCATTCGATTCGATAGTCGATGCGCCGCCTTGAGCGCCCACGATGCATGCGGATGGGCGTACCAGGTGATGATCGGGATTTTTCTAAGCTTGAGCAGCGGCGCGCCCAGGACGGTGAAAAGCGGCATCATGTGCGAGAAACACATGTCGGGCTGCTGCTCGCGCAACACCCGCGTTAAAATTCGGTAAAATTCCGCGACCCGGCGCGCCTCGCTGTAGCCCTTCTCTTTACCGACGGAATCGACGCCCACGTTGTTCGGTAATTCCAGCCGCCCAGCCCGCATGGTGATCACCTGAACGCGTTCCACTCGCCGCGCCAAAGCCCGAATCCAATGGGTCGTAAATCCGAGGATCGGATCGTCGATGTCGGTGGCGAGATTAAAGACCAGCAATCGCATGTTGCCTCGGTGCGCCGTGATTTCGCGCCTGCTGAAAAACTTTCCGGTAGCCGTTCAAATAAACTTCGGTGGAAAAAAATTCCGCGGCGAATGCCCGCCCTGCTTGCCCGAGGGCGCGAGCTTGCCGCGGATTTTCCAGGATCCAGGAGAGCCGTTGCGCCAGGGCACACTCATCGTCGGGCGGCACCAAAAAACCGTTCACGCCGTTTTCGATGAGGTCCGGAATGCCGCCGACATCGCTGCCGATCACCGGAGTTGTCGCCGCCATCGCCTCAATGAGAACGCGTCCGAGTCCCTCGGACGCAGAAGGCAAAACCAGCACGGCCGCAGAGGCCATCAGCGCGGCCAGTTCCGCTTGGGCGACCGGTGGCATGAACTCCACCCGCTGTTCAAGACCGAGGCCGACAACTTGCCGGCGCAATGCCTCGGCGTAAGTTTTACTCTGTC
The DNA here is from genome assembly GCA_050257635.1 of Chloroflexota bacterium. Lineage (GTDB taxonomy): Bacteria > Desulfobacterota > Binatia > UBA9968 > UBA9968 > DP-20. The sequence goes on from JBLMXG010000013.1 coordinate 10,508, forward strand.
GGCGCCCGACGATGAACAAACGGCTCTGAGGAAAATCGCCGGCGATCAAGCCAAAGGCATCGATCAAGCGATGGACGCCTTTGAGCGGCGTCAAAACGCCAGCGTAAAGAATGCGCTGACCGTCGCGTTCGGGGGTTTCGCTAGCAGCCAAACGAAATGTCTCCAGGTCGGTCCAAGCCGGGAACTGCACGATCGTCTTATCCGGAGCCCATCGCCTGAGCTGTGCCCCCGTCGAGTTCGATATCGCGCGCAGCACATCGGCCTGTTGAAATGAAAAGCGCGCCGCGCGCGCCATGAGGAAACGATGGAGCCCGACCCAGCGGATGCGCCGTTCGAGAAAGACGCTCGCTTCAAAGTCGCCGTGCACTTCGACGACTAGGAAAACTCGTCGGCCGAGCCAGCCGGCAAATTTTTTAAGCGCGGCAGCGGCGAAGCCGTCGTACGGCCCCTGGGCGACGATCAGACCGACGCCATGTCGAAGAATGAGCCATGCCGCGATCCAGGCGCCGGCGAGCCATATTTCCAGATAGCGAAAAATCCGCAGCGGCAACTCGGGCAGCAGATAAAAATGCGCCTTCTCGGCAAAGACCTGCGGCCGCATGCCATGCGCGAAACCGATGACGAAAAGATCGCCGAGGGTGCCCATCGCGGCGAATTTTTTTTGATCGGTCTCGTCCAGCGGCCGGCGATAGCGCGCGCCGCCCCAAAAGCAGACTCGTTCGCCCATCGATCACTCCCGCAAAAGCTCCATGTAGGCCGGCACCAAAACCGACCACTCGAGTTTTTGTTCCGCGTACCGCTTTCCCGACAGCCCCAGCGTCGATCGTTTTTCCGGCGACCCGGCCAGATCCACCAGCGCATCCACGAATTCTTCGAGGCTGCGGCAAAGCAAGCCGGAACCGGCCTCTTGCAAAATCAATCCCTCGTCGAGCTCCGTCGACACCACCGGAACACCGCAAGCCATGAACTGGGCGATTTTTACACTGAAGCGGCCCGGCGGCGGCGACCAAGTGCGCGGATAAACGCCGATATCGACATCCGACAAATAAGTGAGCATGTCGGTCAGCTGGACGTAGCCGAACAGCTTGACCCAACCGCTTCGCCCCTGGAGCACGTAAGCCTTGAGGGATTCACTGGCGTTGCCGAAGAGCCAGAGCTTGAGCCTCGGCTCGATCAGGCGCGCCCGCTCCATCGCCTGAAAAAGAAAATCGAGATCGTCTTGATCGCCCCTGGCGCGCTGGGCGCCATCTGCCGCTAACGTCAGCGAGGGCGCATGAAAACCGACGACAATATCGTCGTCGGTTTTGAAGCGAGCGCGAATTTCGCGTCGCTTGGCGGGATCGATCTGCCCCAGTGCCACGCCCTGTGGGATGACATGGATCGGCGCGGTCACGCCTTTCTCTTGGAAAAGCGTTCTGGCTCGATGAGTCGTGACGACCAGCGCTTTGACTTGCGGCAGGTTCAAAGCCTTCACTTCCGCCGCGGTAAACATCGGATCGTCGAGATCCACGATTACGCTGCGCTGCCTCGGCCAAGCCCGGATCTGTTCCGTGGTGATCGTGTAAAGGGTTTCGTACTTGCGCGCTAAATATTGAATCAGCGCGGGATAGATCAGGATGCGGCTCAACTTATGCCAGAGACGATACTGCAAGGCGCGAATCAACCGGCGCTGGCTCAAGCGAAATTTGCGGAAGCGCACCACCGGTGACAGCCGCGGAAACAACGCCGCGTAGCGCGGATTGTTATGCTGCGGGAACCACAGAGTCAGACAGACCGCTTTGCGAGCGCTCACGAGATAGTCTCCCTTCCATCGGCGACAAGTTTGTAGAACACCAGCAGCATGCCCAGCGTAAATCCCGCTTTCGCGACGGCGGTAAGCAGCGCTATGCCGGAGAACCCGCCATAGCGAGCAGCCAACCAGGCCAGGGTGATCACGAAGGCGGTCTGTACCGCGTAGCCAAGCGTCCAGATATTCAGGTGGGCCGACGCGTAGTAAAAGGCATTCAACCAGAAAACCAGCGCGCTCAGCACCGCCCCCGTCATCATGATCTGCACACCGCTTACCATCGGCGCGTACTGCGACCCAAAAACCAGCGGAATCAAAATCGGAAAGAACGGCAGGGAGAGCAGCAAGAGCGCGCCCGCCGGCACCCCGGCGTTGATAGTCCAGCGCTTGAGCGCGCCTCGCACGCGCTCGCTGTTCTCCACGCTCCAACGCGCCGACAGCGCTGGGTAGACAACTCGGCCCATAGAAGTTTCGAGGTAGGAGCCGACGGTGACAATGCTGGTGGCCAAACGGAAAAACCCCGCAGCTTCCGGCCCGCGGAAGTGAGCCAAGATCATCAAGGGTAACTGAGCCATGAGACCGCTGCCGGTGACAATCAGGTAATTCCAGCCGAACAGTTCGGCGATTTCCTTACGCACGGGCCGAACACGCTCGATCGAGCCCCGCCACCAGGGGGACATCCGTTCTCGGCGCAGCACAACGCTCGCCATCTTGGCGGCGATGGTCGCGGTCAAAACATTGCCGAAGGCCGCACCCAACACCGCCCCGGCCACACCGAAGCCGCCGAGCAGCAAGCCGATGACCAAAACCGAACCGATGACTTGATCGAGCACTTGCAGCAGCGCGACCCAGCGGAACCGTTCAAAGGACATGAGAATCGCATGGCTGGTACCGGACAGCGACCAGATCGGAAACGACACGGCAAAGGCAACCATCAACCAGGCTCGGTTCGGCTCATGAAAAAATTCCGGCGCCACCCACCAAGCTGTGGCCGCCACCAGGAGCGCCGCGCCGAGCGAAACCAGAAAGTCCAGCGCATAGCCCAGCTTGCAAATCCCGGCGAGCAACTCCGCTCGGCCATCGGCGCGAAATCTCGCGATGTAGCGGGTTGTGACCGCGCCCGACTTGACCGCCACCAATGAGCCGAGCAGCATTGGATAGGACATCACCACCGCGGCGATGCCGAAGTCCTTGGGCCCCAACAAACGCGCGCTGACCACGCTCGTCACCAGGCCGGCGACCGCAGCAACGTATTGCGAGCCGGCAAGCAATACGGCGCCTTCCGCCAATGGGTGACGGGCCGTGCGCCGGACCGCCGCGATCACGTTTTCGGCGACTGTCCCGCTGGCGGCGCCGCTCAGCAGCGGCACGGTCACCTTGCCGACCAGCGAATTCTTGAGCTGTTGAAGCGACGTCATGGGGCCCGACCATCTTGTCGCATACTTGAAACCGTTGAGCCTGGTCTGAGGCGCTTGAGTCTCCTCGCCATCAAGAAAATATCCGCTCCGTTCTGATTACTCCCGTAAGCAATAGAGATTGACGTACTTGGCCGTTTCGACCCTCGAATCCACCCGTTTGAGGCCGCGATTGGCCTCGTCGATGAGGAAAATCGTAAAATCGAGTTGGCGCAGCTCGGCGATGAGCGACTGCGACGACTCACCGGCGAATCGGAGCGAATTCGGATTGCATTCGACAAACAATTTTACGCTGCGGCCGGCGCGAGCGAGGGTCTCCGCCATACCGCGTAAGGCGTGGACTTCGCCGCCTTCGATATCCATTTTAACGACGTCGATCTTGATCCCGCGATCGAAGAAATCGTCGAGGACTACGGTTGTCGCTGTAGTCGATTCGTGGCCACCGCCCGAGGGGATCAGGCTGCTACGGCTCTGATCGCCGCCGTGGAGAAAAAATGGCTGCACACCGGCCTCATCCGAGACCGCCCTGGGCAGACAGATCACCCGGGAATCGACCCGATTCAAACGTAGATTCTCGCCCAGCAGGTCGAAGTTGCGCGGGTCGGGCTCGAACGCATAGACCTTGCCTTGCGCGCCGACCTGACGCGCGGCCAGCAGCGTGTACCAGCCGACGAAAGCGCCGATATCCAAAACCACCATCCCGGGGTGAATCACGCTGCCGAACAGGCGCGCCATCAAAGACTCGATTTTGCCTCGACGCAGCGCCTGCAGGTAATGGCGATGTTCCAAGGAAGCGGTGATCGCGAAACCTTCGACGCGCACCGAGAGACGGTTACCGAATAGGGGCTTGAGCAAATTTTTTCCCGCCGGCGGCAGACCAGCCAAACCTAAACGCCGGCAGACGCCGGCAACTCTGTCCAATTTTTCCAGCAGGGTCATTTGATCCATCATTTCGATTTCCCCCATTGTGCGTCGCCCGATGATGCCTAACCGTCGCGCGCCGCGACCGCGTCTAGGTTTTGCGCGCTGTCTCGTTTCTCTCGTCGCGCGGTTGCTTCGAGGAGGGCGGAAGTCTCTTGGATCATGCGCCAACAACTGAAGCCTGCCACCGTACGTTTGCCTTCGTTTGCTAAGCGCTTTCTCTCTTCGGGAGATGACAGCAGCCCTGATAAAACTTCACCCAGCGCTCCATCCGCTTGCGCCGCGATGAGCCGACCGTTTTCGCCGTCGCGGATGACCTCCGGGGTGCCGCCCACGGCGGTGGCCACAACCGGCACACCGAGACTCATTGCTTCAAGCACGACGTGAGGTAGACCTTCGTGCGTGGAATTGAGCACGAAGAGATCGCCGGCGGCGATCAACGCCAAAGTCTCTTTTCTCGTTCTTTGCCCTGCGAAGTAAACCCTATCCACTAACTCCCGCTCGCGTGCCAATGTTTCCAGCTGTTGCCGTTCTGGACCATCGCCGACGATTACGAGCCCAACGTTTTCAATCGCAGCGATGGCTTGGATGATTCGGTCGATCTGCTTGATCGCAATGAGACGGCCGACCGTGACGACTTTGAATCGAGTTGCCAGCGGGATTTTTGCCGGCGCTGGGTATTCGCCATCGACGGCGTTGTAAATCGGCGCGATATTTTCTGCCGCCACGCCCCACGCCGCCACTGCGCGGGCGAGATAGCGGCTGGGCACGATCAACGCGTCAGCTCGACGCGCGCAAAAGTTCCTGAGAGCTTTGAAGCATTGCGCTTTCCAGCCGGACCACTCGGTTTGAAATTGCTCGAAGCTCGACTCCACCCAGCCTTTGTCGAGCGCGTGCTCCCAAGCCCAATCTCCAACCCATTTCTGCGCCACCGGTTTGCCGACTATGAGGCTCGCAATCGCCGCTTCCAGATAGAGTCCGTGGACGAAAAACAAATCGGAGCTCCGGCCTGCCCACACCAGCACCGCCACGGTGCGGGCAAATCGCCAGGGTTTGCACAGGCCGCGACGGAGGCGTCTCACTGCAAATGGATAGCGCTCGGCGCCGCTGGTGGCCGCTTCGCTTAACGTGAAAACCGCGACTCGATGGCCTTGCTGCGCCAGCGCCGCAGCCATCTGGGGCACATACGTCGCCGGTCCGCCGATATCCGGCGGAAAGATGCCGGTGACGAACTGGATCTTCAGCCCGGCGGAAATAGCGCGCTCGGCCATCAAAGGCTCCAGTACATGACGCCGCTGTTGTTGCCAGCGTCGCGATAGGCGCCTTTGATGTCAACGAATACACCGGGCTTGCCGCCGTTGCGCAGCAACCCCATGTAGGACTCCGGCGGCATGTCGAGAAACATGCGGTGCGGCACCGCCAACACCACCGCGTCGAATTTCTCCCTCGCCTCGAAAGGATTTTTGAGCGGCCGCATGTTCAGTTTTTGGATTTCGCCGGGAGCGACTAAAGGATCGTAAACCGCCACCGCAACGCCGTGGCCCTCAAGCCCTTGGACCACTTCCGCCACTCGCGTGTTGCGTAAATCGTTGACGTTTTCCTTGAAGGTCGCGCCGAGGATCAACGCCGAGGCGCCGCGCACGACTCGCCCCGCAAGAATCAACAGCTTGACGGTCTCCTGCGCGATGTAGTGCCCCATGTAATCGTTGATTCTCCTGCCAGCGAGAACCACGTCCGGATGATGGTCGAGCTCCTGAGCCTTGAACGTGAGGTAGTAAGGATCTACTGGGATACAATGGCCGCCCACCAAGCCCGGCTCATAGTCTAAAAAATTCCATTTGCTGCGCGCCGCCCTGAGCACCTCCAGGGTGTCCAGACCCATGCGGTGAAACAGGACCGCCAGCTCGTTCATCAGCGCGATGTTCAAATCCCGCTGCACGTTTTCGATCACCTTGGCCGCTTCCGCGGTGCGAATCGTCGGCGCCTTGTAGACCCCCGCTTCGACCACCATGCGGTAGACTGCGGCGAGATTTTCGGTCGTCTCGTCGTCCTGTCCCGCGACGATTTTCATCACCTTGTTCAACGAGTGCTCGTGATCGCCGGGGTTGATCCGCTCGGGAGAGTAGCCGACTTTGAAATCGCGTCCCGCTTTCAGCCCGGACTCGGCTTCGAGCACCGGGACGCAAATTTCTTCGGTACAGCCGGGATACACGGTGGACTCGTAAACCACGGTGGCGCCGTGGCCGAGGTTTTGCGCCGCCAGCCGGCTGGCATTGATGAGATGGGATAGATCGGGCCGCTTGGCTTTATCCACCGGCGTCGGCACGGCGACAATGATGACCGACGCGCGCTGCAACTGCGACGGGTCGCTGGTTAACTCCAGGAGCGGTTCGCGCAGATCCGATTTACTCACTTCACCGTTGCGATCCACGCCTTTGCGTAATTCCCGGACCCGCTGCTCGTTAATGTCGAAACCCACCGTCGAGACGACTTTGCCGAACGCCGACGCCAGCGGTAAACCGACGTAACCCAGGCCGACTACGGCGATGCAGCGGGGCAGAATTGTTTTCATGACTTTCTCACTCCCTCTTCGATGAATTCGAACTGAAGTAGCTTGACCCACAGCCCGAGGGTCTCGCACCGGGTGCGGAGTTGCCGCGCTTGCTCGCCGGCGAGAACATCCGGAGATGCGATGATGCAACCGCAAACCTGATTGCGCTGGAGAATTTGCGGCAGTTTGTCGGCTCCCCCGAAGATCCGCAGGCCCAAGACGCTGCGACCCTCCTTGGTCGGATCGTCGTCGAGAAAACCGATCGGGCAGTAACCGATTTTCCGATTGTGCCGGCACTCGCGCACCACCGCCTCGCCGCGGTCTCCAGCCCCATAGACCAGAACGGGGACTCGATCGCGCAGCGGCCGATCAACTAAGAGGCTGAATAGACGAAACGAAAGACGGCTGCCGGCCATGCCGATGAAAAGCAATAAGCCGTAGAGAATGAACACGACTTTCGAGTAACCCGCGAACCGATACAAAATGACCAGCGCGACGCCCGCAAATCCGGTGGCGCAGAACGCGGCTGTGGCGATGCGCACAAGATCGTCGAGTTCGGTGTAGCGCCAAAGCCCGCGGTAAACGCCCATCAGCGCGAAACTGGCGTAGGCCGCAGCCGTGACGATGGGAAACGACGTGAGATAAAGCGTCATCAAGCCGCTGTTCAGACGGAATTCGAAGCGCAACGCAAACGCCAGATAGTAGGCGAAGGCGATCAAAAAGAAATCGAGCAAGACCTCCATCACAGGCCGTTTGTAAGCGAGCGTCGATAAGAGCAGAGTCAATTTTTTTCCCACGGCGCGGCTCGACCGATCGGTATCTGAAATGATTTCAACCTGCGCCAAATAGGCCGTAAAAAGCGTGAACGAAAGAATCACCAGCGGAAATACCGCCAGACCGAGCGTGTACGAAAACTGCTTGATCATGACCGCCGTGGCGCCGGCCACCGCGGCCATGAAATAGAGCAGGAGCACGGCCTGCGATTCGCTCAGGCCGAGGACGACCAAACGATGCGACGCATGGTCTTTGCCGCCTTGGGAAATCGGCTGCTCGCGCAACAGCCTGGTCACCGTGACCAGGGTGGTATCGAGGATCGGCACCAGCAGGATGCACGCGGGCACTGCGATCAGCGACAAGATGTTGGAAGCCTGGCCGTTGGCGTGGATCGTGAGCAGGCTCAACGACATCCCCAGGAACAGGCTGCCCGCGTCGCCCATGAAAATCGACGCCGGATGAAAGTTGAAGACGAGAAATCCCCCAAGGCCGCCTGCGAGGGCGAGCGCCACGACAAAATAATTCTGGTCGCCTTGCTGGTGAAACAAATAGGCGAGGTAGACCGCGGCGATCAGGCCGATGCCAGCGGCCAGGCCGTCCATGTTGTCGAGCAGGTTGAGCGCGTTGGTCAGGCCGACGATCCAGACAGCGGTGAGCAGAGCGTCGAGCGGACCCCAGGAGAAAAAATGCAGATAAAAATTGCAGGCCAGCGCCGCTGCTGCCGCGACGAGTTGCCCCAACAGTTTGGTCGCCGGCCTCAATTGGCGAAAATCATCATAAACCCCGAGGCTAAACGCCGCCGTCGAGATCAATAGGAACGGCGCAATGGCCCAAACGTCCGATGAAAAAACCATGGCCAGTAGGGCGATCGGAAAAAAGAATGCAAGCCCGCCGCCGGTCGGCGTCACCCGGTTATGCCAGCGCTCGGCACTCGGCACGGCGACGCACTTCCAGCGCGCGGCGAGGCGAGCCGCAACCGGCACGCTCAACGCCGTCAGGACAAAGGCTCCTGCTGGAACGACCCAAAATGCTCCCTGTTCCCAATTGCTGATCATGGCGGCTTTCTCTGTGCGGGAAATGATCGCTAGAAGGCCTGTTCCAGTGCCAGTTGCGGTCCGGTCACGCGGCTCGCCGCGGACTCTGCCTGGTGATAGTCGATGACGCTCTCGACAATTTCCTCGATGCTTCGCGCCGGGTGGAAACCGACGAGTTTTTTGATCTTGCCGATGTCGGGCACGCGCCTCGGCATGTCCTCGAAACCTTCCTCAAAGGCTTCGTCGTAGGGAACGAAGCGAATCGGTGATGCGCTTCGGGTCATCGATCGCACGACTTCGGCCAGTTCTCGAATGCTGATTTCTTGCTCGCTGCCAACGTTGAAAATCTCACCGACGGCGCCGGAGTGAAGCATGAGACGGGCGAGCGCCTCGACGGCGTCGCTGACATGGCAGAAGCAGCGCGATTGTGTGCCGTCGCCGTAGACCGTCATCGGCAGGCCGGCCATGGCCTGGCGCACAAAAGTTGGCAAGACCATGCCGTAGCGTCCGGTTTGGCGCGGCCCCACCGTGTTGAATAGCCGCACGATCACCACCGGCAGCTTTCTTTCTTTGCGATATGCAAGGGCGAGAAACTCATCGATGGCCTTGGAGCAGGCGTAACTCCAGCGTCCCTTGGTCGTCGGCCCCATGACCAAGTCATCGGCCTCGGAAAAGGGAATCTTGCTCGCCTTGCCGTAGACTTCGGAGGTGCTGGCGATCAGCACGCGTTTTTTCTTTTTGCTGGCGAATTCCAATACCCCTTCGGTACCCTTGACATTGGTCTCGATGGTGCGTACCGGGCTCTCGACGATCAGCCGCACGCCTACCGACGCGGCCAGGTGAACGATCGAGTCGCATTCGTCGACGAGCTCGGCGAGCAGAGGGCGATTGAAAATGGTATCGATGACGTATTCGAAACGGGGCTCGTTTTTGAGATGCTCGATATTGTGCATCGAGCCGGTGCACAGATCGTCGAGGATCATGACGTGATGGCCGTCTTTGAGCAGATGCTCGGCCAGATGAGAGCCGATGAAACCCGCCCCGCCGGTGATGAGATAACGCATAGAGATCTTTCCTCCGTGATCCAAATTGTCGCCGTTTCAGGGGTCGAACTCGTTTAACGTTGCAGCCATTTGCGCTCACGCGAGCCGTACGGAGGAATAGTATTCCCCATCGTAGTACTGGTAATAATCCTCGTAATCGGCGCTTCTTAGATCGACTCGGTTAAGCACCACGCCCAAAAGCTTCGAGCGTTCGCGGCGCAGCTCGGAAAGCGCGCCCTTGACCCACTGCTTCGGCGTATCCTGTCCGCGCACGACAAAGACCACGCCATCGACCAGATTGGACAGCACCACGGCGTCGCTCACAGGCATGACCGGCGGCGAATCGATGAGAACAAAATCGAATCGCGTCTTGAGCTGATCGAGCGCGTCTTGCATTTTATGCGAGCCTATAAGTTCCGCGGGATTGGGCGCCGTGGCGCCGCAATTGAGCACCGATAGGTTCGCCACCGATGTCGGCTTGATCACCTGATCGAGCCGCTCCTGGCCGACCAAAAAATCGGTCAAGCCGCGGTCGTTGTTCACCCTCAAGGCGCGGTGACACTGGGGCCGGCGCAGGTCGGCGTCGATCACAAGACAGTTGTAGCCGAGGTGCGCGAACATGATTGCCGTATTGGTCACTGAGATCGTCTTGCCCTCACCCGCAGTGCTGCTGGTGAACAGAATCGTCTTGGGCGGTTGCTCCGGCCGGGAGTAGAGGATCGACGTGCGCAATTTGCGATAGGCCTCGGTGATCACGGTAAAGCGCAGATTGGAGGGCACCGGGCTTTTATTCGGCATGCAGAGCTGCGCGTCGAGCGCCGGCCGGCGCGCCGTAAATGGCAGGCGCCACTTGGTCGCGTTTCTCGGCAAGCTAAAAAAATCTGGCACCACCACCAGATTGGTGAGATGAAGATTGCGCTCGACATCTTCCGGTGTGTGCAGCGTGTTGTCGAAATGCTCGGAGAGAAAGGCCCAGCCCAGGCCCGCCATCAACCCAAGGATGGCGGCGACCATAACCGTCAGCCGCTTTTGCGGCGCCGAGGGCACCAGCGGTATTTCGGCGGTATCGATGATGGAAATGTTCGAGGCGGGGATTTCCGCGGCCAGACCGACTTCTTTGATCCGCTCCAAAACGCTGTCGTAAAGCTCCTTGTTGGTGTCTGCCTCGCGCCCCAGGATGGCATACTCGACCGAAGCGTCTTTCAACGCCAGGGCGTCGGATTTTTGCCGATCCATTTGGGCACGCAGGTCTTTCTCCTTCGCCATGGCCGCGTAGTAGGCGGAATTGATCCCCTCCACGACGCTCTTGATCTGCCTGGCGAGCCGCTGTTTGGCATCCGCGAGCTGGGCTTGAATTTGCGCCAGGCGCGGATAGCCCGGCTTGAACTGCGCGGCGAGGTTCGCCTCCTGGCCTTCGAGCGTGACCACCTGCGACTTCAGGTTTTGGATCAGCGGATTGTTGATCACAGCAGGGAGCGAATCGTAGTCGCGTTGTTTGATCATGCGCGCGTTGGCTTCGACGCCGATGCGCTCGGCTTCGGCTTCGGTGAGGCGCTTGTTGAGATCGGCGAGGCGATCGACGACGATATTTTCCTTGTCGTCGAGCGAGATGATGCCCTTGCTGCGGCGAAACTGGTTGAGCGCCTCTTCGGAATTCTGCACGCGCTGTTTGAGCTCGGCCAATTTGCTCTCGAGAAAGTTGCGCGCGCCTTCGTTGGCGCGTGAGCGGAGTTGAATGCCTTGCTGGATGAACGCCTTGGCGTGGGCGTTGGCGATAGCGGCCGACAAGGCCGGATCTGGCGTGGTGACTGCAATGTCCACCAGCCGGCTGCGTTTGATCGGATCGATATCGAGCATCCGCTCATAGGCGTTGATTAATCCCGAGTCGACGCCGTAAGGCTCGTTGGCTTGAGCGCCCGGGCGGCCGCCGCGGGCGTTCACCCATGAGGTGAGGCTCGACCATAGTTGCCCCATAATCGACGCGCCCTTGCGGGCAAACACGGGGTTTTTTTCCAAGCCGAGCTCGCGAATGACTTCGGCGGCCAAGCTCCGGCTTTTCAGCATTTCGTATTGGCTCTGATAGTAGTTGTGCTCGTCGGATTCGGCCGACTCCGAAAGCACCTGCTGGACGTTGACGACCTGCGGCCCCTTGCGCTCGATCACCACCTTCGCCATCGCGGTGTAGAGCGGCGTGGCCAAGAGGACGCTCACCGTGGCGATCGCGACCGCTGCGACAAAGCAAGCGGCGATACGCCATTTGTGCTTTCGGGCGATCTGCCAGTAGTCGCGAATGTTGGGCGCGTCGCCGCCTTCGACCAGCCGGGCGCGTGCCAGCGGATCGTCCTGTCCCTGGTCCGGAACAATATAGATGGTGCCGCGGCCCGAATAGGATGAAATTTCATTCATAAATAACCTTTTCTCGGTATCCAGTGATGGCGAATTATCGCAAAGGAATGCTCGCGCCGACGCTCATGATTGAAGTAAAGAAACGATAGACGCCGTACGCCACCAATTTGGGGCTCGACGAACTGACATCGATCACATCGCCCTCGCGCACTGCCAGATCCGGCTGGGCGCCGCTTTTGATCGAGTCGAGATCGGCGACAAAAGAAGTCTTCTGTCCGTTCTTATCCGTTCGGATGACCTCCACCGACCCCGTATTGGCGGGAAACATCGCACCACCGGCCGCGGCCACCGCTCCCAGCACGGTCAAGCCGGGGGTGATTTTGAAGGAGCCGGGCTTTTCCACCCATCCTTGCACCAGCACCTCGCCGCCGCCGGGAACCATGATGATGTCCCCGGCCCGCGCCGGCATTTGCAAAAAGCGCTCGTTGTCGATGCGGTGGATGCTGTCGAGGCTGATGACGATCGGCTCGACGTTCTTCAAAATCAGTGGCGACGGGTCTTGCCTGACCAGCTGCGACGGCATGGATTGGACGACTTTTTTCGCCTCTTCGGCATTCGCCGGCTCGGCGGGAACGAACAGGATGCTCTCGGATGCTTCCGGCTTCATGCCGCCAGCCTGCGAAATCATATTCAAAAGCGTATCCGAGTAGCTGGCGAGGTTATAAAGCCCGGGTTTCTGCACCGCGCCGATGACGGCGACTTGCCGGCTGCGAAACTCCTTGACGAACAAATTGACTTGCGGATTGCGCATATACTTTTCTTCGAGGCGGCGGCGGATTTCATCGCGCAGCTGCCTTTCGGTCATGCCGTTGGCTTTGATCACTCCGGCGAACGGCAATGTGATCGTGCCGTCGCCGTTGATCCGCTCGGACATATTTTTGATTTCGTCCATGCCCGGAACGTTGAGCTCGATGACGTCGCCGGGACCGATCGGATAATCACTGCCGCCGCTCTTTTTCTGCCGTTGTTCCCACAGCCTCGTGAGACGCTGAATATCGTCGCTCTGTTTGGCTTTCTCGTGGGCCACGGCGCTCGTGGTCGAGAGCTTCTCGCCGACCGCCTGTTGATCGGGCTTGGCGGCGACGCCGGCGCAACCGCCCGCCGCAAGCGCCGCTCCAAGCCACCAAGTCAAGTAAACCTTCGTCATGACAACCTCAGAACTTGTTGAGTTATGCCGACCTCCGAGCTAAGCTCAAAACGCAATGGGGCAACCCCTCTGTCGAAGACAGATTCGCCTCGGCCTAACGGCTCGCGAAGCGCTCAACCTCTTTACGGGACCTTCGCCAAAAGTTCCCCGCAAAGAGACGGGACTTGCTCCATTGCAAAAAAACTCGCTGCCAGCTCGACTCGCCTCCCCGCTTAGTTTTGCCACCGCCGGCGATGGCAGCGGTCCCGACGATGGATGTCCGCTGCCTGCTGATGTAATCGATTTCGCATAACATTCTCGCTCGACGATTTACCCTCAAGCTCATGCAAAATGTTTGCCCCGCATCCTACGACTGAAATCGCAAAAGAAATTCTGCCAAACGACGCTTTCCCATGCGGTCGGTAGGCGATTTTCCATCAAGGAGCCATGTTCCGATTCGTCGCCGCGTCTGATTTCCGCAGTCAAAGCGACGTCAGCCCATTCAACAAGTAGATTCAAAATCGTCGTCTTTGCAGTCGACTTCATGCTGGCGTAATCGATCCATCGACTCAAAGCGCTCGCCGCAATCGCTGCATTCATAGGCACGGCTTAATTCCTTTGCTTGGTGGGTGGTTTCATTCCTCATATCCATCCTCGTTTCATCGGTGATAAAAAACATCCTGACAGGCTTCACGGCGACTTATGTCTCGGCAGCGATGGGACAGCGTTGTCGCCTCCGCCATAAAAACACCGTCGACGAATGTCTGCGCAATTAGCTAAAGATCGCTGTGAGCCGATGTGGATCTCAAAGCGAAAAAGTGAGTTGCGTTGACCATTTTCGATTAGCGCGTTTGGCTACCAGCAACCCGAGCAACCATCATGCCATTAGATTCGTCGGCCCATGATGATTGAAATCTCAAGGATTTGACTCATCGATCACGAGACCAGTCGATGTTTTGAAGACAATCGCCTTCAGTCGCGTCGGTGATTTTCCGATGACAACTTGAGTGAATTGAAAGGTAGAATCATGGTGCGCAGTTGGCGATTAGCAGAGCGATCTGAGGACCAACGCTAAAGATCACTCGCTCGAACTATGATTATTGATGCGTTTCAGTAGATTCGGAAAGGATGAGGAACACCACGCGCACACGCAAGGAAAAGCTAATTC
>JBLMXG010000014.1:0-3752 GCA_050257635.1 Chloroflexota bacterium
GCAGTTGCATCGACGCCCTTGAGAAAGCCTACAAGAGCTGGGACAAGGGCACGGCGATCAATCGTCCGCGCACGGATCTGGTCCTGCCATCGCCCAATGAGTCCGGCGTTTATGCTTTCAAGTCTATGGAAGCGGGACTGGTCGATCCACCGATCGTCGCCATGCGCATCAATTCCGATATCATCCGCTGGCGGCAACAAGGCAGTCGGGTTCTAAAGACCAAGATCCCGGCGGCTTCGGGCGATAAGTACGTCGGTTTGGTCATGTTGTTCTCGACGGCAAACGGAGAACCGCTGGCGATTTTTCCCGACGGCGTGGTTCAGCGCATGCGCGTGGCTTCGAGCAGCGCCATCGCGGCGCGCTTTCTGGCGCGTGAAGATGCCAGCACGCTGGCTCTCTTTGGCTCCGGCTGGCAGGCGGGAAGCCACCTGCCGGCGATGTGCGCTGTGCGCAAGATAAAGAAAGTGAACATTTACAGTCCGACCCGGGACAATCGGGAAGCCTTCGCGCGCGAGATGGCGCGCAAGGTCGAGGCCGACGTGCGGCCCGTTGATCGTCCGGAGGAGGCCGTGCGCGACGCGGACATTATCGCGACGACAACCAATTCCTTAACGCGAGTCGTCAACCCCGAATGGGTGGCGCCGGGTATGCACCTGACTTGTGTCCGGGTGCCGGAGCTTGGCGATGAAACCATTCGAAAAGTAGACCGGCTGATCATCCATTCGCACAAGCACGCTCCGGAAAACTACGTTGCCGGTTACGGAGACGATGGGATCCCAGCGCATGACGCCATCGACATCATCAAGAACGGCCCTGGGCAAGTCTCCGGTTCACTCGTCGAGCATCCGTTTTGGCTCGCCGCTCCCGAGCTTCGAGAGCTGGTCGCCGGAAAAGTTCCGCGTCGAGTCGCAGCCGAAGAGATTACTTGTTTTTTGAACAATCTAGGAATCGGGTTGCAGTTTGCCGCTGTCGGCGCGGCTGTTTTCGCCGAGGCGAAGGCCAGAGGGGTGGGACATGAAATTCCCACGGATTGGTTTTTAGAGAGCGTGCATCCATAGTCGAGCAAGCACCCGCGAGTTCACTTCAAAATAAAACGACCGCTCAGCTCCAGGACCGGTCGTCGCTTCAGTCTTGCGGGGTCGGATTTCCCGCTCGAGCCGGGGGGCTTGCGGCGAGCGCAAATATGAAAAGACTGATCCTTTGCTGTGACGGCACCTGGAACCAGGCGGACCAGGAGAGTGACGGGGTTCCGTGCCCGACCAATGTCGTAAAGATCGGTTACCGCATCGCCAAGCGTGACGGCTCGATCGCGCAAATTATTTACTATGACCAGGGGGTTGGCACGGGCAACGTGCTCGACCGCTATTCGGGTGGCGCGTTCGGAGAAGGATTGGAAGATAATATTCACGACGCTTATCGTTTTCTGGTTGTGAATTACGAATCAGGCGATGAACTTTATTTCTTCGGTTTCAGCCGTGGCGCATTCACTTCGCGCAGTATCGTCGGGATGCTGCGAAAATGCGGCATTCTTCGGCGCGAGTTTGTTCAGCATTATCGAGACGCCATCGCTTTGTACCATACAACGGATCACCCGGATGATGAGGCGCCGGTAAATTTCCGGAAAAACTTTAGCATGTGCGGCAGCGAAGACATCCCGGTCAAATTCATCGGCGTCTGGGACACAGTCGGTGCGCTGGGGATACCGTTGCGGGGGCTTCGATGGCTCACCCGAGGCAAAAACCAGTTCCACGACACCGAACTGAGCGGCACCGTCCAATACGCCTACCACGCCTTGGCTATTGACGAACATCGTGCCCCTTTCGAACCGACGCTTTGGGCTTACAAGCCGAAATCCGGACAGACTGTCGAGCAGGTATGGTTCTGCGGCGTTCACAGTGATGTGGGCGGTGGGTATCCTCAGGTTGGGCTCTCCGACATCGCCTTGGATTGGATGATGGGCAAAGCGCAAGGCGCGGGGCTAATTTTCGATCAGGTGGTCATGCAAGCGCACCCGCTGCGGCCCATTCCGGAAGGAGAGATTCACAATTCCAAGACGGGGGTTTATCGCCTGACCGCCGGCATCGATCGCGCCATAGGCTATTCCACAGGAGATCCGAAAAATCCCCATGACGCGCCCAAACGTATGGACCCGACGCAGTCGGTGCACGACAGCGTGCGAGCGCGTTGGGACAGCGACTCCACGTACCGGCCGCGCGCACTTAGAGAATATTTCAAAAGAAGTGGAGACAAACGCGGGAACGAAGGGTAAAGCCCGCGGTGAAGAGATTTAGTCAGGATTGAACCCGGATTGCGCAGTTGGAAACGATGTGGAGCGCTCGGCGTAAGCCCTCCACAGCGAAGACAATAGGCCTCTACCCCTTAGCAGCCATGTTGCTTTGGTGCATAGGGCAGTGTCTGGAGAGAAAGAGCGTCGGCGGGCCAAGCGCAGAACAAGACCGTGAAACCATTCGTCTTTATGTCTTCGGTGCTCCGGGCTTGCGCCGAGCGCGGATAGCGGTGTCAACTCAACTGCGGAATCCGGGTTGAAGCAGCGAAGCGCTTGGCTCTTCCCCGCGATGGTTAACAGAAAGGAACTTGCCTCCATCACTAAGAATTATGGCACTGGGTGGCAATCGCCGCTGAACAGACTTCCACAGCCCGACAAGGGAATATTAATCGCTAGCTTGTGATAGGTAAGCCACATTTCTGCGGCGAGGGCCCAGACCACCTTGACGTTCAAATCATCCTCAAGCAACTGCACCGCCGGCGCGGCATCCCAGCCGCCCCCGTTTATATAGATCGCGTCGACGGCAGTGCCGAGGTTTTGAACACCGCGTTTGCAGTGGCGATAAACGTCCATGTAAGAGACGTCATCGAGGCGCAAGAGCGGCGTCGTATAAAGAGCTTCGGTCTGTCCGGTGCCGCTGAAGCCGGGCATGATGAATGATTCAAGTCCGAAGCGACTAAAATGATCGACGATACACTGATTGAGTTCGTTGCCGAAATAAGTCGCAATAGCGACTCTCTTGGCGCCCAGGGCCTTGAGCGCTATGGCGTGAGGTTCGACGGCGGTCACCACGGGCAGACCGATCTTTTGGGAGAGATCAGAAGCCCATTGGCGCTCGAAATCCAGCCCTTTCAGAAGAAAGGGAGGTGTGCCGCTGATCGTGATAATATCGCAGCCCACTTCTTTGAGCTGTACGGCGATCTCCTCGGCGCGCTGGAAGCCTTCGAGAAACTTGTCCTTGTGGCCGCTCCTGAATCCTATGAAAGTAGGAACAATCTCGACCCCGTCGGCCGCATACTTGTACCAAAAAGCGAACGACTTTCCACGGTGCGTCGGTTTGATCAGACCAACTCTTGCGCGCCAGGCATACATAATTCACCTCTTGTTCCGGGAGCATTTTTCGCAGAGCGTATCTAATTGACATTCCTTGTGTCAAACGGTCGCGGAATCCGGAGTGTCATTTTGCTTTGCGAAGGCTGATCCAACGGCGCCTGCACACAACCTGTACGCTCACGTGCCCACGATTTGCGGTCTCACCGCCCTCGCGGACGGGTGACGTACTGTGAGTTCTTTTCGGTTAATGCCCCTTCTGCCAGACCGTGAGAGCTGCAAAAATAGAGGCAGGTTGTCAGTCACGTACAGCCCATTTCTCGCAAGATACTACACGAGTAAAATTCACTATTCAGCGCACTACATAGTTGAAGGCGCGTGCAAGACTCGATTGCTTCAGACGCCCCTCGGCCGA
>JBLMXG010000015.1:0-19111 GCA_050257635.1 Chloroflexota bacterium
CGCGTGTCGCTTTCGTGCTCGGCATTGCGTTCGAGGCTTGGGATCGCACCAAGCCGACGACGGGCCGGGGATTGCAGCGCGGCTCGATCCCCGCTAACGCGGTGTGCCGGCGCGATTATTCTACGGAGACCTTTCGCGAGTTCGGCGCCAAGATCGGCCTGCGCCGCCTGCTCGATATCTGCGACAAGTACGATCTCAAAGCCAGCATGCCGATCAACGGACTCACCTGCGAATATTATCCCGAGCTGGTCAAGAACGCTCATCGTCGCGGCCATGAAATGGTCGCCCATGGATGGGATCAAGGGGTGTATCTCTACATGCTGACGCGGGAGCAGGAGCGGGAAAATATTTTTAAGACCGTGGAGGCGATCACCCGGACTACCGGCGAGCGACCAACCGGTTGGTCGTCACCCGGCGTCCGCTCCACGGACAACACGTTGGAGCTGAATGTCGAAGCTGGCCTTACCTATAATTGCGACTACCACGACGATGAGATGCCTTATCCACGAACCATCGGCGACAAGATGCTGATCATGATTCCGCACCAGTACACGATCAACGACCACCGCATGGAGGAGGAAGGCACGCGCCACGAGTTTTTCGAGAAATTCAAAGACGAGTTCGACTACCGTTACAAGATCGGCGCGGAAAATTCGACCATGCTCAACGTCATCACCCATGCCTACCTGAGCTCGCGCATTCCCTTGATCGATACGTTCGAGCAGATCCTCGCCTACGCCAAGAGTCACGACCAGGTTTGGTTCGCGCGGCGCGGCGATATCGCGGCCTGGGCGAAAAAATATTACGAGGCGAACAAAGCGGGCTGACCGTCGACGGCCGCTGAGCGCCGCCCTACGCTAAACCTGCTCCTGCACGCCGAAGCGTTTGCCGATCGTCTGGCCGAGCAAGACCAGCACAATCAACAACCCGAAGACGAGGACACCGAAGGCGCTCAGCTGGGGAAACGAACCGTTCTCCCAAAGATCGTAAATGATCACCGCGGCCGTGCGGTTGCTCGAGCGCGCCAGCATGAGCGCGATGGTGAGCTCCCGGTACGCGTGCACCATCACCCAGAACCAGCCGGCCATCAGCCCCGGGCGGAGCAGCGGCAAGTAAATGCGGCGAAAGTTCCGCCACCATGTGCCCCCCGCCACCGCGGCGGCTTCTTCAAGCTCGCTGTGAATCTGCAGCATCGATGTCGAGACGAAGCGCAGCGCCACCGCCATGTAGCGCGTGACGTAGGCGAGCGCGATGATCGTGAGCGTGCCCAGAACGGGCAGCGGCACCAGCAGGTAAAACCACAAGAACGCCGTGCCCAAGACGACGCTCGGGATGGCGACCGGGGCAAAGCCGAAAAAGTCGATAAGCGTGCGGCCCCGCAAGCGCGTTTTCTGCACGAAATAGCTCATAATCGAAACCAGCAACATGACCGCCGTCGCCGAGCCCAGACCGACCAGCGTGCTGTTCCACAGCGGCTCGAAGGAATACACCGGGTCGTCGAGAATCTCGCGGTAATTGCTCAGGCCCATGCGGCGGAACACTTCGAAGGAGGGTGCCTGATAGCGCGCCAGCAGCGAAGTGTAGAGCATCACCAGGAACGGCAGGCCGGTGATCAAAAACACCACCAGCAGGCTCACCGCGCAGGTCGGAAAGCGCCAGGGGCCGAGATCGATGCGGCGCGGCCGGAAGTCCTTGCCCGTCACCGTCTGGTAGCGCTCGCCGTGGCGCACGAGGCGAAAATAAACCGCCAGAAAAACCGCGCACAAGGTAAGAATCGCGACCGAGTAAGCGCCGGAAAGGCCCCAATCCGTCGGCGTTCTCGCAGTATTGAAATAGATCTCGGTCGTATAGACTCTGACATGGGCGCGGCCCGCGAGCAGCAGCGGTGTTTCGAAAGCTTCGATCGTGTAAATCAATAGCAGCATGACCGCCGCTCCCACCGCCGGCAGCGCCAGCGGCAAGGACACTTTCCTGAGCGTCGACCAGTGACCGGCGCCAGCCACGGCGGAAGCCTCTTCCAGGCGCGGATCCATGGACTGCAGCGCGGCGGACAAGAGCAAGTAAGCGAGCGGCGTCATCTCCAGCGAATGCACCCACACCATTCCCCAGAATGAATAGATATTCAAAATTTGCCGGAGCCCGGTTAAGTTCTCCAAGAGCGTATTGAGAATGCCGATGCTCGGGCTGGCGAGCAGGATCCATGAAACCGTGATCAAAATGCCCGGGATGATGATCCGCCCGATGGTAATGACGCCGATCAGCCGGGCGAGAGGCGCGTTGGTGCGGTGCACCACCCAGGCGAGAAAGGTTCCGAGTCCGAAGGCAAAAGCCGTGGACGCGAGCGCGAAGCCGAGCGTATTCCACGTCGCTTGCCAAAAATCGCGGGAACCGAAGGCGCGCCCATAGTTGGCAAACGAAAAACTCAAATCGAAGAAGCCGGCCTCCCCCGGCCGCTCTAATTTAAGGCTCGTCCAGATCACCATCAGCAGCGGGATGACAACCTGGTAGACCAGGATCAGAACAACCAGTGCCAGAGCAAGCTTGCCGCCGCTCAGCGAGAACCGCCGCCCCCAGCTTGACGAGCCCGCTGCCATGTTCATCCACTGGGCGAACGATACCGGCTATTTTTTCTTGCCGATGTATTTGTTCCAATAGCCGTGCAAACGCTCGACGACATCGTCTCCGACATAGCCGAAAGTAACTACGTTCACGTTGTCGGGAAGGTAGGGATGCTTGCCGACCAGCGGTCCGCGGAATTCATCGGCAACGTATTTTTGACTTTCGTCGGAGAGCGTCCAATCGCTGAACAGCGCTGACGTATAGGGATGCTGGGTATTCTTGTTGATGACGATCACGCCGGCATAGGCGAGAATCGGCGCGGAAAAGACGATGGCGTACGGCGTTTTGGGATCTTTTTTCTTCGCCTCGGCACCCACGTAAAGAAAGTTGTCGCCCTGAATCGCGTGATCCCCCGCGAGCATGAGATTCATCCGCTGGGTGTGGCCGCGTTGGATGATCGGTTGATTTTCTCCCATGCACTTTAGCCAAGCCTGGAATTTCTCCTCGCCCATCATGACGTAGAGCCCCACCATGAAGCGGGTCTCCGGCGGATCGAAGGAGACCTTACCTTTGTAAGCCGGCTTGCAGAGATCCTGCCAGCTCTTCGGCGCCTTGTCGGCGGGAATCAAATTCGTGTTGTAGGAAATCCCATGTTCGCTCCAATACCAGGGCACCCAGCGGTTTTCTTTGTCGAGAAATCCCTGGAACTTTTTCGGGATCCTATGGGTCGCCGGCGTCGGATAGTTGGCGAACAGATCCTGCTTCAAGATCACCGGCAGGTCGGGAACCGCGAGGCTGAGAATATCCGTGAGATGACGACCCGCCGTTTCCTCGGCGATGAAGCGCTCGGCTGCGTCCTGGGAGCCCATGTCGGCCATCTCAACTTTGACGTAGGGATGGCTCTTCTCGAACAAGCGCACATGGTCGCGCGCCAGCTTGCCTCTAAAGGTATGGATGAAGGTGAGCTTGCCTTCCTTGCGAGCGCCTTCTTCGATGCGCCTTGCGCGTTCTTCCGGCTTCAACTTTGCCAGCTCGGCAAAGATGGCTTCGGGCGACTGCGCTGCCGCAGCGTATAGCCGATCGGCAAAAGTCGTCGCAAGCACGCAACAAACGAAAAACAACGCTCTCCCATAAACAAATATCCGTTTCATGCTGTCAGCTCCCTTTCTTGGCGAGTGTTTTCTGCACCGATAGAAAACTCTGTCATTCATCCGCGCGGGATCGCCCCTCGACTATTTTTCCCCTCGACAAGAACTTGCCCTCACTCTAATCGGGGCGGATCCAATCTAATCGAATCCCGGCTCCGGTCAAGTACGAATCCACATCTTCGGCGTTATCTCTTCCCCGGAACGAGCAGCAAGACGCCACCAATGACGATCGCCCCCACCCCAACCCACGTCGGAAGATTGACGGTTTCCTTTTCCTTGAGTGAAAATTCCAGCGGGCCGAGCTTGGCTTCGTGAGTGTCTTTCGTATAGCTGAAACTTCGATACACCAGCGCCAGAGTGCCGGCAACGAGGAGAATTACTCCCAAGATTTTTACGGCGTTCATATTCCACCTCCGCAAAATATTTGCCCTTATACCTTTCCGCCTCGGACAAGGGAAGTCGGTTCGCGCATAACGTGTTTCAGATTTTCCTTTTTGAAGGACGCCTTCACTTCTCTGTCACCGGAAACCAACCTTGGTATTTCACCAAGCCACGCAGATACTCGATCTGGCCGGCGTGGCGCGTGTTGCAGTTGATCACGCTGGCCAGTCGAATGCCCAATGTCGGCAGCGGCTGGTATTGCGGTTCGTTGAGTACACGGTTGAGGTCTGCGTTCTTGACGTGGGCGAGATAATCCTGGGTTTGCGCAAATACCGCGTCGAGATAATCGAGCAGCAATGTCTTATCCGTCACCGCGAAGGCATCCACCTGCTCGGGAGTTTGACGATGGCCGGAGCCGTAATCCTTCGGATCGGGCGGCATGGCGAAGCGCTTGTGCCAGCCCTCGGCGATCCACAATTGCGGCCGATCGAGCAGTCCGGAGAAATTGGCGTCCTGCACGCGCGCGATATGCCAGACCAGCCACGCGATATGGGGTTTGGGCGGCGACAGCAACTCCTCCGCCGATAGATCTTTCAATGCCGCGCGCACCATGTCGCGCACGCGTCCCAAGGCATCCAAAACCAAACCCGCAGCTTCCATAAGGCTCCTTTCCTGTAAAGATCAATCCTGGTCTTCTAAGGGGGTTTACACGGATCTCGACGCGCCGTCTACAGCCCGCGCGATTCGTGTCCATGGGCAGCCCCTTTTACAGCTCTCGCCAAAGCGGTCACTTTGGCATTCCTACCCTTGGGCGCGGCCGG
Source organism: Chloroflexota bacterium (assembly GCA_050257635.1). Taxonomy (GTDB): domain Bacteria; phylum Desulfobacterota; class Binatia; order UBA9968; family UBA9968; genus DP-20. The sequence continues at coordinate 4,910 of JBLMXG010000015.1, forward strand.
CATCCTCTTGCCCCATCACAATGGGATTTAATGGCTGCGCACGAGTGATTTTTAGCGCAATATTCCGCGGCCGATCATCGGCCTCTCGCTCAGGGACGGCATGACCGACGCGTTTCGTCGATTCGTCACGGCGAAGCATGGCCAGTCCAGCTCTTCACGCTGTCGATGTAACCGTAGCCGGTCCGACCGGTGGCTAGATCCAAGCATAGTTCAGATCGGTGCTTCCGCAGGTGGGTTCCTTCATCTATAATAGTTTGCAAATGACGCGAGGGCACGAAGAGTGAATGACGCAACCGATCAACCTGAAAAAATAATATCCGAGCAAAAGCAGAGCCTGACCGATCTAATCGCTCACATCGACGGCTGGCTCCAGGCGCGGGAGAGCGCCGGCAACGAGGATCAATTCGCCGGAATTTTACGCACGGTGGTCAAGCTGGCCGAGGACGATGCTGCCCGCGGCGATCTCAAGATTATCAACCGCACGCTTCAGGAGTTGCGCCACGCGTTCAGAGTTTTCAAACCCTACCGCCACAACCGCAAGGTAAGTATTTTCGGCTCGACCCGAGTGCAGGAAAGCGATCCTTACTACGATTTGTCGCGCGCCACTGCGCAAGGCTTGGCGCAAGCCGGCTTCATGGTGATCACCGGCGCCGGGCCGGGAATCATGCAGGCCGGCCATGAAGGCGCGGGTAAAGAGAAAAGTTTCGGCGTCAACATTCGATTGCGGTCGCTGCAAGAAGCCAATCGTTTCATCCGCAACGATCCCAAGCTGATGAATTTTCATTTCTTCTTTGCGCGCAAGCTCATCTTCGTCAAGGAATCGGATGGCGTGGTGATCTTTCCCGGCGGCTTTGGCACCCACGACGAGCTTTTCGAAGCGATCACGCTAGTGCAAACCGGCAAGAGTCAGATCGTGCCGATCGTCTTGGTCGACCTGCCGGACGGAACCTACTGGACGCGCTGGCGGGAGTTTCTGCGCGACGACGTGCTGAGCCGCGGCTACGTCAGCGAGCGAGAAATGAACCTGTTTAAGATCGTCACCAGCGCCGATGCCGCGGTCGAATCTATCAGGCATTTTTACCGCAACTATCATTCCTATCGCTTTGTCAAGAAGGACCTGGTGATCCGCCTCAATCATCCGCCGTCACCCGTGCTGATTGACCGGCTGAACCGCGACTTCGGCGATATCTTCGGCAACCGGCAGATCTGCCAGAGCGCGCCCCTCCCCGAAGAAGCGGATGACCCCGTGACACTGCACCTGCCCCGTCTGCTAGTTCGCTTTAAGCGCGAAGACTTTGCCCGGCTGCGCCAGATGATCGACGTCATCAACGACGCCCCTTAACTAACCGAAGACCTCCTCCGAGCAAAGATAGACAGGCTTCGACCGGATACGCCCGGAACGGGAGGCGAATCGAGCGCACTCTCGTAACGACCCAAAGATTTGAGCCACCGGCGCGGCTCGATTTTCTTGGTGCGCTGCTTTAAGCGGTAATTACAAGCCGTCGATAAAGCCGCTCTTGTCGAGCTCGCGCACCAAGCCGCTGTCGATAAAGTCCTCTGGCTTGGCATCCCGGGCCTTGGGTTGAGTCTTCTGCAGCGTCTTGAGCAGCACGCCGACGCCATCGCGCGTCGGATAGGGCGGAATTTCGAGGTGCAGCGTGACGCGCTCGTAGGCGTCATCGAGCAGCTCCTGGTCTTTGGTGCCGAGGTATTTCGCCATCACTTTCGTCGCAAACGCTTTGTCCTTTTTAGCGAGCGCCGCCCCTTCGATGTAGGCTTTGAGAAACCGCCGCACCGTGTCTTCGTTGGTTTTGAGGTATCGGCGCGTCGTGACCACACCGTTTTGATGAATCGTCGCTTCAAGCTTGGCCATATCGAGAAGCTCGCGCATGTTCGCTTTCTTCGCTCGCAGGATCGCGGGCACGGAGAGCGCGGCTGCCTGAACTCTGCCGGTGAGCAGCGCCGCGAGGGTTTCCGGCTGGCCGCCGGTCTGGACCATGGTGATGTCGCGCTCAGGGTTAAGGCCGGACTTTTCGAGAGCAAACCGCGAAGCAAAATCGGAAAGCGTACCGAAGCGCGTCGCGCCGAAAAGCTTGCCTTTCAAATCCTGGATTCGGGTAAACTCGGGCCGGCTGAAAATCGAAAAGAGAAACTTTTTGAGAATCGTCGCGACGATCACCGTATCCGCGCCGGCCAAATTCGCCTGCATGGATGCTGTGCCGCCAAGCTGAATGATTGGGACTTCGCCGGCGAGCATCGCTTGCAACGCCATGGAGCTGCCCGGAATCGAGATCGCTTCGATCGCCAGTCCATACTTTTCGTACAGATTCGCCTCCTTGGCAAACCACATGGTCATTTGCGGCGCGCCCACCGAGCCCCCACCGACACGAATCTTCTCCAGTTTTTTGTCCTGCGCGGACGATGGCGAGACCCCCGCTGCGCAAACGATCACGAACGCAACGATGTGAAGCATAATCTTCATAAGCACCTCTGTCTTTATTTACACGTTCAAGTACCTATGTTGCTCAAGACGCTCAAACCGCGTCGGAGCGCGGTGACTCAGTGGCTGCCGCAAATCACGTTCAGGACCGCCTGGCGTTTTTCATCCTTGACCGCTTTGAGGGCGCGCTGCAATGCGGCCGGAAGTTCCTGCGGATCATCGACCATTTCACCGTAGCCGCCGTGCGCGGCGACAACCATTTCGTAGCGCGGTGACGGCGTGAGGTCGCAGAGCGGAAAATTGCCGGTGCTGACGGCCCAGCCGTCGGGCATAACCTGTTGCGTCGCCGCTTTGCTGGCGTGCCAGATCGCGTTGTTGCACACGATCGTCAGCATCGGCAGATCGTAAGCCTGGGATACAAGATGGCAGGCGGTCGGGTTATTGAACATGTACGTGCCGTCGCCAACCGTACCGATCACGGTTTTTTCGGGACGAGCGAGCTTCATACCCAAGCCGCCGCCGATGCCCCAGCCCAGTCCTCCCGCGGGCGAGCCGCCGAAATAGCTCTCGGGCTCGCTCAGATTGAGCACCTCGTTGCCGATGCCGTGATCGCTCAGCACGATCGTGTCGCGGTCTCTCACCTGATCGACGCAATAGGCCAGCCAGGCATGACTGATGGGCCGGTGGTGGTTCGCTTTCTCGGCTTTTTGCTTCACTTCTTCGCGATATTTTTTGTGCTTGGCGCGGATGCGCTCGGCGCGTTCCGAGAGGGCCTTCTCATTTCGCGGCCCTTTCCGCAACTCTTCTGCAAGCAGTTGCAACGCAAGCTTGGGGTCGCCGCCGATCGAGATGTCTTTCGGAAAACTGCGGATCGGGATGCTGCTGTAGTTGGGATCGCGCGCGATTTGAATCACTTTGGCGCTGTCTTGCGGTTTTCCCTGAACCGGGTACCAAGGCACATCGCTTTCGACGACCACGACGACATCGGCGTCCTTGATGTAGGGCGCCGAGCTCACGCCGAGGTGGTAATCATGCGTATTGGGCATGCTCACGAAGGGGCTCGCCGGCGTGACAACGGGTGAAACCCATGCTTCGGCGAAGGAAACCATCGCGCCCACCGCCGTCGGGTCGGAGCCCAAACGGCCGGTAATGATTAATGGATGGGTCGCGCCGCGCAGGATTTCTGCGGTGCGCTTGAGCGATTCGGCGCTCGGTTGCAATGGTTCTTCTCGGTTCTTTCGATAGGGATGGATCGTGATCGAGTCCATCTTCTGCGCCAAAACCTCGCGCGGCAGCGTCAAGTACACCGGGCCCTGCGGCGTCCCCAGCGCCATTTCCAGCGCCCGGTCGACCACAGCTTCCACCTGATGGCCGTTGCGCAGCTCGTAATCCCAGCGGGTAAACTCCCGCAGCAAGCTCCCCTGATCGAAGGATTCCTGCCCCCAGTGGATAAAGTTGGTGCGGCTGCCGGTCAGCCCTTCCTCGGTGAGCGGCGTCCGCCCCGCCGAAAAGATCATCGGCACGTTCAGGCGCGCTGCGTTCATCACCGCCGCCGACGCATTGCCTGTGCCGACGATGACGTGCACCATCACCACCTGCGGCTCGCCGGTGATCATGGCATAGCCTTGCGCCATGCTCACGGCGACGAACTCGTGCGCCACGGTGATCGGCTTGGGAAATTCTTTTTTATCGGCCGCCAGCTTCGCCAGCCCATCGATGATCGGCCCAAAATCGGTGCCACTGTTGCCAAAAAAATATTTGATCCCGCGCGCGCGCAAGACTTCCAAATACGCCTGCCCAACGGTCTCGACAGGAATGGTTACGGCTTTGTTGGTTTCCATGAAGCTGCTCCTCGACCTGAAATGAAACGATCCCTAGCTCATATATCGACGCCGCGCGGCTGGCAAGCCGCACCGTTAACGCCCGTCTCGGGCCGGGGCGGCCGAGCCGCTTGAGCGAATTCAGCGTTCAAAAAAGCCGGACATCCCGCGCCCGACGGTCTGCAGATTTTTTGAATAACGACTTTTATCTAACTTTTATTTTGCTAGACTGGCGCCTCGGTCGCTAATCGCTTGCATCGACCTCGTTCACCAAGGCAGCGAAGCTGTACGGACGCACGTCTTCGTGGCGACTTGGAAAAAATATCTCTTGCTGCAAATTCCCGGTTGGCTGGCAACGGCGGCGGTGCTGGCGATGCTTTGGCATTGGCGGCTGTTGCCGCGCTCGATGGCACTGGTCGGCTTGCTCGCCTGGCTCGTCAAAGACTTGATCCTCTATCCGCTTGTTCGGCATGCCTATGAAGATGGCCCGAAAACCGGTTCGCTGGCGCTGGTCGGCGCGCGCGGCGTAGCGGAGGAAGCGTTAAACCCAAGCGGCTATGTGCGAATTCGCGGTGAATTGTGGCGCGCCGTCACGATTTCCGCCGATCGAGCGGTCGCGCCCGGCGCCGATGTCGAAGTCATCGACGCCAAAGGCATGAGCCTGTTAGTCCGTCCCCTCCCCGAGCTCAGGCGCGACGGCGCGGACTGAGACACCGCAGCGCATCGCGCCGCACAGAAACCGACAAGGCTCCTCAGAACGCCCCGGTATCGAGCAGCGAGTAGACGATCTCCTTCAAGGCAGGGTCGATGGTGTCGAGTCGAGTGACCGGCGGGCCGCCGGTTAATGATTCGACGATCTCCGGCAGATCTTCGAGTTTGACGCCGGCGTACCAGTTTTTCTGCGGGTGAACGACGATGTTGGGCCCGAAATCGCATCCGCCGAAACAGATGTACGGCTTGACCTCGGCATCCGCACTTTTGGCCGCGACTTGTTTGGTCAACTCTTCCATGAGCTTCGCTGATCCGCGGCTCAGGCAATCGACATTTTGACACACGAAGCAAGTTTGTTTCATATTTTGCGTGACCCCGTTTCTTCTTATTGCTTAACGCAACTCCCGGCGCGAATGCAACATCACGGCGCGGTCCGCGCGCTCTAATTATGCGTCAGCGCTTCTTTGACCAGCTTGAAAATCGGTATCAAATCCCGGTACTCGGGTTTGGCCAGATCGAAATACCGCTTGAGTGGAGAGCCCGGTTCGATCCGTTCCGGCTTTATCCCTTGAGAAATCTTTGCACCGGCATATTGCCTTGCTCGAAGCGCGGGTCGTAGGGCATCCCTTCGCGAATCCGAGAGAGGTAATTGTCGCGGTTCACGCCGAACAGCTCGTAGCGGTACAGATGGTTGAGCAAAAAGGTGTGCACGCCCATTTGATAGAGCTTGCCCACCGCCCCTGACTTGAGCGCCTCGCGTTCCTCGGCCGTGAGCTTGAATTCGTTTAGCACCGCCTCCGGCTCCTCCATCATGCGCTTGCGCATTGCCGGATCGTTGTCGGTGAGATAAAGCAGCTTGTTGATTTGATAGACGCTCATTTTCTGCTCACTCGAACTTCCACACCGCGTACCCTGAGCCTTCGTCGCCTTCGAGAAAAAGCGGTTTGGTGGCGCCCACGGCCCCGGTGACGGTGATCCAGTTCAACAATTCGCCGCTGTTGTTGCCGGCGCGATTGATCCGCTCTTCGGTGGCGCGTCGAGCCAGGGCTTGATATCGGCCGCGCAACAGCAGCGATGAAATCGTGTCCGACCACTCGGTATCGGTCCAGCCGCGCAGCGGTCCGCCCACATCCATGGCGAAGCAACCGCTGGCGATCAGCGCGATCCGCTCGTTGCCTTCCCAAGCTTCGATAAACCTGCGCAGCATGCGCCCCAACGCAAGACACCGGGTCGCCAACGGCATCGGCGAAGCGAAACCGTTGGTGTAGATCGGCACCACCGGCAGCTCCATGCCGGGATTAAGAAAGTGCAGCGGCACCGTCAGCGAGTGGTCGAGGCGCAGCTCGTGAGCCGCGGCGAGATCGAACTTGCTATTGACGCCGTAACGCAACAGCGCCTTGGCCAGCGGCAGATGGCCGCGCACCGTGTAACGCGGCATGGGGCACCATTTCTCCTGCGGGCCTTCGGCTTCTTCGGCCATACCAATGCAGAAAGACGGCAGATTGTTGTAGAAGAAATTGACGAAATGATCGCTGTCGACTTCGATAATCAAGTCGGGCGCGGCCTTTTCCACCTTCTCGCGCACTTGTTTCATCAAGGCCTCGCCCTTCATTTTTCCCGGCGCCTGTTCCATCTCATAGACGAGCCGAGGCGGGTGCGGCACACCGGCGGCAAGGACGAGTTTTGCCATGACGTTTTCCTTTAAGCGAAGCGGTCTTTGGTTTTGCCGATCGTCTTAGCATCGCGCCCCTACTGCGTCAATCCTCGCGCCTGAGGCGGCGCGAGCGAAAATTTCGGGAGACACCTTAGGGGTACGCTCGCACCAGGTTGTGGGAATATGCTATCACTAACGGCAGCTTGATTTGGCCGACAGCAGCGGAAGGGACAATCCATGAGATTCGGCACTTTTAGTTACAACCAATCGCGGCCGTCGGTGCCGGAAAAACAAGCTTACGAGGAGTTGCTCGAGCAGATTCTTCTCACCGAACGGCTGGGCTTCGACGAAGCCTGGTTCGCCGAGCACCACCACTCGGATTACGGCATGCTGGCGTCGCCGAATCTGATCATCGCCTCGCTCGCGCCGCGCACCCGGCGGTTGCGTATGGGCAATCTGGTCAACGTCCTGCCGCTTTACGATCCTATGCGGCTGGCCGAAGAATGCGGCATGTTGGATATTCTCACCAACGGCCGGCTCAACGTCGGCCTGGGACGCGGCGTGCCGCGCGACGATTTGAAGCACGGCCTCGACCGCGACACCGCCCAGGCGCGCTTCGAAGAAGGCATCGAAATTTTAACCCGCGCCTGGACTGGAGAGACTTTCACCTATGCCGGCAAGGCGTGGAATTATGTCGATATCATCTGCCGGCCCAGCCCGCTGCAAAAGCCCCACCCGCCGATCTACTACGGCGCCACCGCGCCGGAGAGTTCGGCGATGGTGGCGCGGCGCGGCTGGAATCTCGCGCTGTCGCGACAACCGCTGGCCAATTGCGCCCGGGCGATCAAGTCCTATCGCGAAGAGCGAGCAAAGCACCCAAACTTGCCCGCCCACGGCGATGCGATCATGGTGCGGGATATCTACGTCGCCGACAGCGACGAGCAGGCGTGGAAGGAAGCGCCGCCGCAGCTCATCCGCTTTTGGCAACTCGCCACGGATAACGTTTGGCGCGGTGATACTCTATCCACCGACGATCTGCCGAAGTTCACCGAGCGCTTCCCCTATTTCCCCGGCGGCCTGACCGTCGAACGGCTCGATGAATGGGGCACATCTCTGATCGGCAGCCCCCAAACTGTGATCAAAAAGGCGAGAGAGATGATCGAAGCCGCGCGACCCGATAGCCTCGTCGGCATGTTCAGCTTCGGCGGGCTGAAACATGAACAGGTGATGCGCTCGATCGAACTGTTCGCGACCAAAGTGATGCCGGCGCTGGGCGCGTGAGCCAAACCAACGATGACCGACGGACAAAAAGCCGAGAAGTGAGATGCCGAGCCAAGGATACAACAACAAGCTTCATTGGTACGATGTCAAAGACGACGGATTCGACTGGCTGAACGTCGCCCACTGGGAGGAGCGCGACGGCGGGCTCCAGCCGGTGCGCGTACCAAAAGCATGGCGCGACCTCTGGCCCGCACGCACGGCGCGCCGCGGCAAGTCAGCGGCCGGCGTGACGCTGCGCTTTCGCACCGATTCCAAAAAACTGGTCCTCCGCTGCACCTTCATCGACTCGCCGGATGCGCCGGACAATCCGGGCGTGGCCTGGGAGCGCTCGCGGCCGTCGTTCTTTTCGCTCTATCGCGACGGCCGGTACGTCTCCAGCGTCGCAGCGTTGACCCAATTCACGCGCCAGGATGTGACAATTTACGACGATCCCGAACTCTCCGGCGATGCCGAAGTTCAAGTACTGTTTCCCTTCTACTATCGCAACGCCGAGATCGTCATGCACGGCATCGGCGTCGAACCTCCGGCGTCGGTGACGCGCGCCGCACCGGACAAGCGGCCGCGGGTTTTATTTCACGGCGATTCGATCACCCACGGCCATGGCGTCACCAGCCCGCGGGAGACTTACGTTTGGCAGGCGGCGCAAAAGCTCGGTTGCGTGCCGCTCAACTACGGCTTCGGCGGCAGCGCCTGGGCCGACAACGTCGTGGCGCAAGCCATCGCGGAACGAATCGATTGGGACGTCCTCACGATCATGATCGGAACCAATTCTTTGATCGGCGCCGATGCCGAGGGCCGAGCCGAAACCGCCGCGCAATATCTCGCCAAGTACGACGCGTATCTCGCGACGATTCGCGCCGCGGCACCGACCAAACCGATCCTGTGCATCACCCCGATCTTGAATCGAGCGGATTTAAAGCGCGGCCCCAACCAGAACGGCGAGAGGCCCGAGGCTTACCGCGACGGCATCGCTCGCGTGGTACGAGAGCGTCAACGCACAGATAAAAATTTGTACTTCCTCGACGGCCTGACCTTGGTCAACGACCCGCTCTTTCTTCTCGTCACCGACAACGTCCATCCCAACGACGCCGGCATGCACCGCATCGCCGAAGGCATCGCCCTCGCGCTCAAACCGATCCTGGAAACTTTGGTGTAAACGGCGTCGAGCAGACCCAAAGTGTCGCATACCAGGCCCCTACAAGTTCATCATTCAAGGCTGAAAATGAAATGGAGTTTGAACAAATCGACGGCCATTACACTGCTGTCGATTTGCTTGTCAATGGCGGGTATATGCTAGCCGGCAACTTCGGAGCAGGGTGAAGTTCTCCAGTTGACCAACCCGGAAGACGTTCTGCATGCCTCAACACTGGATCGGACGATAGCCAGCCTGAGCCACAAGGTCATGCAGTGTGTACCACGTAAACTCGCCCCGGCCAGCCGATGCTTTTGTCTCTACCCTCAGGAATTATCCCGCGTGAGAAAAACCTAGGTGAATACTATTGCACAGCACCCAGACCGGCAGAATAAGATCGTCTCATACACGCGGGACGGTATGACTTACGCCTTCTCGTTAGGCGGCGTAAGCCGACAACTTGAGATAAAATGCTCACAAAGCAAATAGCAGGGGCGTGCCTCAATAAGCAATTGCGCTTCGAGCCACTCGCCAGCAAAGAGCGCCGGCGACCGTGCGCGCCAGGCGTCCTCCAGGGCCTCTGAGAGAGGATTAGGATATGAGGAAAGTGTTCTCGTTTTTCATCGTACTGATCTCCGCTCTACGCCCGGAGGTTTGTATCGGCGGCGGAACGGTCAGTTTTGCGGATATCGATCCACTCCTCCGGCAACAACCACAGGTCCGAAACTTTTTGATGTCCACTCTGGATATGGATGGTACGGTGATGGCGGCGGTCCGCTTCGGTTCTCATGTCAAATATCTGGGAGGTGCCCGCATGGGGCCGTACATGATCCAGGCACGACGCAAATCGCTGAAGGATGCACCGCCCCTTGAGGTGATACTCTGCACGGATGCTCGATTCTTTGATGAGTCGGGGAAAATGACCGAGGACGAAGTGAACGCCGTGCGATTGGAAGAGAAATTGACTGTCGTCATGCTCCGACAAGTCAACAGCGCTCCTCCCATACCGAGCTGCCCATAACCAAGCCGTGGACAAGCGATCGGAGAGCTTCCCGTCTCCCATTACACTCTCCAGCGCGCAGACAAAATTTGATATTTTGTCGACGGCTTGGTTCTTGTTGACGACTCGCACTTTCTTGTCGTCACCGACAATGTCCACTCCAGCGACGCCGGCATGCACCGCTTCGCATAAGGCGTCGCGCTCGCGCTCAAACCGATCCTGGAAACTTTGGTCCAAGCCGGTCTCGTAGAAGCGATGCTTCACGCCAGTCGAGATGGTTTAGATACCGAAGTCACACCCCCGTGGTCTGCCGACAACTCTACCGATAATTCTAGACTTGAGCTTATATAAGGCCTGGTTCGCTTTATTGTCCCGCCAAGTGTCTCCTCCTACCCCATAAGTGAAGTCCGCAACGAATCTAGCTGAGGCTTCTCTTCCATCGGGGCAATCGCATATAATAGGACACTGCGAATCGGCTGTGCTGCAATAATCCTAAGGATAGCGAGTCAATGGACAATAGGACAAAGCTACCGCCCGAGCAGGAAACAATTCGAGCCAGGTGTATACACCCCTCAGGAACGTATGTCGAGTTTTCGCTGGCAGACGTTGAGACATCGATCCCAGCGCGTTTTGAAAAGATTGTGAGATTGTATTCTGACCGGATCGCCGTGAAATCGATACACGAGCAACTCAGTTACTCGGAATTGAACCATGCCGCCAATAGAGTCGCGAGGGTCGTTCTGGATCGCTGCGGAGAAGGCCAGGAACCGGTTGGTTTCTTGCTCCCGAAGGGCGCTCCGTTTGTGATAGCCCTGCTTGGGATTTTAAAGGCTGGAAAGATCGCTGCGCCGCTGGACCCGGCGTTTCCTTCGGCCCGGCTGTCGCTCATGTTCGAGGACATGCAAGCTCGTCTTCTGGTCACCGATCATGAAGGTTTCGCGTTAGCTGACGGCTTGGCTGGATCTGAGCGGTGCCTCAATATCAGTGAGTTGGGAACGAACCGGGTTGAAGAGAGTCCGGACATCTCGATATCGCCGGATGCTTTCGCCTGCTTATTTTATACTTCCGGCTCCACCGGTTCTCCCAAGGGGGTGATTGAGAACCACCGTAATTTACTGCACAACACTATGCGCGACACCAACGATTACCAAATCTGCGCCGAGGACAAAGTAACGTTCGTTGCTTCTTCCGGTAGGGATATCTTTCGTGCCCTACTCAATGGCGCTGCCATTTTCCCGATGGATATCCGGCGAGAAGGTTCCGCAGGCTTCGCTCGCTGGCTCATGGAACAAAAGATAACAGTTTATAATTCCGTAACATCGGCCTTTCGCAATTTTGCCGGTACGCTGCGTGGCCATGAACGTTTTCCTCATTTGCGTTTGATCATGGTCACGGGTGAGTCGGTGTATAGAAGCGATTTCGAGCTTTATCAAAAACACTTCTCTAACGAAGGCTGTGTTTTTGTCAACCGCTATGGTCCTAATGAAGCAAGCGGTGTGATCAGTCAATATCTGATGAATAAGTCAACCGAGATCACGGGTAGCGTCGTCCCAGTGGGCTATGCAGCTACAGGCAAAGAGATTCAACTTATCGACGAAAGCGGCAATCCGGTTGATGTTGGCCAGCCCGGCGAAATCGTTGTCACAAGTCCGTATCTGTCTCCTGGTTATTGGCGACAACCCGACCGTTCCCGCGAAGCCTTTCGCGTCTCGTCGTTAGAGAATAAGAGCCGTGTCTACCATACCGGCGATATGGGAATGATGAGTCCGGATCGCTGTCTCACGCATTTAGGGCGCAAAGACGATCAGGTTAAAATTAGAGGCAACAAAGTTCAGATCGCCGCGGTTGAAACGGTTCTCTTAAATCAGGGCAACATAAGAGAAGCTGCGGTTGTTGCCCTTGAGAATGATACGGGTGACAAGCGTCTAGTCGCTTACATCGTTGCACGAGCCCAACCGGCGCCAACATCGAGCGAGCTGCGGGAATCACTTAAGGCATCCATTCCCGACTTCATGATTCCATCGGCGTTTGTTGTTCTAGACAAGCTACCGGTTACAGGTATCGGCAAAGTGGACCGACGATTACTTGCGGCTCCGAGCAAGGACAGGCCGCAACTTCGCGTTTCATATGTTGCTCCCAGAAATGTGCACGAAGCGAAGCTGGCTGCGATCTGGGCCGAAGTCTTGGAATTGGTTGAGGTGGGAGTTCTCGATAACTTCTTCGACCTAGGCGGTCATTCGCTCACAGCTTCTCGGGTGATATCCGAGGTGATTCAAGCCTTCGAACTCGAACTACCCATCAAGGCACTATTCGATGCGCCCACGATCGCCGAGATGGCGGCCATCATCACCCAGACTCAAGCGAAGCCGGCAAGCGAATCAGAGCTAGCGCAGATGCTACAGGAGGTAGAGGCGATGACGGAGGCAGAAGCCCACCGCCGCATGGACAAAATTAATTCCACCATCGCCAATAAGTAATTTACCTTTGTCCGCCTTTTGGGTAAAACACGGGGTAGACACCGCACTCTCCAGCCCACCGAAAAAAATTCATACGTTCTCGACGGTATGACCTTGGTCAACGATTCCCTTTTTCTTCTCGTAACCGATAACGTCCATCCCAATGACGCCGGCATGCACCGCTTCGCCGACGGGATCGCCACCGCCCTCAAACCGGTCTTTGAAAACTTTGGTGTAAGCCGATCTTGTAGAACCCACGCTTTGCACAAGTCCAAATAGTTTAGATACCAAAGTCAGACGCAAGTGGCCTGCCCCAAAACTCGGACCGAAGCGACGCTTCGGTTGAGATTCCCGTCGCGCCGGTGACTTGACGTCAAGGAACATAATCAATGAGAATATACAGCTCAGCACACAAGGAGACGAAGATGAAGGCTCCGATAGCGGTCCTCCTCCTGTTCCTGTCAGCCAAAGCTGCATATTCGTTCCCCGATAGCTGGTTACTGACGACACCAGAATTTGCGATCACCGAGACCCAAATCACACCCACCAAAAGGTGGATGATGCTTGAGTCATTCGCAACCGTCTCACAATGTAACGATCGCCGGTCGTCATTGATAAAACAAATCGATAAGGAACGGCGTGAGTTTAGAGATGCTCAAGATGACAACGCAGCGTTAAAAACAGGGCGAGAACTTAAGCTGCTGTGGTATATCTACACTTACTCCAAGTGTGTCTCTTCTCTTAGCCGCGACATGGATTTTCAAAACTCAATGTCTTCAATAAAGCGGTAAATCCGTCGCTAGTTATGCACCAAGCACCCGATTTAATTCGCTCTTGACACCAAGAGCGATTTCCGTTTAAGTGCGCTAACCTGAATTCAAGCGGTACACCGAGTTCATCACTTTTTTGGAAGGATGAAAACAAAGTGAATCATTTGAAAGATTCTTCCCCCGCGTTAGGCACGCACTGTCCGTTCTGCCGACATTCTAAGTGTCACATTTGTCTTGACGTGTCCTCGAATATTCTTGCTTGCTGCAAGTGCAGGGAAAGGGCAATAAAGCGGCTCACGTGCCTGGCAAATAGTTACGCCGCAGTGGAGGTCAAATTTAATGATAGCGTCCATTCACGGCCACTCATCGCACAGGAACTCGAACACCCCGTACAACATGCTCCACGAATCCTACGCCCGATCTCTTAGGGTAATCGGCCAGGCATTAGAGGCCCTGCGGATTAATGCTTTCACATTGGAGAAGAACGGCGACAAATACATCGTCCGCGAGTGGGAACCGAGCTTTCTAAAAAACATCGCTGACGAAGTTTGGGGTGCCGGCAATTTCGGTCAAACGAATTTCACGAATACACAGCGCAGCGATCTTCTGGTCTATGACAGTTCCGACGCTGAACGGCTGGAAACTACGGGTCGAGCAAGGCGAGGGGCAAAGAAGATTCAAAGCGCTGATGAGATCTCTTCAGGTTTGCGAGTGGTGGGCGACTTTTTGGACAAGAAAAGAGCCATGACGTTCAATATTTGGTGGTCTACTGAATCGGTAACGGTTCGATACAAAACGGCTGAGGGAGATCCTAAGGAGACAACTTTCACGGTTCAAAACCTGCAAGACCAAGGGGTCGGGATGTATCTTCGGAGATCCAGCCGACAACATGCAAAATAACCATTTGCGAGAGGGCATCGCTCGGCTCCATTTATTCA
>JBLMXG010000016.1:0-5574 GCA_050257635.1 Chloroflexota bacterium
ACGCGAGTCCCGGCGCGTATTTTGTGACGATGTGCACGCATCAGCGATCCATGCTGTTCGGTGACATCGTCGAAGGCGGGATGCGATTGAACGACTGTGGCAAGATCATTGGTCAGGAATGGGAGATGTCGGCGTCTATTCGCCGCGAAATCACGCTCGATGCATTCGTGGTTACGCCGAACCACATCCACGCCGTGGTCTTTCTAGAACAATCCGCTGTAGGGGCGACCGGCCGGTCGCCCTCCGGACCGCCGCGGCATTCATTGGGGGCGTTCGTCGGCGGTTTCAAATCCGCTACCACGAAACGCATCAACGATCTGCGCCGTACGCCCGGCCAACCTGTCTGGCAGCGAAACTACTACGAACATGTCATTCGCGATGAAACGTCATTGAATCGCATCCGCGAATCCATCACCGGCAATCCGGCGCGGTGGAATTGCGATCGCGAAAATCCTGCGGCGACAACTCCGGAGGCGCAATTGGTGTGGCGCGCATGAACGACGCGGTTGCGATTGGCAAAGAGGGCGACCGCCGGTCGCCCCTACAAGTTGCGTGAATGCGGCAGTGCAGAGGACCCAAATGGCCGAACCCCAATCCCCTTACGACATGTTGCTCAAGCTGGTGAAGACACGCCATAGCGTGCGCAAGTTCAAGCCGGACCCGATTCCGCAGGACACCATCGAGAAGATTTTGGAAGTCGCCCGCTGGGCAATGTCCGGGGCCAACTCGCAGCCCTGGGAGTTTGTCATCGTCACCGATCCGAAAATCAAAAAAGAGCTGCGCGACGCCTACTCGGAACACAACACGGATTTTATCTTCTGGATGGAGCAGCAGCGCGAGTACAATCTGCGCCATCCCTCCTATCAGGTCAAAAACGATCCCCATGAATCGCTGCGCTTCAACAAGGCCAAAGCCAACTGGCATCAGGCGCCGGCGGTTATCGTCGTGCTCGGCGACGGCCGGCGCCAATGGGGGACGGTGATGGGCGCGCACACCTTCGGCCGCGATCAGTCGCACTTGACCGACAGCCTCGCCAACGCCTCTTTCCTGATTCATCTCGCGGTAGCGTCCTTGGGACTGACTTCGGAGTGGGTGTCGATCCACGTCGAGGAGCCGCACAAGCGCATCCTCGGCGTGCCCGATCTGTTGAAACTTTACCTGATCATCCCCATCGGCTACCCCGATGTATCGAGCCGCGGCGAGGGCGTGCGCCGGCCGCTCCAGGATATTGTCCACCGCGAGCGTTACGACGCGAGCAAATACATTTCCAACGAGGACGTGATCCGCTATCTCTACTCGCTGCGCGAAGCGACGGTGCCGATCCATTCGGCGTCGCGCGCGGTGGCGGTGGAAGAGAAAAAGTAGTCGAAACAAGAATGGCTCCCGCAAAGACGCAAAGGCGCGAAGTTAGAAGAAATGGGAGTTTCGACTTTGCGTCTTGGCGCCTTTGCGGGGAAATCGAATCTTGAAGCGTCTCGTGGACCCGACTGAAGAAGAGGGTTAAGACAGTGCGTTTGCCTGGCGATCCGATCACCGTCGAAGTGGTGCGCAACGGCCTGGCCCATATCGCCAACGAGATGGCCACCGTGCTGCGCAAGACTTCCTACAACATGATGATCTACGAAGTGCGCGACTATTGTGTCGGCATCGTCGATCCCGAGGGCAATATTCTCTCGCAGAACTTCGGCGCGCTGCCGATCTTTCTTGCCGACCTCGGGCCGGCGATCGTGGATGGCGTACGCATGCACGGCCGGGACGGGTTCCAGCCCGGCGACGTGATGCTGATGAATCACCCTTACATCTGCGGCCAGCACCTGAACAACGTCGTGGTTTATACGCCGTTCTTTCATCAGGGGGAGCTGATCGCTTTTCTCGCTGTGCGCGCTCATTGGATCGATATCGGCGGCACCCGGGTGGGATTCGGCTTCAGCGGGACAAAAGAAGTCTACGAGGAAGGGCTGCAATTTCGCTCGCTCAAACTTTACCGCGGTGACCGGCCGAACCAGGACATTTTTCAAATTATCACCGACAACGTGCGCTTCGCTGAGTCCTGCCTCGGCGACCTGCGCGCGCAGATCGCCGCCTGCCGGGTCGGCGACCGCGGCTTGGGCGCGCTAGTGCAGCGCTACGGCCGAAAGACTTTTTTGCACGCGGTTCGAACAATCTGGCGCCAGTCGGAGGCGCTGGCACGGGAAAAGGTTAAGCAGATTAAGCCGGGAAAATATCAAGCCGAGGCGCTGTTCGACAGCGACGGCGTCCATCTGGAACGGCCGGTGCCGCTCAAGGTCAGCGTAAAAGTCGCCGGCAGCGAGATGACCATCGACTTCTCCGAGATCAGCGATCAGGTGCCGGGCTCGATCAATTCAGGCGAGTCGGGCGCCGTGGCTGCCGCGCGCGTGGCGTTCAAGTCGCTGGTCGCGCCGTTTTCACCCATCGACGAAGGTTGTTTCCGCCCGCTCAAGATCGTTATCCCCGAGGGAAAAATCTTGAGCGCCACGGCGCCCGCGCCGGTGGGCAACTGGAGCCGGACCTTGCCGACGGTCATCGATCTGATCTTCAAAGCGCTGGCGCCGGCCATGCCGGACAAGATCGCCGCCGGGCACAAGGGAGACATGGGCGGTTACGCGTTCTTCGGCATCCATCCCAAGACCGGTCGACGATTTCTCTGTCAGACGATCATGGGCGGCGGCTGGGGCGCGCGCACCGGGGTGGACGGCGAGAGCGCCACGGTGTCGATGTGCCAGGGCGACGTGCAGAATGCGCCGGTGGAATTGCAGGAAATTTACTATCCCGTGCTGGTCGAGCATCAACGATTGCGCGAGGGCAGCGGCGGCGCAGGAAAATTTCGCGGCGGCCTGGGCATCGAAATTCTAGTCCGCGTGCTCTGCGACGCATTCACCAACATCAACGTGGAACGCCAGCGCACCGCGCCCTGGGGTCTTTTCGGAGGGCATGACGGCGCCACGGCCAGGGCCCTGGTCAGACAGACGCCGGAAGATCCGGGAACATGGCTGACCAAAAAACCGAATTATCCTTTGCAGAAGGGCGGCAGCGTAACTTTTTTTACGGCCGGAGGCGGCGGCTACGGTCCGGCGAGGGAGCGCGCGTGCGAGCTTGTGGATCGGGATTACAAGTTGGGTTACGTTGTGGCGGAAAATGAAGGTTAAAGTTTCTTTGCAAGGTTAAAGCTCAGCGCGGTGTTGAACGAAAGGAAAGGTTTCTCCCGCTCTCCCGCGAAGACGTGGTGGAGCGGGGATTGTTATTTGCGATTGAGCGGTAAGTCGGAGCATAGTTCGCAGGAGATGTGAGGTGACTATGGAAGCACAGACAGAATTTGAAAAGCGCCTGCTCCATGTGCGCCAAGCCATGCGCGAAAAGGGTTTGCACGCTTTGCTGGTGTACGATTCCGGGCGGCATAATTTTCTGCGCATGAATTACGTCGCTTATCTCACCGACTTTATCAGCGTCGGGCCGGAGACCATGCTGGTCGTTTCCTTGGAGGACGCGCCGGTGCTCTATCTGTCGCCGGCTTGGGATATCGCGCGTGCGCGGGAAGAATCCTGGGTCGCCGATGTCAAACGGTTCGAAGAGTTTTGGCCGCGCTTGAAGGCCTTGTCCGGGAAGGTCGGACTCATCGGGCGCGAGGCGATCCATGTCGGCCTGCACGATGAAATCACAAAGTCGCTGGGGCAGGCGCCGGTCAACGCCAAGGACATCATCGAAACCATGGCGCGCTCAAAAAGTCCCTTTGAGCTCGAACGGCTGCGGCGCGCCGCGTCGATCGCCGACGCCGGCGTCGCTGCGTTGCACGAGGATGCTCGTCCCGGTTTGAAGGAATACGAGCTCGCCGCCATCGTCGAGTATCGCATGCGCTCGCTGGGCGCCGAGGACAACTTCGGCATGGTGGTAGCCAACAGCCACAATCAGGCTCTGCATCCGCCAACGGACCGAGTCGCGCAGCCGGGGGACATCATCATCGGCGAGATCACGCCCTGTATCGGCGGGCTGTTCGTGCAGATCTGCCGCACCATGGTGCTGGGCGAGCCGGCGCCGGTGGTGCGCGAGAAATATGCCATTCTCAAGAAGGCGATGGGCTTGGGGATGGAAGCGGCGCGGACCGGAGCGCCGGCAAAGCAGGTTGCCGCCGCGATCAATGATACCTTTATTGAATACGGCTACGAACAGTATTGCCGGCCGCCGTTTATGCGCGTGCGCGGCCACGGTCTGGGCTGCGGCTCGTTCGCCCCCGGCAGTTTGGAAGACAGTAACGAGACCAAGCTCGAAGAGGGCATGACCTTCATCATCCATCCAAACCAGTATTTGCCCGAGACCGGTTATCTGACGCTCGGCGATACCGTGGTGATGGGCAAGACCAAAGCGGAATCGCTGATGCAGTCGTCGTGGGATATTTTTGTCAAAGAATAGATGTGTTCCATTCGTTCAAGCCGTTCAAAACGTTCAAATCGTATGTCGGATAATGAATCGATGAGGCCAAGATGATTTTTGGGCGACATTCAGTTCTGAAGCGAGGTTGTTCTACCTGGAATCCGCAGGAGCTGCCGCAGACCGAGTTTCAAACCCGTCTCGACGCAGTGCGCCAAGAGATGGCACGGCAAAACCTGGACGCGCTGATTATCTACGGAGACAACTACTCTTTCGCCGATCTTTGCTATCTCACCAACTACTTTCCAAAAGTGCGCGGCGGCATCGCGGTCGTTCCGCGTCGGGGTGAGATCTCGCTGCTCCTCAACATCGGTAGCCGCGACGTGCCTTTCGCCAAGACGCTCACGTGGGTGGAGGATGTGCGAGCGTCAAACAATCTGGGCGCCGACGGCGCCAGGCTGGTCAAGGAAAAGGGCTTCGAGAAGGCGAGGCTCGGCTTGATGGATTCGGGCCATGGCTTTCCGATGCCGCAGCTCGAGGATTTGAAAAATGGCTTGCCGCAGGCAAGCTGGAGTGGCTGCGACGGCATGATTCAGCCCATGCGGCTTAAAAAAACGGCGCGCGAGCTCGCGGCAATGCGCGAGGCCGGGCGGGTGCTCAGGGAAATTTGTATGGGCGCCGCCGATCTCGTTCGCGCGGGCCGAAAGGAATACGAAGTCGTCGCCGACATCGACCGGCTAGCACGCGACCAAGGCGCCGAAGACATCCGCATACTCGCCGGGGCGGCAAGGTTGAATCCGCCGAGCTTTAAACAATCAGCTGCCATCAGCGGCCATTGGGCGGTCTATCTCGCGGTGCAGCATGAGCGCTACTGGGCGGAAGCGGGTCGGACGTTTATTTTATCCGATGATGCCAGGCTCAAAACGGCTTACATAAAAGTGCAGGAAATTGTCCATGGGATGGCGGCCGGGCTCAAGCCCGGCGCCGCCGTGGCGGCGATCGATGCCAGCGCGCGGCGCGCGCTCGGTGAATTTCACAAAAGCGCATCGATCTACGGTCTGGCCAACGGGATCGGCCTCAATCAGTGGGAGGCGCCCTTTTTCAATGAAGACGACGCGCGTCTAGTCGGCGCGGCGTCGGTGGGCGCGGCCACGCTCGATGAAAACATGACGCTGGCCTTGCGCGTTGCCT
>JBLMXG010000017.1:0-2544 GCA_050257635.1 Chloroflexota bacterium
TCGCCGAAAAAGACTGTTTTACCATCGAGCACGGACTCTCGGCTGCTCGACGCTATCGCCGCAACGATGCCGAGATCGACCGCGGGCTCGTCGATGTGGACGCCGCCGGCGACGTTGACGAAAATATCCTGGTCGAACAGTTTGGCGCCCATCTTCTTTTCCAAAACGGCAATGAGCAGGGCGACGCGATTGTGGTCGACGCCGATGGTGGTGCGCCGCGGTACGGCCAGGAAAGACCGGCTGACCAAAGCTTGCAGCTCGACCAGAATAGGCCGGCTGCCTTCCATGCTGCAGACCACCGCCGAGCCGGGCACCGCCAGAGGCCGCTCCATCAAAAAAATCTCAGACGGGTTGCTGACTTCCTTCAGCCCCGCTTCCTTCATCTCGAATACGCCGATCTCGTTGGTCGAGCCGAAGCGGTTTTTCACCGCGCGCAGTATCCGAAAGCTATGGCCGCGCTCGCCCTCGAAATAGAGCACGGTGTCGACCATATGCTCCAATAATCTCGGACCGGCGATGGCGCCGTCTTTGGTCACATGGCCGATTAAAAAAGTCGTAAGGCCGGTTTTTTTTGCCAGCACGATGATCGCGCCGGAGGCCTCTCTCACCTGCGCGATGCTGCCGGGCGCTGATGGGATCGCCGTGGAAAAAATCGTTTGCACCGAGTCGATAACCAGCAGTCCGGGTTTGATCTTTTTGACATGGTCGAGAATTCTTTCCAGCGAAGTCTCGCTTAACACCAACAGGTTGGGCGCGTCGATGCCGAGCCGCTCCGCGCGCATCTTGATCTGGCGCGGCGATTCTTCGCCGGAAACATAGAGGCAGGTCGGCCCCTGCTGGCTGACGGCGGCAAAGGCTTGGAGGAGCAGCGTCGACTTGCCGATGCCGGGGTCGCCGCCGATCAGGATCACCGATCCGGGCACCAGGCCGCCGCCGAGCACCCGATCGAACTCGCCGATGCCCGAAAGCACGCGTCCTTCTTCGGCCATGTCGATCGCATGAATCGGCGCCGGATCTTCCTTCGTGCCGAGGCTTAGCTCGCCGCGCGGCGTGGCGGCTTTTTCAAACCTTTCCTCGGCAAAAGTGTTCCATTGATTGCAGTCTGGACATTTGCCGAGCCACTTGGACGATTGGAAGCCGCAGCTCTGACAGGCAAAGATGGTTTTAGCCTTGGCCATACTTGGGATTTTTATATCAGGAATCCGCGTGCGATGGGAACGATTGCTCCCCGTTTGATAATTGAACTGTTGATGTAATAATCCGTGGACTATGCCTCAAGGTATGTTCGAGAGTGAATTGGATCAAATCAAGGCGGCCGGCCTCTACCGCCGTTTGCGCCGGGTAGAAAACGATCAAGGGCCAATGCTACGTCTCGACGGCCGCGAGGTGATTAATTTTTCCTCGAACAATTATCTCGGCATCGCCAATCATCCCGCCTTGGCCGCGGCGGCGAAAGAAGCGATCGACCGCTACGGCTGCGGCTCGGGCGCATCGCGGCTGATCTCCGGCAACATGACCCTGCACGAGCAACTGGAGTGCCGCCTGGCGGAATTCAAGGGCACCGAAGCGGCGCTGGTGTTCAACTCCGGCTTCCAGGCTAACAGCGGTATTCTATCGACGATCACCGGTGAGGGCGACGTGATTCTCAGCGATGCGCTCAATCACGCGAGCATCATCGACGGCTGCCGATTAGCGCGGGCGAGGACGATCGTCTATGAGCATGGCGACCTGAACCAGCTCGAATCTGCGCTCAACCAAGCGGCGGGCGCTCCGCGCAAGTTGATCGTTACCGAGTCGATCTTCAGCATGGACGGCGACCAAGCGCCGCTCAGAGAAATCGTCGAGCTGGCCGAAAAGCACGGCGCGATGGTCATGGTTGATGAGGCGCACGCAACCGGCGTTTTTGCCGACAACGGGGCGGGAGTCGTGGCCAAGCTCGGTCTGGGCGATCGTGTGCTGGTACAAATGGGCACTTTGGGCAAAGCGCTGGGCGGCTTCGGCGCCTACGTCGCCGGCAGCCGGGCATTGCGCGAGCTTTTGATCAATCGCTGCCGCAGTTTTATCTTCACCACCGCACTGCCGCCGGCGGTCATGGCGATGGCGCTGGCCGCCATCGACTTGGTGCGGCGTGAACCCGACCGACGGGAAAAATTATTTTCCAACTGCCAGAGATTCAAAGAAGGTTTGCGAAATTTAAATTTTTCTGTCCCGGGAGGCGAAAGCCCGATCGTGCCGCTGATCATTGGGGATGCCGAGAAAACTATGCGGTTCTCCGAACGCCTGTTGGAAAAGGGCGTCTTCGCCCAAGGCATTCGCCCGCCGACGGTACCCGCCGGGACGTCGCGCCTGCGCGTGACTATAATGGCGACGCACAGCGAAAATCATATCGAAACAGCCTTGCGCGCATTCGAGGAAATAAAAAGGACGGCATGAGCACCTATCACGAAAAGCTAAAACAGCTCGACCATAGTTATCTCTGGCACCCGTTCACGCAGATGCAGGAATGGATGGAGGAGGAGCCCTGCATTATCAGCCGCGGCGACG
>JBLMXG010000018.1:0-7629 GCA_050257635.1 Chloroflexota bacterium
GGACTGAGCGAGATTAAATCGCAGTGCACCGATTTGAAAATCGTGCCGGCGGTCTCAACCGTGATATGTTTTTTTCGCCGTTTGAGTTCCAGCGCCAGAGCTTCGATGTCGTCGGCCAACAGGGGTTCACCACCGGTTATGACGATGTAACGGGTCGGGTGTTTTTCGACCGCGGCGAGTATTTTCTCGATCGACCATGAGGAGCCCTCCGGTCGCCAGGACGTATAAGGCGTGTCGCACCAGACGCAACGTAGATTGCAGCCGGAGCTCCGGATGAATACCGATGGAGTGCCGGCGAATCGCCCTTCGCCTTGAACCGAATAAAAGATTTCGCTGATGCGCACGGCGTCACTGTAGCAAAGCGGACACGCCGCTTGAAGGGAGCGGTAAACTTGCATCGAGCGCGCCTTGTGGTAGAGGTTAAAGGTTGGCGCGCGAGGAAAAAGTGCCCATCCGTAGAGGGCGAGAGTAAAAGCAACTAATGGTGGCAGACCAAGAGGCTTTAGCGCTCGAAGAACGCAAAATTCGCCGGCTGCGCCGGGCCATGGATGTAACCGCGGTGCTCCTGTGGCGGGTCGATTTGACCCTCGAAGAAGCGCGGGACGTGATCGATCACGCCAAACGCACGGCGCTGCAGCTCTTCCCCGACAAAGAAGCGGCCTTTGATCTTATCTATGGGCCACGTTTTCGCCGCATTCTAAGCGAAAAGTACCGATTGATTTAGGCGTGACCATGGGCGAACAGTTCATTCATATCCGCGGCGGAAAACAGAACAATCTCAAAAATATCGACCTAAAAATTCCGCTCAACGCCCTGACGGTGATCACCGGCGTCAGCGGCTCAGGCAAATCGACGCTCGCCTTCGACATCCTCTACGCCGAAGGGCAGCGCCGCTACGTCGAAAGCTTTTCAGCCTACGCCCGGCAATTTCTCGACCGTATGGATAAGCCCGATGTCGAAAGCATCGAGGGCATTCCGCCGACCATCGCCATCGACCAGAGCCGGCCGGTGCGCACTTCGCGCTCCACCGTGGGCACGATGACCGAGCTGCACGATCACTTCAAGCTGCTCTTCGCCAAGATCGCCGTGCTCTATTGCCGCGGCTGCGAGCGCGTGGTCGAGCGCGACAGCGCGCCATCGGTTTTCGCCAAGCTCGCGGACTTGCCCGAGGGCACACCCGTTGTATTGGCTTTTCCATTGCCACAATCCGTGGTTGCTTGGGACGATGTGCGCAATGGACTGCGCCAGGCCGGCTTTCATCGCCTGCTCATCGACCGCGTGATCCGCGAGCTCGACGAGATCGACCAAGTGCCGCCCGGCGGCGAAGCGCTGCAAATCGTCGCCGACCGATTTGCGATGCGCGCTGAGAACAAAAAGCGTATCACCGATTCGCTCGAACAGGCTTTTCATTACGGCAAAGGCCGTTTGAATCTCTATTTTCCCCAGTATGAGTGGCGGCGCGAACCCTTTAGTAATCATCTCCACTGCCCGCACTGCGACATCTCCTACCGCGAACCCGTTCCCAATTTGTTTTCGTTCAATAGTCCGCTCGGTGCCTGCGAGACCTGCCGCGGCTTCGGCCGCGTGATCGACATCGACCTCGATCTGGTGATTCCCGATCCCGGCAAGTCGCTGAGCGACGGCGCCATCAAGCCCTGGATCAATCGCACTCGCCGCACCCGCCGGTTGCTCGATTTTTGCGAGCGCAAAAAGGTCCCGACGAAAAAACCCTGGGACGAGCTCACCGACAAGCAAAAACAACTG
This sequence comes from Chloroflexota bacterium, assembly GCA_050257635.1. Taxonomy (GTDB): domain Bacteria; phylum Desulfobacterota; class Binatia; order UBA9968; family UBA9968; genus DP-20. The sequence goes on from JBLMXG010000018.1 coordinate 1,765, forward strand.
GTGATTGACGGCGACGGCGAATACAAGGGCATCCGCGGCTGGTTTCGCCGCCTCGAGCGGAAAAGTTATCGCATGCACGTGCGCGTACTGCTGGCGCGCTACCGCGCCTACCTCATCTGCCCGGATTGCCAAGGCACGCGCTTGCAGGCGGACGCGCTGCACTATCGCATCGACGGCAAAGACATCGCCCAGGTCAGCGCCATGAGCGTCGGCGCGGCGCATGATTTTTTTCAGGCCTTGAGACCGGCCGGCGCTCTCGATCAAGTAGCCAGTTTAATCCTCGACGAGATTCGCCGCCGCCTCGGCTACCTGGTCGGTGTCGGCCTGGAATATCTTACACTGGACCGCCAATCGCGCACGCTTTCCGGCGGCGAGCTGGAGCGTGTCGATCTCACCACCGCCATCGGCTCTTCCCTGGTCAATACGCTTTATGTGCTGGATGAGCCGTCGATCGGCCTGCACCCGCGCGACAGCCGCCGGCTGGTGGAAATCCTTCATCGCTTGCGCGCCAATCAGAACACCGTGGTCGTCGTTGAGCATGATCCTGAGATCATCAAAGAATGCGACCACATCATCGATTTGGGTCCCAAGGCCGGCGAGCAGGGCGGCGAGATCATGTTTGCCGGTTCCTATGAAGATCTGCTCAAAGATGAGCAGTCGCTCACCGCGGCTTACTTGAGCCAGCGCAAGGTGATCCCTTTTTTGCCGCGCAAACGCAAGCCGCTTTTGCGCCGCTCGCTCAAGATCAAGGGGGCGCGCGCCAACAATCTGAAAAACATCGACGTCGAGATTCCTCTGGGTATGCTGGTCTGCATCACCGGCGTGTCCGGCTCGGGGAAATCGAGCCTGGTCGACGAAGTGCTCCATCGTAACCTGAAAAGGCTCAAGGAAGCGCCCGCTGCCGGTGTCACCGACTGCACCGGCATCGACGGCATCGATAAGATTTCCGAAGTGGTCCTGGTAGATCAATCGCCGGTCGGCACCACGCCGCGTTCCAACCCGGCAACCTACATGAAAGCCTTCGACGGCGTGCGCCGGCTGTTCGCCGCCGCCGACTTGTCGCGCCTGCGGGGCTATACACCGTCGACTTTCTCGTTCAACGTCGAGGGCGGCCGCTGCGAGACCTGCCGCGGCGAGGGTTTCGAAAAAGTCGAGATGCAGTTTTTGTCCGACGTTTACACTTCCTGCCCGGAATGCCACGGCAGCCGATTCCGCGAGGAAGTCCTGGAAGTCACCTACCGCGGCAAAAATATCCGCCAGGTGCTCGACCTGACAGTCACCGATGCATTGGAATTTTTCAAAGAGACCAAGGAGATCAGCGATGCGCTCTATCCGCTCCGCGCCGTGGGACTGGAGTATGTCCGCCTGGGCCAGCCTGTGACGACGCTCTCGGGCGGCGAGTCGCAGCGCTTGAAACTGGCCGCCCATATGGCGAAGGCGCGCAAGGCCGGCACGCTGTTCATCTTCGATGAGCCGACCACCGGGCTGCACTTTCACGACATCGAGCGGCTGCTCTGGGCGTTCAACGAGCTGATCGAGCAGGGCCATTCCGTCGTCGTCATCGAGCATAATCTGGAAGTGGTCAAGTGCGCCGACTACGTTATCGATCTCGGGCCCGAAGGCGGCGATAAAGGCGGCGAGATTGTCGCCGCGGGAACGCCCGAGGAAATCGTCCAGGTCGAGCGCTCGCACACCGGCGTTTATCTCCGGCCCTATCTCAATCGATCGGCATCGCCGTTCGCGCCTGTGCTAATCGATAGAGGGGCAAGGCGTGGCTCGCCCTTTGTGACAGACCAGAACGCCATCGCCATCGTCGGCGCCAAGGAACATAATCTCAAAAACATCAGCTTGAACATTCCGCGCGACCGCTTCGTGGTCTTTACCGGACTGAGCGGTTCGGGAAAATCTTCTCTCGCCTTCGATATCGTATATGCCGAGGGCCAGCGCCGCTACATCGACAGCTTATCGGCGTACGCGCGCCAGTTTCTCGAAGTGATGGCCCGGCCCAACGTCGACTACGTCGCCGGCATCCCGCCGACCGTGGCCATCGAGCAGCGCTTGAGCCAGGGCGGTAAAAAATCCACCGTCGCCACGGTGACGGAGATTTATCATTATTTGCGCCTGCTCTATTCCAAAATCGGCAAGCAGCATTGCGTCCAGTGCGGCCGGCAGATCCACTCGCTCACGCGCAGCCAGATACTCGACCGCATCGGCCGCGCCTATCGCAGCAAAGAAGTGATGGTGCTGAGTCCCATCGTGCGCGGGCGCAAGGGCTTTCACAAAGAAGTCATCGCCGGCGCGCGCCGCCTGGGCTACCGCCGCGCGCGCATCGACGGCAAACTGGTCGATCTGCGCGCGCCGGAGCTCACCAACGGTCTGGAGCGCTTCAAGGAGCACAACATCGACATCATCATCGGAAAGGCCAAAGCCGGCGGGCGCGATGTGGAGGCGATGGTCGATCAGGGGCTGCGCCTGGGCAACGGCGTGATTCATTTGATCTCCGAGCGCGGCGAGCAGATTTTTAACCAGCGGCTATTTTGCTTGAGCTGCGGCATCGGCTACGAGCCCCTCGACCCGCGCTTGTTTTCTTTCAACAGCCAGCAGGGCGCTTGCGCTCAATGCAGCGGCATGGGCTTTACCTGGGATTTCAATCCCGATCTGATCTTCGCCGATCCGCGCCGGCCGTTGCGCGAGGCGATCGGTGGCATTGCGCCGGGCTCTTCGGTGAACAGTTCCGAAGTGGAGCGCGCGCTGCAGCGGCTGCTGCAAGAGCTCCGCGATGAGTACGATGTCGATATCGACAGACCGTTCGCCAAGCTCACGAAAAAAACCCAGCAGATGATCGTTCAAGGCGGCAGTGGCCGCGGCGCCTTCGTCGGCCTGGTGCCGTTTCTCAAAGAGCTCGCGGAAGCAAGCGACCAAAACTCCGCCAGCGAGCTCGATGAGCTGATGACCGAAACGTCCTGCCCGGCCTGCGCCGGACGGCGTTTAAACCAGCGCGCTCAAGCGGTCAAAGTCGGGGGCAAAACCATCTGGCAGATCACCTCTTTCGCCGTCGATGAGGCGAAAGATTATTTTGCCAAGCTCGATCTTTCCCATTCCGAAAACGGCAACGCGGCGCGCGATCAAGCGGTGGCCGATAAAATTGTCCGGGAAATTCAGCAGCGGCTGAATTTTCTGTCCGAGGTCGGCTTGCCTTATCTAACCCTGGATCGGCGCGCCGACACGCTGTCCGGCGGCGAAGCCCAACGCATCCGGCTCGCCGCCCAACTGGGTTCCAACTTGCGCGGCGTCTGCTACATCCTCGACGAACCCACCATCGGCTTGCACCCGCGAGACAATGACATGCTGCTGCGCACGCTGAGGCGGCTTGAACAATTGGGCAACAGCGTGCTGGTGGTCGAGCATGACGAGGCGACGATTGAATCGGCGGATCTCATCGTCGATCTGGGTCCCGGTGCCGGCCTTCGCGGCGGCAACGTGGTGTTCATCGGCACGCCCGAAGAGATTAAAAATTATCCCGACTCGCCCACCGGCGTTTACCTGCAAGCCGAGAAGCGCCGCCTCGGTCCGAAGCGAAATTTTGCCGACAGCAAGTGGCTCACCGTGCGCGGCGCCAAGGCGCACAATTTACGGAATATCGACGCCAAAATCCCCCTCGGCATGTGGACTTGCGTTACCGGCATATCGGGTTCGGGAAAAAGCACGTTGGTCCGAGACGTCCTCTACAAAGGGCTCAAGCTCCGCCTCGGCCAATTCGCCGGCCGGCCCGGCGCGCATAAAGAAATCACCGGGTGGAAATCTCTGGAACGCGTCGTCGAGGTCGATCAAACGCCGATCGGCAAAACGCCCCGCTCCGTGCCCGCTTCCTACGTCGGCTTGCTCGACGAGATTCGCAAGCTCTACGCCCTCGCCCCCGAGGCACGGCTGCGCGGCTACACCTCGAGCCGGTTCTCTTTCAACGTCAAGGGCGGGCGCTGCGAGACCTGCGCCGGCCAAGGCAAGATTCGCAAGGAGATGAGCTTTTTACCCGACGTGTTCATCGACTGCGAGGATTGCGGCGGCGAGCGCTTCAACGAAGAAACGTTGAGCATTCGCTTCAACGACAAAAATATCGCCGATGTCTTGCGCATGACCGTCGAAGAAGCCGCGCCCTTCTTCTACGCCTTTCCCAAGATCGCCCGGCCGCTCAAGATCCTCGAAGACATCGGTATGGGCTACATCACCCTCGGCCAGGCCAGCAACACGCTTTCCGGCGGCGAGGCCCAGCGCATCAAGCTCGCCTATGAGCTGGGCAAAGAGTCCCGCGGCAAAACCCTCTACGTGCTCGACGAGCCGACCACCGGCCTGCACTTCGCCGACGTCGAGAAGCTGATCCAGATACTTCACCGCCTGGTCGATATGGGCAACACAGTGATCACCATCGAGCACAATCTCGACATCGTCAAAGACGCGGACTATCTGATCGATCTCGGCCCGGAGGGCGGGGAGCAGGGCGGCAAAGTCGTCGCCTGCGGCTCGCCTGTCGAAGTGGCGCAGGACGGCAAGCGCTCTCACACCGCTCGTTTCCTACGCGACTATCTCAAGAACGGCGCCGCGCCATCGCAGCAACAGCGGAGCGCCTAGCTTGGCTGCCAGACTTTTTAAGATGCTCGGCTCCGGTCTCCGGTTGCGCTGCCCGCGCTGCGGGGTTGGCAAGCTCTACGCGAAGCCTTTTAAAATGTTCGACCACTGCCAGCAGTGCGCTTTAAAGTTCGAGCGCGAGCAGGGCTACTTTGTCGGCGCGATGTATATCAATTACGCCGCGACGGTGGCCATCGCCGTGCCCGGCTATTTTCTCCTGGACGTGTTCACGGGCTTAACCATCAACCAACAGCTCGCCCTCTGGGTACCCTTCGCGGTGATTTTTCCGCTGCTCTTCTTCCACCACGCCCGAAGCCTCTGGCTGGTGCTGGATCATTTCTTCAATCCCACTCAGAGCATCTACAGCGTGCCGCCGAAGAAAAATAAATGAATGCGGGTTGCTGCCGATCTTTGGAAACGGCCGCTACTATTTTTGCGGCTGCTTGGGAAACTTCGGCAAAGCCGGGTCCATGGGATCCCAGGGCTGGGCGCTGGACGTGAAAAAATCCATCGCCGGTTTGAAGCGGCTCGGATCGTCCAGGCTGCCGGCGGTGATCAAGATGAATTGCGGGAAGCCGGAGGTCTTGCCGAAGACTCGGCCGCCGCAAGTGGGGCAGAATCCGCGGCTGAAGGTATGGCCGCTGTCGGCGCGGCTGTCGTAACACTTGACCTCGCCGGTGATCTTCACCGCCTGCACGGGCACCGCAAATGCGGGGACATAAGCGCCGCCGGTCGCTTTCTGGCAATCTCGGCAATGGCAGTTGCCGCTGAAGAGCGGCTCCGCCGCGCATTCGTAGCGCACCGCCCCGCATTGGCATCCGCCTGTGAGAGTACTCATATTCTCCTCCTTATGGACGTTTTGATGTTTGGCAGCCGATCGCTTTGATCGCCCAGCCGTGCAACCGATCGCAATCTTCGATGATCTCTGCCGGTACTTGATAATAGCTCTTGATCGCTTGCCGCAACTTGGGCCGGAACGGTTTCATCCGGCGCTTGCGGTATTCACCGACGGTCACATCGTTGATCTTGAAATAGAACCGCCCTTGGTGAACGATCGCAAAAAATACTTCGTCTCGATAAAGACCGAAGCCGCCGAACATCTGACGCGCTTCGACACCGTCTAAGTCTTTTAGTTGATCGGGCACAAAATCTTTGAACGACTCATCCTTGGTATTCATGGCTTTTTAGCTTTCAGGGCTTCGAACGATTGGAACCTATGGAACGTCTGGAACATTTGGAACG
>JBLMXG010000019.1:0-3482 GCA_050257635.1 Chloroflexota bacterium
TTCGCTGGCTGGCGACCGCTCTGAAGGCGCCGGTGGAACTCCTGCACGTGAATGACCCCGCTCGTCTGGCGCCCTATGCGCCGCCAATGCAACGCGGCGACTATTTGGAAAAGGTTGCCGACTCTTTTTCCGGAAGCACCAAGATTAAGTGCACAATCGAACTGGGAAATCCGGCAGAGGTGATCATCAATATGGCGAGCGTTGAGCCGGGAACCCTGGTCGCCATGGCGACCCATGGTTATTCCGGAGCCGCGCGCTGGCTGCTCGGCAGCGTCGCCGAGAAAGTCCTGTATGGGTTAACCAGCGACTTGTTGTTGATGCGACCTGGCGGTGTGGACACAGGAGGGGAGGTCCCGCTGAAAACGATTCTAGTGCCGTTGGACCGTTCCGAGCCGGCGGAGAAAATTTTGCCGCCTGTATCGCAGTTGGCCAATCTTCTGGATGTCGATTTGTTGTTGGTACACGTCACCAGACATGTCTATGCTGGACCACCGGACGCATTTCTTCCGGTGTTCGGCGCGATTCCGAATCTCAAAGAATTGTGGGAACGGGACAAGGCGGAGGGAAACAAATACTTGAGCGAGAAAGCGGATCAGATGCGGGCGCGCGGTATAGGTCATTTGTCGACCCGCTTGATCGAAGGCGGGGTCGACGGCGCAGCGGGGGAAATTGTCGACCTTGCCCAAAAGATTTCGGGAAGTCTCATCGCCATGACCAGCTATGGCCAGTCTGGCATTGGGCGATGGCTCATCGGCAGCGTCACGAAACGGGTTGTGCAGCATTCGAAAAGCCCGGTGTTGGTGGTCCGTTCGCAATCGTCGGCGAAATAGCTTGCCCAGGTTGTGAGCGTGAGCAGCCCCGCTTTGCCGCTAGCAATATCCGAACGCGATTATCATCGTGTCATCCAGGCGTGGGCGATGTATGATTGGGCGAACTCCGCGTTCGCGGTCATCATTCTCACGGCTGTCTTCCCGGTTTACTACCGCGGGCTGGTGCTCCATGCCGGCCTCGCGCCCGAAGAAGCCACCGCCTATTGGGCTTACACCACTTCGCTTTCATTGCTGGTGGTCGCCCTGATCGGCCCGGCTCTCGGCGCGGTCGCAGATATCATCGGCGGCAAAAAGCGTTTTCTCGGTGTCGCTCTCATCGTTGGGGTATTGGGCTCGACGAGCCTGGCGTTTCTCGGCGAGGGCAGTTTTTTTTTCGGATCCCTGTTGTTTGCAATCGCCAATCTCGGCTTTGCCGGCGGCAACATTTTTTATGAGGCCTTGTTGCCGAATATTGCGCGGCCAAGCGATCTTGACCGCGTTTCCGCGCGCGGCTATGCGCTCGGATATCTCGGCGGCGGATTGCTCTTAATCCTCAATGCCGTATGGCTCCTGCGACCGCAGTGGTTCTGGATGGCTGACAGAGAGTTTGCTCTACGCGTCTGTTTTGTCAGCGTGGCGGTCTGGTGGTTGGTTTTTGCTCTGCCGTTATTTCGCCGGGTTAAGGATTCCAGCGCGGTCGGCGGGCGCACCATAGGCGCGCCCGTGGTAGCCAATGCTTTGCTCCGTTTAGCCTCCACGTTGGCACAAATTCGCCGCTACCGTCAATTGGCGATCTTTCTCGTAGCCTTTTGGATCTACAACGACGGCATCAGCACGATTATCAAGCTGGCCGCCGCCTACGGCGATGAAATCGGCATCGGCCACGACGACATGCTCATCGCATTGATCTTGACCCAGTTGATCGGCTTTCCGAGCTCTATCGGCTTTGGCAGGGTCGCATCTTATCTCGGCACAAAACGTTCCATCTTGGCCGGGCTGGCGGTTTACACGTTTATCTCGCTCGCCGGATTCTTGATCCGAAGCGCATGGCACTTTTACGCGCTCGCGATCATGGTGGGGTTGGTGCAAGGCGGCACTCAGGCGCTGAGCCGCTCGCTGTTTGCCTCGATGGTGCCGAAGTCGAGGAGTAGCGAGTTCTTTGGTTTTTTCAGCACTGGCGAGAAAGTGGCGGGCATCATCGGCCCGGCAATTTTCGGTATGGTCGGACAATTGGCTGGCAGCAGCCGCTGGGGGATTCTTTCGGTGGTTATCCTATTCGTCACGGGTGCTCTAATTCTGCGCCGAGTCGACGAAGTGGAAGGCCGGAGGGTCGCCGAAATTACCGAAGCGTCGGTCTAACCAAACCTATCCGGTTCATCCGAAGCGCGCTCACATCTCATCGATGTTTCGGTGTTGACAGAATTCTAGCGACATCGAAAGGTAAAAACTCGCCGCGCTCATCTCGTGGTGACCTGACTGCTAATGGGCGGTCCGGAAGCGCCTTACGCCGGCGTAGCGAGTCGATACAAGAAAAGAGCAGAAAAGGCGGATCAATGATGCACGAGACGACGAGTCATCCTGCGCCCATTACGGTTAAGGCGCCGCGAACTCGGTAATCAGCCGGGCGGGCCGAAGTGCCCACGTGGCCGACCTACGGGTAAAAATAAGGCAGGATCTTACCTTTTCTCTATTGCGCTTTAGAGAGCGTCTCAAGTGCGTTTCTGAGGTATTCGGCCCAGCTCTTCAGTGTCGCGGGACTGATTTTTCCGTCTGGAGTATTGATGCCGACTCCGTCCGTACTGATGTCCAACAGGATCGATTCAAGATCCGAAACCACCTTGTGGTATTTGATTTCTGATAATACTTTGCAGTTTTCCGGCACCGACTTGTAACTCTTTTTGATCGGCGCGGATTCTTTGTTGCGGTAGATTGATGCTAAAGGCCTGGTTGCGGTAATTTCAGTGTCCAAGGGGCGGTCTCCTTTCCGAGTGCCTTATCAGGCGTTATGATCTTTCAATATGAAACGTTCGAACCTTCGGCGAACTGTAAAAAAACTCTCAAACAACTTTTGTTTCAGCAAAGAGTGCGCCAAGCGAAGCGAAAACGGCATCTTAGAGCTATTTCGCAGAGAAATGGGAACTCTGATTGCTGCACAAGGTGAAATTTAACTCCAGCTTTAGGAAATAAACGAAGGAATATTCCTATCGCTGCAAAAATCCCTTGTCTGAAAAATGGTTCGTTCCAAGTACTTAGGAGCCACGCTCAAATAGGCAGAAGGTGCGAGGTGGTAAGCGCGAGTCAACCGACCGTTCCGCACTATTTACGGGCCAAGATTTCCAACGCTGAGAGAGAGATTGACGCGGCTCTCCGTTCCAGCCGTTACCGAGAGTGCCCGGCTGATGAGACATCTTCGCTCACCGATAACTTTCGCCCGGTGTTCCGGCTCTTGATCCTGAATCCCAGGGGTTCAAAGTGAGTCTTCAAGAATTCATAAAAAGGAGAACGCGTCTTTGAGTAGACCGGGCGACGCGGCATACCTTTACGTCCAAGAGCGCGAGGCGGTCGAGACCGTGATCCAGCATATCCACGCGGCGAAACAAGTCGCGCTGGATACCGAAGCCGATAGCCTGCATAACTATTTCGAAAAGGTCTGTTTGATCCAGCTCTCTCTCG
>JBLMXG010000020.1:0-33611 GCA_050257635.1 Chloroflexota bacterium
TCGCGCCATTTCGCCTGGACGCGGTCGCGCCAAAGGTCGGGATTGAGATCGATGTGACCGTCGCCGGAGATGCATTTGTACTGACGAGCCATGGATTAGATTCCTTTCTGTCTAGTTGGAGCGATGGGGTAGTGGAGTGATGGTTTCGAGGGAACCCGCTACTCAAACACTCCAAGTTTATTCTTCTTCTCTAAACAAACCCAAGCTTTCTAGCACCGGACGATCCGTTACCGAGAAAACTATCGCCGGTTCATTGTTGGATCTGTTCCTGAATTGATGCCAATTCCACGACGGTACGAAGAAGCAATCGTGCGCACTCCAATCCAGCTCCATCGTCGACGTTTTCGATTTGCCGACCGACGTGGCGCCTTCACCTTGCACGACATGATAAATGGTGCTGCTTGTGTGCCGATGGAGTTTTGTCGAATCTCCCGGAGGAATCAACTGCACCCAGCAACCGATCGTCGGCATGGTCGGACCGCCGGTTACGGGGTGGGTGTATTCGAGTAACACGCCGTCGTGCGGGTCGCGCTCGCCCGCTTCGGCCACTTCGTTGAGCGCGCTCAAAGTGTCCTTCCACTTATAAACGTAGGGCACCGCTGCGTTCGTCAAATGCGCCCCTCGCGGGCGTATCGTGCCGTACTGTTGTTTGCAGTAACCGTCGCGCTTGACGATCGGCTGGGCCGGACCTTCGCCGTAGTTTTCCTGGAATCCGGCGTCGAGATGACGGGTCAGATGCGCATCGAGCACATCGAGCCATACCAGATTATTCTTGCCCGCGTTGAAATGATCGTGCCAAGTCCAATTCGGTGTCAGCACTAAATCGCCGGGTTCCATCAACATCTCTTCGCCTTCGACGTTGGTGTAGCCTGTGCCGTCTCCCTCGACGACGAAGCGCAGCGCCGCCATGGTATGGCGGTGGCATTCGGCCCTTTCTCCCGGCTTCACAAGCTGGATCGACATCTGCAACGTGCGCGAGGTAGCTTTTTTGTCGGTCAGCGCGGGGTTGACGAGTTGCACCGTGCGCCGCTTCGCGGCGTCGTCGACGCCGCCGAGCTTCACGACCTCACCGGACTCCATGAGACAGGAATAAATTACGGACCATGGCCAGAGGTGGGGGACGAGCTCCGGATTGCTCTGGCGCGTTTGCCAGTGGCCGCCCAAGGAGTACTGCGCGAGTCGCGCGTGCAAAGCGTTTAACTCGGGCGTTTCCGGTACGGCGTGAAGGTCGCTCATGATCTCCCTCCTCTGTTTACTCGCCCGCGCGTGCGGCGGGACAGCGCTCTTCTCGATTCGCTTGCTGTCTTGTTCCGCTACCAGCTATTTGAAAAAAAAGCAATTTTCCAGCTGGCGCTAGGCGCGACCGGCAATTGATGATAAGGCGGTAGACGCAACGGGTTGCGAATAAGCTGCCAAGGAGAGGAAAATCATGGCGCATCCGAAACTGAAATTCTATTTTCGCGAACCGACCATCGACACCAACATGCCGATCACCGATGGGACGGTAAAGATCGAAGGCTTCGAGTGGGACTTTGTGCGCAATGAGGAGGAGGCAGACGCCTGGGACTGCGGTTTTGCGGCCCGGGTGCGCGCTCACGCGCAAGGCGCAGCGCATATTTCCATCCCTGCATTTCCGAACCGTAAATTTCGTCTCGCCTACATATTTGTCAATAGCAAGGCCAGCATTGAGAGCGCGAAGGATTTAGAGGGGCGGCGCGTCGGCATCATGCAATGGGACAACACCGCCGGCGTCTGGGCACGCGGCGCGCTGCAGCATTATTACGGTGTCGATTTGAAACGGATTAAATGGATGGCGCCGCGGGTGAAAAAAGAGGGTGTGGCAGAGGGAATCCACATCGAGAAGGTCGAAGGCGGCGGTGAGGCTGATCATCTGTTGGATACGTTGCTGATAGCAGGCAAAATAGATGCGGTGATCGGCCCCAACATTCTGCCGTCGATCTCGGCGCGCGATGCGCGTATACGCCGGCTGTTTCGTGACTACCGGAACGAAGAGCAGAACTATTTTAGGAACACAGGGATCTTCCCCACCAGTCATATCGTGACTTTAAAACAGCCTTTCGTCGATCGCCATCCGGAGGCTCCGGTCGCGTTGTTGAAGGCTTTTCGCGAGTCGCGCGACATCGCCTTCGAACGGCTCGAAGGTTCCGACCCGCAAGTTATCGCTTACTCATGGATCGCCGCCGTCGTCGCCGAGCAGCGCGCGCTGATGGGTGAGAATTATTGGGCCTACAACATCGAGAATAATCGCACCGTGTTGGAAGCGATGACACAATATGCCCATGAACAAGGCCTATCGCCGATGCGGATTGACTATATGTCATTTTTCCATCCTGGGGCGGCGGCGCTGGCGGGATGGTGAGGGCGAGCAGGATACGATCCTTGGGAGAGGCGGCCGACCCCCCTACGCATTCGTGAAAGCAATTTAGGCGGCTTCATTAATTTAGGATGACATCAAAGAAGGAGATAACCGTGGGGTCTTTTGCGAGCGCCATAATATTACTCGTCTGGTTGTGCCCGGATTCTCTATTGGCGCAATCAACTAAGCCGTCCACCCTGGCCGAACTCGCCGTCTACAATGGCCCCGATCGCGAGCAGTTGCTCGTGGCCGGCGCGAAGCGGGAGGGCAAAGTGGTTTGGTACACCGCGCTGGCCGGGGGATCGTACAGGGCGTTGGCCCGCGCCTTTGAGGCGAAGTACGGCGTGCCGGTCGAAGCCTATCGCGGCGCGAGTCGCGATCTGATCGCAAAAGTCTTGGCCGAAAGCCAGGCGAAAAAGTTTATCATGGACGTGGCGGAAAGCTCGCCGCCGTTGCTGATGCTGATGCGCGCGATGAAGCGGCTCACGCCGTTTAGCGTGCCTCATCTTGCGAAGTTTTCCGCCGATTCGAAGGAAGGGGCGGGAAATGGCGCGGTGTTTTGGGCCACGGATCGCGAGTCGTATATGGGGTTTGCTTACAATAAACAAAAACTTCCGGCCAGCGCCGTGGCGAAAAATTACGACGGCCTTTTGAACCCGGCATTGAAGGGCAGGATGGCAATGGTGACCACCGACACCGGATCGCGCACGGTGGGGGCGATGCTCAGAACCAAAGGCGAAGAATTTTTGCAAAAACTGCGTGGCCAGGAAATCGTCATGCATTCGGTTTCCGGACAGGCGCTGAACGATATGATTGCGTCCGGCGAGGTCGAGGCGTCGCCGACGATCTTTCGTAACCATGCCCTGGTGGCGGCAGCGAAAGGTGCGCCGGTGGCTTGGCTGCCGATGGATATCGTGCCGGCGAGCGCAGGCAGCGCGGGGCTGTCGGCGCAGGCGCCGCATCCACACGGAGCGGTTTTGTTCATCGACTTTCTGTTCAGCCCCGAAGGGCAGAAAATTTTAGAAAGTTTCGAATACGGCAGCGCCGTGAAGGAATACGGCTTTAAACGATGGTATATCGAAAAAGGCATGTCGATCGAGCAGCTCGAGCGTGAAAGCGATCGGTGGGAAAAAGCGCTGCGCGAGTTGGCAAGAAAATAAGAAGGCTTAGCGCCCCGGTGTGCGAAGGAAGCGCATGACGAGGCAGGTCACAACGATACCGCTGCTAAGCACAAAAGTGTTTCGCGCCTCGGCGTTCGCTCCTTACGTCGGGGAAAAGTGCAAGAGCGAATTTATGGCACCCAGGTGAGCGATCACATAAACCAGCAGGGATACCGCGCAAAGGGCTAGGTAGCCTATCTGCAGCCATTCGGCGCGTTCGACGGACCGCACCATCCGGAGGCGGTGCCGCAAGCTCGGCGCCAGCGCCAACGCCTGTTGTCGCAGCATCGGCATGGCCAGCAGATCCGCCAGGATATTGTAGCCGTCCATTTCGAGAAAGCTAAACGGGTAAAGGTTGATCAAGACGCTTTCCCACAGCATCACGCCGATGCCGAACAGTACTGCTTGGACGGACCCCGTCCCGGCGAAATGCGCACCGATGACCGCGGCGCTCCCCAAAACGAGTTCGACCATCGGGCCGGCAAAGTCGACCACCATGCGGGCGCGCCGGCTGGACATAAAAATGTCGGTGATATCGGCGTACCAGGTCGGCAGGATGCCTTGCAGCAGAAAAAATCCCAACTCCCGCACCCTGCGGCCGTAGGCCTTGCATGCGAGCGCGTGGACGAGGGTGTGCATCATAGAAACAGCGAACAAGGTGAGCAACATCGCACCGGTGACGGTGAACGGTCGAGTTTTCAGATAGTAGGCGAAATTTACCGCGTTCGGTCCGTCGCGAACCGCCAGCACAACGGCGACGACGGCGACGCCAACCGCCATCCAGAAGGTGATCGGACGAAACAATAAAAAACCGCCGCAATCATAAATCTGCGAGCAGAATCGGTCGGCGTTGGGAATTTTAAATGAAAACCCGCGCCATCTTTGCAGCCCCGTTTTCAGCCGATGCGGCCAACCCTGCGCGTGGACGTCGGCAAGGCTGGGCCGAAAATCGGTGCCTGACTGGGTTTCCAGCAAACCGCAGCTATAAAGTTTGCGCAGGAATTGCCGGATCAACGAGTGATCGAAGGCGCCGATCGTCAGGTGAAAGGCGCGGGCGATTTCATCGAGCGAATGGCGGCCGTCGAAGTATTCCCAGAGAAAATGCTCCTTGGCGCTGAGCAGCAGGTAGCGGTCGAGACGGAGATTTTTAAGCACATAGTAGCGCGCTCCGTCCGCGCCCAGGGGTTGCGCCGTGAGTTCCCATTCCGTCGCCGGCAAACGCCGCGGCTTATAGGTCCAGTAAACGCGCCGACTTTCAACCTCGACGATCTGAAAATCCGCCGCGCCGGAGGCGCGCGTAAGCAGCTCGAGTTTGGCTGGATTGGCCATCGTGATCTTCAAGTCGACTTACGGCCGAATGATCCGTTATCGACCGTCGGTGAATATCCGGTCGCTTCCAGGCCCCAGCGTATCGCCTCGCGGGCTTGTTCATTGGTCATTCGCAGTCGCGCGATGAAAACATTCACCAGCCGGTAGCAAATTCTAGCGGCCATCTCAGGATAATCCGTGAGGATATGCTCGAAGGCGTTGCGGTCGAGGCGCCAGAGCACTGCGTCGGATTCCGCGTGCGCGGTGGCGGAGCGGGGCGCCGTGTCAAATAGTCCCATCTCGCCGAAAAAGTCGCCCCGCTGGAAACGCGTGAGAACGATATCGACGTCGCCCTTGACATGCTTGCTGATGATGATTCGGCCGTTTTCTACCAAAAAGAGCGCGTCGGAATCGTCCAACTCGCGGAAGATCACCGTTCCGGAAGAAATTTTCTTTGGCACCAGGAGTGCGGCAAGACTTGCAAGGGCCCGCTGATCCAGATCCTGGAACAAGGAGACGCTTTTTAAAATATCTATGTCCATGGCCGCGGTCGGATTCGAGGTCGCCACCCATGCTACCTGCGCCGGGTGGGAAACTCAACGATCCCGAAAATGTAGTGCATGGCGACAGTCCTCATGCACTGCTGGGATCACCGCGGCAGGGCCGATCTTCACGGTTACGCGGAAAATTTTGCGGATGAACTAGGCAGCCGAGGCGTATTTTCTCCGCGGCAGTTGTTCGTCGCGGTTGTAGGCTTTGGCGGGAACCGGCTTGAGGTCCCAGATCACGCCGATCCAGGAGAGGAGTTTCAAAACATAGTAGGTGATATCGATTTCCCACCAGAAAAAACCCTGACGGGTGCAGCTCATATGTTTATGGTGGTTGTTATGCCAGCCTTCGCCGAGGGTGATCAGCGCAAGCAAAAAGTTGTTCCGGCTTTCGTCGCCGGTGTCGTAACGCTTGTTGCCGAATAAGTGGGCGAGCGAATTGATGCTGGCGGTGGCGTGGAAAAGCACCGTTGTGCTGAGAACGAACGCCCAAACGAACAGCTGCATGCCGGTGACACCGAGGGATGGCACGGCATACTCAAGCCACAGGCCGCAAAGGTATACGACTAGCCCCAACGCGGCAGGCGCTGCTTTATCGAAACGATTCAACCAGACGAGCTCGGGAAAGCGCGCGAAATCGCGGATCCGCTCGTATTGGGTGGCGTAGTAGCGCGTGCACATGAACCAGCCGGCGTGAGAACGAAAAAAACTGTAATGCACCGGGGAATGCGGATCGGCCGGCGTGTCGGACTCGCGGTGATGGTTACGATGGTTGGCGGCCCACCAGAGCGGTCCTCTCTGCGCCGACGACGCGCCCACGAGGGCAAAAACAAACTGCGCGGCGCGCGAGGTTTTGAACGTGCGATGGGAAAAGTAGCGGTGATAGATGCCGGTGATGGCGAACATCCGGACGAAATAAAGGCTAATTGCAGCACAAACTGCAGTCCAACTCCAACCGACGACAAGGATTCCGAGACATCCTAAATGAAGAATGACGAAGGGCAGACAGCGAAGCCAATTGACTCTGTCGATATCGCGTATCCGAGTTGTCGCACCGACGGCGTGATAGTCGGCATCGAACCACTGAACTAGAGCGGCAGCGATAATGTTCTTATGTGGGTGCTCCATTAAACACGAGACGATAGCATGAGCTTTCGTCCGCTTCAACGAAATGCACTCGGATTTCGATCTTTTTATGCGATTTGCTTGGCTTAGCGCCGATCCGCGACGCTCGTGAGCCATTGCTGCTTCGAGGTTGAGACTGCAGTTCTCGATAATCGCGAGATGCTGCGCACGCTTTGGGCCGTGCGCGGCCAGATTGCCTTTCCTGGGAATAGCTGTGCGGACAGTGTACCCGCGCGCCTATAGATCCATGCGACGTTTGTATCCCCAACCGACCGTGGAAATGTCGAACAGGTTGCCGTCCGGGTCGCAGCCGCGTCCCTCGGCGTAGGTGGCCTCGCGTTCTTTCGGCGCCCCTTCGGGATAGATTTCCTGGATGCGTTTGGCGGTTTCTTTGTTGTCTTCGACATGAAAGCCGAAGTGATAGAGGCCTGGCTGGTGCCCTGGCTCTTTTGGATCGTTTGCGTTCAAGATCGCTAGATTGACTTCGCCGTCGGATAGATGCACGGAGCCGTTCTTGGTGCGATACATTTCTGTCATTTCAAAAACCCGCTTGTAAAAATCTGCGAGCTTATCGGGTTGGTGCGTAAGGATCGCAAGGTGCCGGAGTTTGGCCATGATTTTATCCTCCTCGGGTTTGATTTCGGTGCCAGCGCTATCACCAGTGTGGCGAGGTGTCAATCTGCGGGCTCGCGTGGATGTTTCTCGCCTCAGAGCTCGGCCACATAGCGCGCCATGCGCCGGCGCGTCGCGGCGTCGGGCATAGCGCCGTTTGTTGCCTTCATATTATCGACCAGATGATCGACCTTGGCCGTCGCCGGAATCGCGCAGGTAACGGCCGGGTGGGCGATGACGAATTTCAGAAAAAATTGTGCCCAGCTCCCGCAGCCGAAATCTTTGGACCAGGGTGGCAGAGCATTGCCGCGAATGCGGCGAAATAATTGTCCGGCCGCAAAGGGACGATTGACCAGCACGGCAAGCCGTTTGTCGGCAGCAAGCGGCAAGAGCCGCTTCTCCGCCGCGGGCTCGACCAGGGAGTAATTGAGCTGGACAAAGTCCAGCTCTTCACTGTTGATGACGCGCGCGAGCTCGTCATAGGCGCTTTCCGTGTAATGGGTGACGCCGATGTAACGAACTTTGCCCTGCTCTTTCCAAGCTCGGAGCGTGCTCAGGTGGGTACGATAATCGACCAGATTATGGACTTGCATCAAGTCCATGCGCGGAGTACGCAGGCGTTTGAAAGATGCTTCCATCTGCCGGACGCCGGCGTCGCGACCCGAGATCCAAACTTTGGTCGCTAGAAAGAGTTGCTTTTGCACGCCAAGCTCGGCGGCGATGTCGCCGGTGACGCTTTCGGATCGGCCGTACATGGGGGAGGAGTCGACGACGCTGCCGCCTGCGCGCACGAATTGGCTCAGAACTTTTTTCAGCGGTTCGCGGTCGGCCGGCGCAGCGCCGACGTCGAAAGTTTGCCAGGTGCCGAGTCCGACGGCGGGCAAATTCTCTCCGGTCTTTGGGATCGATTTGTGCAGGACTGTATCCGCCATGGCAAATTTCCCTTGAATCGCAGCGATGCCGGCGCCCAGGGCGATGCCCAAGAAATCGCGCCGCGATATCGGATCAAGCTGGATAGACATCGCCATTTCGCTCGAACCCTGGCGGGACAGCCTAAAATTCATCCTCCAACCCGGAACAAGCTTAGATTCCCATGTTGTCTTCGGGCTTGCGCCGCCGCCCTTTCACTCGGGGTATCCCGCTCCAATCCCCCGACATCCAGAATTCGGTCAGGCTGCCGAACACACCGAGAGGAATGGCGAGCGCCATGATGAAGTACCACAGGTTGTCACCGTAGCTGCCCAGAAAGGAGGCCAGCGTCGCGACAGTCTTGGCCGTGGCGCCGCCGAAAATCGCGCCCATCAAAAGGCGCGTGTTGCGCTGGACGCCATATTGGGTGGCATAGATTCCCCAGAGCACGCCGACAAAAAAAGCCAGGAAGGGTGCCAAGCAGAGGGCGAAGATCGGCCCTGCTTCTTTGCCACGCAGGGAAGTTTCTTCCAATCGTTCCTCTTCGGTTTGGCTGCCAACGCGAATATCGCCGCGAATGACGCGAAAGAGAAAGTGCACCGCGCCATGGACGCCGAGATCGGGCCTCATACCGTCCCAGTAAAGGGCGACCTTGGCGAGAAGTTGTCGGCCCGCGAGCGGCTGCGACAGCAAAGGCTGCAACTGCGGGCCGGCGGCAAAGGCCACCTCGCGCTCTTTGCGCGCAACCACCAGTAGAACGCTTCTCTGCCGGTCGGAATCGCTCAACGGCAATCTCTTGAACGCGCGTTGGGCGATACTGTCGATGGATTCGCCGTCGCGGCTCTTGATCGTCAGCACCGCGACGGTGTTTGCGGTTTCGGTATGGAAACGGTGCAGGCGATGTTCGAGATCGTCAAGACTTGCGGGCGGAAACATCCCGGCCAAATCGTTCACGCCGGTTGTGAGCGGCGGCAAATCGAGCGCCGCTTGAGCAGCGCTGTAGAACAGGCCCCAAATAATAACCGCGATAAGAGTGCTCAGCCTCAATCAACCGACTCCCTGGCTCGGCTTTCGAGGGCGGCGAGCTGGTCGCAGCTGAGAGGAAAGCCGAATTGTTCATTGCGCATGCGCAAGCGCTGGCCGGACACTTGGCAGATGATTTCGCCGGCGCGACGAAAAGCGGCTTCATCGCGGATCAGCGCCGCCAACGCGCGGGCGCCGCTGGCTTTGTGTTCGACTTCGTCGAGCAGGATACCGTGAAATACCTTGGCAATCTTGCCTTCGACACCCCGTTTTTTGAGCTTGTCGCACACTAGATAGAGCGCGCCGCCGCCGCCCTCGGTGAGCGTGATCGCGGCACGCTCGATCCGTTCATCGCGCCGTTTGATTTCCCGCGCGGTGATTTTTCTCGAACCGTGTAGCAGCGCAGCGTAGCTCTTGGAATATTTCGCGCGCACTCGGGCAAGCCTTCGGTCCTCTGGCAGCCAGGTGAGATGGTGCGGTGAAAATTTCTTGCCGGTGATTTCTTGGAGCAGATCCATCACAAGGCGGGCGTGTCTGGTTTCATCGGCCAATTTCTCTGTCAGTTCGGCATAGTCGTGGCGGTTCACGGTTCGACCGACGCCGGAATAGAGCGCCGTCAATGCGGCAAGGATCGGTTTGATCGCCGAATATTCCTTGAATCCCTGCGCCTTCAGCCAGCGAACATGATCTTTGGCTTTTCTCGGCTTTGCAAAAAATGCGCGGACAACCTCGGCTTCCGCCTGGCGATAGGCCGCGGCCAATCGGGTCAGACGCGTGACATAGTTGTTTCTCGAATTTGCCATGAACATCAGTCTTGTGCCGGTGATTTGCGCGGTCTTTCGCGGCGCTCAGGACGGCGGCGCCGGAATAACCTCGCCGCATTTCTTGCAGGTGCGTAGTCTCTCGTCGGCGGAGAACTTCTGGTAGACCCGGCCCACCGGATCGGCGCGGTAATCGCCAACCTCGACGGAGGTCTCGTAAACCTTTTCGCCGCAGTTGTTACAGAACCATTTAAAGTGGTCGATTTCGCCGGGCCGGCGTTTGCGCTCGAAGACGATGAACCAGGAATTAGGTTCCAGGCGCGGGGAGTGCGGCACGCCGGCGGGACAAAAGAAAATTTGGCCGGCCGTGATGTCCGCCGTTTGTTCTTTGCCGTCGGGAGTTCGATAGACCAGATGCTGCACGCCGGTCAATTGCAGCGTCACTTCATCCGCCGGGTCGATGTGAAAATCCCAGCGCTCTTTGCGCCCGCTGCTCAAAAACGCGATTGATTCCGAATCCTGCCACAGCACGCGGCGGCTTTTGCCTTCGGCTTTGACATCTTCGACGATCTCTTTGAGATCGATCGGGATAAGTTCCTTCATGCACTGACTATAACGCGTTCGAAACCGCCGGAGCAATAGAGTCCCGATCATCTTGACCGTCAAACGACGTGAATGATAAATGTCCAATGCATAACGAATCGGGGAGGTGATCCATGGCTGAGCGAGTGTGGGAGAAATTTTTAACCGAACAGGACAAGGCGACCCTGGTCGGCAAGGCTGACCGGCGCATCGGTTTCGGCGAGCGGCCGGCCCTATTGTTGATCGATCTTTACCGCTGGGTGTTCGGCGACAAGCCGGAGGTTGTGACCGAGGCGATCAAGACCTGGCCGGGTAGTTGCGGGCTCGCCGGCTGGAACGCGCTTCCGTACATTCAAAAGCTGCTCGCCAAGGCGCGTGAAGTCGGCATTCCGATCATCCATGTTACCGGCATGGACGGCGTCGCCGTCGAGCCCTGGGCCTTTCGGCGCGATACCAAGAAGCGGGCGACGATGTCGAAAGAGGATCTCGATCGTTTTCGCCGCCGTTACGATATCGTCGATGAGGTGAAACCCATACCGGGCGAAACCGTTTTCAAAAAGGTCTCGCCGAGCGCGTTCTGGGGCACGCCGCTGATCGGCCATCTCAACTTTCTCGGCGTCGACACCATCATCACCTGCGGCGAAAGCACCAGTGGCTGCGTGCGCGCCAGCGTGGTCGACGGCACGACAAACCGGCTGCGCATGATCGTTGCCGAAGAGTGTGTATTCGACCGCCACGAGGCCTGCCACGCGATCAATCTCTTCGACATGAACCAAAAATACGCCGACGTTTTGCCGCTCGACGAAATCGTCAAGTATCTCGACGCGTGGCGCGCTGAGAAAGCCGGCCAGGTCGGTTACGCGAACAACAGCATCGAATATTTAAAGGATCTCGGCATCGGGGAGGAGTACAAGGGATTGCGTTAAAGCCGCACGTGGACCATACAGATTGGAGTGCTGGAGTCGTGGAGTATTGGGGAATTTGTTAACCCTTTACTCCATCACTCCAATACTGCATCAACCTCATCACCGAGTTCCGTCCGACTTTCGTTTCAAACCATACCAAGCCAGCAGAAAAACGAAGGCAGACAACGCCGCCATGGCGGGAAACCCCAATCCATAGCCGAGCGACTGCACCAACGCGCCGGCGATGAGCGGCCCTAGACCATTGCCGAGCGATGAAGCAGCGCGGGTCAGGCCGAGAGCCAGCGCTTTGGCATTGCTGTCTGCCGATTGGAGGGCGAAGGTCGTGGCGCCCACGTTGGTGTAACCGAAGCCCATCGTCATGATCGCCAACGGCAGCACCAACGTTAAAACGCCGGCGCCGTAAGGCTGCAAAAGGAACATTGGCACGCCGATCCCGACGCCGAGCAAGATCACCCGCGGCGCAGTAATTCGATCGCATAGCCAGCCGCCAGTGTAACGTCCGAGAGTGTCGGTCATGCGCGAGATCGATACCATCGTACCGACCGAATCCAAACCGAAGCCGCGCTGGTGCGCTGCGAGAAACGGAAACGCGATCCGGGTCACGCCCACTAGCATGACAAACGACTGAAATATCGCCAGAGCGGTCGTGAGAAACCAGCCCTGACGCAGCAATTGTTTGCCTTCGGTCCATAATTGCACGGAGCGTTCCTGGGTGACCTCCCGGGAGCGGTGCGCGCCAGCGAGGAACAACAGGATCAAGCCGCCCAACTGCGGCAGAGCGTAGAGCGCAAAGAGCGCCTCCGGTCCGAATGCCTTGCCAACGAAGCCGCCGATCAAGGGGCCGACGGAGAAGCCGATGCCCAGCGCCGCTGCGACCTGGCCTTGGGCGCGCCCTTGCTGTCCGGGCGTTGATTGTTCGAAGGCGATCTTGCGGATTGACAGAGCGAACATCGCTTCGCTGATGCCTAGGAGGGTAAACGCGCCGAGAAACACTGCGGTCGTGTCGAGAAAAAAATGCCCCAGAACGCTGATCGCGATGGCGCTCAACGTTGCCGCGACGATGAGCGCGCCCGAGCTGAAATAGGACGCGAGCACGCCCGACATGAGATCGGAGCAGACGCGGCCGATACCGTTGACGAATAGGGGAACGCTGGCGAGCGCGATCGAATAGCCGTGCGCCTTCATAAAAAATGGCGCAAGCATGGCGGCGCCCGAGGAACCTGCGATCTCGAACACGGCAGCGAATGAAATGAGCGTCAGCGGAGCGAGTTTCATGGCGCCGGATTATAGCAGCTCGCTTGCGGCGCGCCAGCGCGAAGCGTTAAATTGAGCTGGTGGACAGCCCGCAGCTCGCTTGATAAAAGAACGGCCGTAGACAAGGAGTCGAGCGATGGAAATCCCGCAGATTCAAATTCACGATGCCAAGGCCAGACTCGATCAAAAGCAATCCCTATTCGTCGATGTTCGTGATCCCGGCTCATATCGCCAAGCGCGTATTCCGGGCGCAATCCATTTGCACGACGGCAACGTGCAAGAGTTTCTTCAGAACACCGATAAAGATAAAACTCTGGTGGTGTACTGCTATCACGGCAACAGCAGCCTCGGCGCCACGGCGTTTCTTCTGGAAAATGGATTCAAGAACGCCGTCAGCATGAGCGGTGGCTTCGAAGCCTGGCGGCAGGTTTATGATTTTGAATCAAAATAGCTTCTGGTTTCCAGTGGGTTCCGAAACGGAACTAGAGGCTTGGAACTAGCGACTCTCCAAGGAGGTTTTTATGGGCGTTGTCTTAGGAAACGGTGACTATCGCTATGAAGTAATCGAAAATTGGGGCAGGCTTCCCGACGATTGGACCTTCCACGAAGTTGCCGCAGTCGCCGTCGATCGTAAGGATCAAGTCTATTGTTTCACGCGCGGCAAGCATCCGGTGATTGTCTTCGACCGAGACGGCAATTTTTTGCGCGCCTGGGGTGACGGCGTTTTCAAGCGGGCTCATGGCGCCACCATCGGACCGGACGAGACGATCTTTCTCACCGATGACGGCGATCATACTGTGCGCAAATGCACGCTCGACGGTAAAATCTTGATGACTCTCGGCGTGCCGGGAAAGCCGTCGCCCTACCAAGCCGGCGAGCCGTTTAACCGCTGCACTCATGTCGCTTTTTCGCCGGGCAACGATATTTACGTTTCCGACGGCTACGGCAATTCGCGCGTGCACAAATATTCGCCGGACGGCAAGCTCTTGCTGTCCTGGGGCGAGTCGGGCTCGGATCCCGGCCAATTCAATATCGTTCACAATATCGTGACGGACAAAGACGGCTGGGTTTATGTCGCCGATCGGGAAAACAACCGGATTCAAGTCTTCGACGGTCACGGCAAGTACGAAACCCAGTGGAACAATATGCACCGGCCCTGCGCGCTCTATATGGATACGACGAAAACCGATCCGATTTGCTTCGTCGGCGAGCTGGGACCGGGATTGGGCGTCAACAAGGACGCGCCCAATCTCGGCAATCGCGTCGATGTTTATGACAAGAAAGGCCAGCGGCTGGCGCGCCTCGGCGACATCCACGCCGGTGAAAAACCGGGTCAGTTCATTGCGCCGCACGGCCTCGCCATCGATTCGCGCGGCGACATCTACGTCAGCGAAGTATCGTGGACGATCATGGGGCAGCACTTGAAACCGCCGCGCGAGCTGCGCAGTCTGCAGAAGCTGAAGAAGCTCGGGTAGGACACTTAGCAGAGTAAGACCGTTCAAAAGTAAGGTTCAAGGTTGCTGGTCCCCATCGTGAACTTTGGAACCTTGAACGAAAACTTGGCACTGAGGTTTCGGAAAGTTCAGAAATCGCCAAGCGGTTGAGACGTGGGAGGCTGAGAAATGCAGAGCAACGTCACCCAGCAGCGCGTGCCGGTGATCGGCGATCCTGGACCGTGGATTCACGTGATCGAAAGCCCGCGCCATGTGCGGGTTTTTTTTGGCGGTGAAACGATCGGGGACAGCAAGCGCGCCAAGCTTCTGCGCGAGTCGGACGCGCTACCAGCCTACTATTTTCCCAAGGAAGACGTGCGGACGGATCTGTTCCTGCCGAGCGCGCACAAGACGCAATGCCCGCTCAAAGGCGAAGCTGCTTATTGGTCGATCCGAAGCGGCGGTCTATCTGCCGAGAACGCGGTTTGGACTTATCCGAGTCCGCTGCCGGCAGCGGGGGCGATCAAAGATCATTTCGCCTTCGACTGGCCGATGATGGATAAATGGATGGAAGAAAACGAGGAGCTTTTCAAGCACGCGCGCGATCCCTTCAAGCGAGTCGATGCGCTGCCAAGCCAACGCCACGTCCGTGTGGTCATCGACGGCCACATAGTGGCCGAGACGCGTCGGCCCCATCTAGTTTTCGAGACCAACCACCCCGTACGTTACTACATTCCTCAAGAAGACGTGCGTATCGATATGCTGACGCCTAGCGCGACGATATCGCGCTGTCCTTATAAGGGGGCGGCGTCCTACTGGTCGGTGTGGATAGGTGGCGAGACTTTCAAGGATCTGGTCTGGGGCTACATGAATCCGATCCCCGAGATTCCCAAGATCAGAGGACTGCTCTGCTTCTGGCATGAGCGCGGCTGCGACATCTACGTCGAGGGCGAGTTGGTTCCGGCGCCGCAGACCAAGTGGGCGGGCGCGCTGCGGAGTTAAACCGGGGGCGGAAGCATGCGTGTCCTATACTGGAACGGCCACGCGCTGAGCGTCGATTCATCGTACCCGGCGCCATCAGCGGCTTCGATGATCGAGGATCGACGATCGGGGAATGCAGGCACGACTGGCAATCGCCCACCGGCCCCCACTGCACTGATCAAAGTTCATCTCGCCGGCATCTGTTCCACCGATCTGCAAATTTTCCAAGGCTATATGGGCTTTAAGGGTGTGCCCGGCCATGAATTCGTCGGCAGCGTCAGCGATGGGCCGGAGCGTTTTGCCGGCCACCGGGTCGTCGGCGAGATCAATTTCGGCTGCGGCCGGTGCGACGCTTGCCGGCGGGAGCTCAGCCGCCACTGTCCGAACCGGAGCGTGATGGGGATTCTAAACGCCGACGGTGCGTTCGCGGAGTTTGTTTCCGTCCCGGTGGAGAACCTCCACCCGGTTCCGGCGGATGTGAGCGACGAAGAGGCGGTATTCACTGAACCGCTGGCGGCGGCGTTCGAAATCCTCAGGCAGATTCAACTCAATCCCGGCGACGAGGTGCTCGTGCTCGGCGACGGCAAACTCGGCAATCTCTGCGCCCAGGTGCTGCGTCTCACCGGCGCCAAGATCACCGCGCTCGGCAAGCATGCCGACAAGCTCGCTTTGATCAAGAAAGCCGGCGTGCGGACGATGCAACTCAAGGACTGGCAACCGCGCCTGTTCGATATTGTCGTCGAGGCGACGGGATCCGCATCGGGTCTTGAATTGGCGCTCAGCGCCGTGCGTCCGCGCGGCGCGCTGGTTCTCAAAAGCACCATCGCCGGCGCGCACCAAGTGTCGCTGGCGCCGATCGTGATCAACGAGGTCAATGTGATCGGTTCGCGCTGCGGGCCGTTTCCGGATGCTTTGGATGCGCTCGCAACCCAACAGGTGTCTGTAACGCCGCTGATCGAGAAAATTTATTCCTTGAATGACGGGCTGGAAGCGGTCCGCCACGCGGCAAAACCTGGAACGCGAAAAATTCTGCTCCGGCCCGCATGAGGCCGATACCGCTGCTATTTTTGAATCAACGATTCGACAAACGCTTTCGCTGTGGTCAGGTCGTAAGTATATAACTTCCGCGCCAACGCTACCGCGCCGATTATATCCCCGGATTTGGCTAGCTCCAGTAAACGAGCTTCTTGTTCGTTGCGATCGAGCGTCTCGAGATGAGTGAAATCTTTGGTGCTTTCACCAGGGGCCTCGACGAGTGTGTGTCGGGTCAGTGCATCCAGCAGAACATCGGCGCTCGGGACGACGTCCCATTCGATTTTGAAATGGCGATCGGAAAGGCCCACCGGAAAGTGTTGGTAGCGGGTCGATACGGCAGCGCCGCCCTGGTTTGATCTTGCGACTACGCGTCGGGTTTCATTCGCCAGCGCGCTCGCCAGTGCCACCGAGTTGCCTGCGAGTTCGAGGTCGACAAAGCGGCGTGTTCGCACGCTCGGAGTCCCTCGGGCTCTGCCGTCTTGACTCGGCAATTCTTGGCGCTCTTTTACGTACTTGGCCGAGCGGATTTCAGAATAGGCGATGAAAGCGACCGTGGGGTCTTGATCCGGAAAGTGGAAATTCATATACGAGCGAAACTTAACGAACAGGCCGTCGTCGGTCATGCGCAGCAGCCAATTACTCGGTCGAAACCTCGCGGTGATGGAGTTCTGATATAGCAGCAAACAGATGATGATGAAGGCGGCGACAATATAAACTGGCCACGCGCCCTTCAGTCGAGCGAAAATCGTCAAGCCAACCGCTAGGGAGAGAAGAACCGCCGCGCCGCATAACGCGCGAAGGCGGGAATAACAGAAATTTCGGTTTTGTGGAACTAACGGCACATCGGTCGCGCGTAGGATTTGCATTGTTAATCGGGCCTGCGGAAGTTGTCGAAAATATCCTCGACTTTCCAATTCAATTCGATCCCGCGGCAAGCAGCGCTGTAAGCTGTTGGAAAAACTCTCCGATGGCGCCGTGATGCACGAAATCGGCCAGCTCGTCGAGCGGCGTTGGATCGCGGTTGACGATTGCGAGGAGCGCGCCTCTCCGTTTGGCAATGACGGGAAATGACGCCGCCGGTTGGACTTGCAGCGAGGAACCAATGACAACGAAGATATCGCATTGCTCGCTCCAGGCCTGCGCGCGCTGCATCGCTGCCACCGGCATCGACTGGCCGAAGGAGACGTTGGCCGATTTTAGAAAACCGCCGCAGGCGCCGCAAGTCGGTGTCGGCAAACCCTCGTGCCATGCTTCATAAACATCGGAAGGTTGATAATGCTTGCCGCAAGTTAGGCAAGTAACGAGACGATCGGTGCCGTGCAGCTCGACCAATTTCTCTTCCCCCGCGCCGGCGAGCTTGTGCAGGCCGTCGATGTTCTGGGTAATCAGGCCGAGGAGTCGACCACGTCTTTCGAATTCGCAGATCGCGTAGTGGGCCAAATTAGGCTTGACCGTTTTGAAAAGCTCGTAGGTTGCCTTCTTGAGCTGCCAATGCTGCACGCGCGCCGATTCGCTGGCGAGAAAATTTTGGAACAGCACCGGCTGATACTTCGTCCAGACTCCGCCCGGGCTACGGAAATCCGGCACGCCGGATTCCGTGCTGATGCCGGCGCCGGTGAAAAAAACCACGGCTTGAGCGCGGCGCAGGCGCGCGGCGAATTCCTCAAGCTCTGCCATTGCCTCAAGATCCGATAGGGATCATTTTTTTTGCGTCGAATCGGCCGGTTTGGTCGATTGCGCCGGCGCGGCAGGCTTGGCCGGCGTTGCCGCCTTTGCCGGTGGGGCCGGCACCTGCGGCGCTGGTTGGATGTCGACGACCTTGACGTCAAAGACTAAAGTTTTTCCCGCCATCGGGTGATTCAGGTCCATGACTACAGTTTTTTCCTTGATCTCACGCACCGTCATGGGCACGACCGTTCCATCCGGGCTGCGAGCCGCCAACACGGCGCCAACTTTGAGCGCGTTTGCGGGGATCTTTTCTTTGGGAAATTCGTGGACGGCGTTGGGATCGATCTTGCCGTAAGCATCCTCGGGCTTGACCGTGACATGTTTTTCGGCACCGACTTTCATGCCGGTCAACTCTCGTTCGAGGCCAGGGATCATCATCTTCTGGCCATGGATATATTTCAGTGGCTCTCTGCCCTTGCTGGTTTCCAACACCTTGCCGTCCGGGCTCTTGAGCGTATATTCCAAGCTGACCATCAGGCCATCCTTGACCACAAGGTCGTTTTTGCCTTTATCCGCTGTCGCGGAATAAGCCGGCATGGCGAAAAGCGCCAGCGCTGCGAGCGCGAGCAGCCACGAAAATTTGTTACGCATGATCACCTCGTACAAATCGATTGGCCGCGAGAACGCGGTCAACACAGCTTAACATCGGCGGCGTAGAACTCAACCGGAGCAAATATCTGGAATCAAAAATCCCGGTTCGGGAGGTGCTCGGCAAGCACGGCTAGTTTGGTGACATCGAACAGAATAGTTGTGAATCGTCGGTTATCGCCGCCGCCGGTGAATGAATATCCGCGCCGAGGCTGTTAATACTTTGCAATCACCCGCTCGCCCCAGGTTTGCATGACTTGATCGTAGACGGCGTTGGGCGGCGTGAGCAGCACGCGTCGGATGCCGTCGGCTTCGAGCCGTTTCGCCTTCGCGATGCATTCCGCCGGCGTGCCGGCGATGGTAAAGCGTTCGAGCAGATAGTCGGTGACGAAATCGGGATCGATGCGCTCTTCGATCGGTTTCGAAATGTCGAAGTTTTCCATGAAGCGCTTGACGCCTGCCGCTTCGCCCTCCGGGACCGTCTCCATGGTGAAGCGAAAGTTGTGGTGGGCGCGATTGGCCATGCGTGAGCGCACGCGCCTGCGCGCCAGGTCGCCGTCGTCGTCGACGACGATCATGCCAGCGGGCATGATGTCGATCTCCTCCAAACTCCGACCTTCTTCCTTTGCTCCCGTGGCGATTTGCCGGCGCGCCCAATCGGTAACTTGTTTATCGAAGCCGGTACCGAGAATGACGCCGTCACAGGTGCGTCCGGCGACACGGAGCGTCTTCGGTCCTTCGGCTGAGATGTATACCGGCACCGGCCGCTTCCCCGCCTTGAGCTTGACGTTGCCACCGCCGCGCTCTTTGCTTTTGGGCACATCGACGCCGCGGTCGTGCAGTAAATCGCGGATGAGGCGCAGCCCTTTTTCAAAATCGACGAGCTTGGTCGCGGTTCGGCCGAGACTGTATACCGGACCGTCGCCCGTGCCCATCCCGATGATCGCCCGGCCTTCGGAAATTTCATTGAGCGTGGCGAATGAGTTTGCTGTGATCGTCGGGTCGCGATAAACCATGTTGGTCACGGCGGTGCCGAAACGGATCTTCTTGGTGTTGACGGCACACATGGCCATGACTTGATAGGGATCGACGTTGTTCATCTGGCTGTCGGCGAAAAAAATCGCCTCGAAGCCGAGCGATTCGGCGCGCTTGGCGCGCTCTACGGCGTCGCGAACGGTGCGCGCGGAACCATGGAGACAAAATTTCATACAAAGCTCCTTTAAACGGATAATGGAAAATTGAAAATGGATAACGTGTTCTCGGACCGGTAGATTGCCATTATCCATTCTGCATTTTAAATTTATTTTTCGCCTGCCAGCGCACGCAACCGTGTATTGCCAAGCCGGAAATAAAAAAGCAAACCAGGCAGACCGTGAACGACCAGGCGTAAGAACCCGTGGCGTCGAAGAGATAGCCGCCGATCCACGAGCCGAAGGCGCTGCCGAGGCCAAAGCTGATTTCGAGAAAGCCGAAGATAAGGCCGATCTTGCGGCCGGAGAAAATATCGCCGATGACCGAGCCGTACGTGGGATTGCCGGCGCTGTGGCCGATACCGTAAAGCGCAATGGTCAAATAAACCAGCCAGAGCGGCGCACCGAAAGTCATCGCGATCATGCCGCCGACGCCGAGGGCGGTGACGAGGATGGCGATGCCGTAGGTCTCGCTCCGTCCCAGACGGTCGGAGACCGAGCCCCAAAGAATGGTTGCGCCGATACGGATAAAGCCGATCAGTCCGAAATAAAACGACGCGGCGAGTTTTTCATAGCCGACGGCGACGAAGTGGGCGATGACGTGGGTGTTGATCATAAACAGCGCCGTCCCCAGAGCCAAGTGGCCGATCGTGATGCACCAGAACGGAAAACAGCGCGCCGCTTCGCCGAGGGTCCAATCGCGCTGGCCTTTATGCTTCGGCGCAAGCGCACCGCGCTGTTCCGTCGCCGGCGTAGAATCGCCGTCCGGAAACTGGCCCACATCTTGAGGCGTGCGCCGCTGGAAGAGCGCGTTGGCCGGCACCAAGAGAAATAACAACAAGCTGCCCGTCACGATATAAGTCCAGCGCCAGCCCACGGCGCTGATCAGCATCTGCGTGGCCGGCACCATCACCAGCGCGCCCAAACCCTGTCCCATGGAGGCGATGCCGATGGCGGTGGCGCGGTGGCGCACAAACCAAAACGAAATAAGCGCATTGTGGCCGACGAAGCCGAGCGCTCCTTGGCCCAGCGCGGTGACGACACCGTAAGAAAAATAGAGTCCCAGCAGAGAGTTTGAAAAAGATGAGAGAAACAGCCCGACACCGACGAGGGCGGCGCCCAACGGCATGAGCATGCGCGGCCCGAGGCGATCGAAAGCCAGACCCACCAGCGGCGAAGCTAAAGCATAAACGACGAAATTGATCGAAGCGATCGAGGCGCCGTCACTGCGCGACCAGGAAAATTCTTCGAGCAAAGCCAGGTAGTAAACACCGAAAGCGCCGTTGACGCCGCGCATCACCACCATGTTGACGAAGCAAAGGATCAGGATGATGTAGCCGTAGAAGAAGCGAGAAGCCATAAATGGAATTGGAGTGATGGAGTCTTGGAGCAGCGGAGTGTTGGGCTCTAAAACATTACTCCATCCCTCCATTGCTCCAGAGGTGCGGCTCGGATCGTAGATTACTTGGCTTCGGCCGCTTTGATGTCTGTGACCTTGACGTCGAAGTTCAAAGTCTTTCCGGCCAGGGGATGATTGAAATCGACGACCACAGTTTTTTCCTTGACTTCATGCACGCGGATCGGCACGGCACGGCCGTCCTGCGATTTGGTCATCAACATGGCGCCGACCTTTTGCGCCTCCGGGGGGATCAACTCGCGCGGCACCTCTTGAAACGCTTTTTCGTTCGGCAGCCCGTAGCCGTCTTCAGGTTTGACCCGGACTTTTTTCTCGTCGCCGACCTTCAAGCCGTTCAACGCCTGTTCAAGACCTTTGACGATCTGTCCGGCGCCCTGAATGAAGGTGAGCGGCTCTTTGCCGACGTTGGTCTCGATAACCGTGCCGCTATCGTCGGTGAGCGTGTACTCGATGGACACGATGGAACCTTCTTGAATATTCGAGCCGGGCTTCAAGGTGATCGCCTGGGACGACGGCGCACCGCCGTTGCGGGCCAGGCTGGTAAGGAAAAACAGCGCGGCCAAAACCGCGCCGCTCATGATGAACAGAGCCAAAAGTTTTTTCACGGACCCCTCGGTGGTTATTTCGCTGACGTCAGGCGGCCGGTCTGAACTTTGGCAGCGTGATGCCGTCGCCGCTTTCTTGGAAGACGACTTCCACCGGCATGCCAATTTTGACCTGCTCGATCGGACAGCCGATCACGTTACTACAGAATCGCGGGCCGTCATCGAGATCAACCCAGGCGGTGACGTAGGGAATGTCGGGACCGAAGCCGCGCAAGGCGTTACCGACCACTTCGCGGATAATGGTAAAGCAAAAGATCTTGCCTTTGCCGCTCACTGGTACCCATTCGAGCTTTTCGCTGGCGCAATCGCCGCAAACCGGGCGCGGCGGGAAGACCCAGGTGCTGCAGTTGCCGCACTTTTGCATCATCAGCTTGCCCGCCTTGGCGCCGTCCCAGAACGGCTGGTTGACGGGGGTGATTTCCGGGAGAGGTTTTGGGATTACTTTATTTTCTTCCGCCATGTTTTCTCGCCTTTCAAATGTTCACCGGGATGGGTGCAAAAGACTTTATCCCGCAAAGACACCAAGCCGCTAAGTTCGGAATTGTTTTACCTTCGCGCCTTTGCGTCTTGGCGTGAGATATTCCGAGTTTCTCATGCTTTTAAGTTTCGCTGCCGAGAATGGCTGCCGCAGTGCAGCCGAAGTTTTTCCCGTAGTTGACCGCGCCGACACCGGTGGAAATGCCGAACTTGATGTTCGGCACCTGGCGCTCGCCGCCTTCGCCGCGAATCTGCCTGACTGTCTCAATGACGTGCAGCATGCCGCCGGTCGTCGACGGCTGGCCGCAGTTGATCATGCCACCGCTGGTTTGGATCGGCAGATCGCCTTTGAAAGTGAAATCCGTCTTCTCGAAAAAGGCTTTGTCGTTTCTCCCGCAAAAGCCGAGATCTTCAATCTGGATCATGACGACGGGAATATAGTCGTCGTACAGATTCAAACAGCGGATGTCTTTGTGGGCCACGCCGGCCATTTCAAAGGCGCGCTTGCCGGCGTGGGTGATTCCTGTAATCAGCGGGTTGGCGCGATAGCGCGGTCCAAAGCTCGCGTTGTTGCATTCGCCCCATCCGAGCAGATAGACCGGCGCTTTGCGCATCGATTTGGCGCGCTCCGCCGATGTCATGATGTAGGCTTTGCCGCCGTTGGCCGGCATGACGCAATCGAACAGGCGGATCGGATCGGAGATCTTGCGCGATTTTTTGTAGTCCTCGATGGTGATCGGTTTTCTGAGATAGGCGTTGGGATTGAGCGAGGCGTGATAGCGACCAGTGACGGCAATCTTGCCGAAATGGTCCTCGGTCATGCCCGACTCGTGCATGTAGCGGCTCATCACGAAGGAAATTTTGCAATTGGGACCCATCACGCCGAACGGCATTTCAAAATCCCGGGTATCGGCATGGGCGCCGCGGTGCCCGCCCCGCTCGCTGAACGGCGCCGCGGCGGCGATGACTAAGACGAGATCGCATAAGCCGGCGGTGATTGCTGCGGCGGCGTGGCCGAGCAGCGACACAGAGCTGGCGCCCCCGTTGCCGCCGGCGAGCGACACGCCCGGTGTGATGCCGAGAATAGCGGCGACCTCTTCGGGCCAGAACGGTTGCGAGTGATTGGTCGTATAGATCGCAGCCAATCCTTGGCCGTCGAAATCTTTTTTCGCCAGACCCGCGTCTTCCATCGCAAGCCGCGCGGCCCAGGCGAGATATTCCGCGGTGGACTTGCGCGGCTCGCCCGGCTTGCCGCCGAGCCGATCGGTCGGTGTTTCGCCGATGCCGACGACTGCTGTTTTTCCTCGTATGCTCATGGTGAACAATCCTCTCTTTGTTCATCGAGAAGTATTTCAGCATAATCGGCGTGTCAAGCGATCAGCAGCGCTTGGTAGGCACGTGGGCGAGCGCTGAAGGCCGGGTGAGGTGGCCGCCTGTCAGGGAAGTACGTCCAGCGCATTCTCGCCGGTGTTAAACCTAAGGACCTGCCCATGCATAAAGTCGATAAGATCGATCAGGTAATCAATGTTAAAACAGCCAAGCAGACCGGGCTGACGATGCCGCCCATTATCCTGGCACGTGCGGATCGGGTGATCAAATAACAATACCCACAAAGCAGAGAGCAAAGGGCGAGGAAAAAAACTCATGAGGAAAAATGTTTTGGGTCCGGCCGTTTGCGCCTTGTTCGTTGCGCTTTGTTTTTCCGCACGGGCGCAGCAGCCAAAGAAAGCCCCTCGGAAGGATATTTATCGGCGATCGATGCAGCTGAACGAAGCGCACTCCTTCGCTTACACGTAAATTGCCGTTGTTCAAAGCGGGCAATCTCAACGATTGAGGAGAGGCATTCTTTGCCAACACTTCTCTGCCGACGCACCAATCCGAGCTAAATCGATGAAGCCGCAGCGTCTTTCTATCCGACAAGCGCGGCTTAACCGAGGGGTAGTTTGCGTTTCCTCGTTCTCGGATAATGTTTAGAGGCCTCCGCCGGCTCCTTCGGGGTTTGTTTCTCCGGGAAAAGGAGCGGCTGGCCGATCGCCCATTCAACCGCTTTTGGACGGCGTTTTCTGGCGTTGATGGATCGTCGTGTAGGCATAATTAACTATGCCACTAATCGGCGTAGGAAGTAAGACGGTCTCAAGAGAGCGCGATGTTTCTAAATAAAAACCGGTCTTTGAGCTTCGGGGAGAAAACGAGATTTTTGTCTAACCTGCTTCAGATCGACGCGGAATCCGCGCGGCTGAGCACGGCGTTAGCTGGGTATGGATGCCGGCGACACCAACGATCGCTCAGGATTGAATTGAACGGAATTCTCGGAACATTCAATGTTGGGAGATTTGTCCTGGATCTTTCGAAGGCGCCCCGCGCTATGAGCCTTAACAATGGCATGAACATGGTGATGCACAGCCAACAGATATACCTTCCCTAGTCGTCGATTTTCACGTTTATCCCCTTTGTTTTCGTCTCTGCCGCGTACTTCCTCACAGCAAGGCGCCTCTTTTGCCACTTGCGCCTATGCCAATTTTTCGCGCGTCCTGATTCATGATTATTCTCCTTGTGCGCCCGGGTTATGAGCCTGCTCGTTGCGTGCGGATAAGAGTTCCGCAGAAGTTTGATCTCGTCGTCGCTCTCGAAGCGGCGAAGCAGATCGCCTGACGATTCCGCTAAACGTGCCGGCTGGTGTGGACGGGGTAATCAAGTGACCGTGCTGAGGACCGAGCCGTGAAGTTACAGAATTGATAGCGGGTCTCCAAAACTCAGCACTTATCACTCACTGCCCGGTTCCTTTGCCCGGCTTACTGCCGGGCCGATCGGTCGGCGCCTCGCCGATGCCAACCACTGCTGTATTTCCTCTAATGCTCATGGTGAAAGATTCTCTCTTTGTTCATCGAGAAGTATTTCCGGTTTGTTGAGCTGTCCAACCTGGGAAGCGCGATCAGGCGGGTGATTGACACAAATCAAAGGCGGTGGGATAAGGCGGGCGAAGTCTTGTTCCAGCTTGGATTGGCTCATCCGACATGGCTGTAGAACTCGACCGGAGCGCATGTATGCACGGCGGGTCATCGACTCTCAGGGCGTCGAAACGCGGGAGGAACTCATGACAAAAACCACCGGTCTTGCCTTGGGCGCCATGCTTTTGGCGCAGAGCTTTTTTGCGCAAGCGGGTCAAAGAGAACTGCAGAAACTTACGGTTGGTTTTACGCCGATCGCGGGCGCGTCGCTGCCGCTGTTTATCGCGGTGGAAGAAAAGATATTTCCAAAGTACGGCTACGAGGTCTCGCCGGTTTTTATGGGCGGCTCACCGCTGATCAACTCGGCGATTCTCGCCGGCGAGTTTCCCATCGGTTACACCGGCGGCGGCGCTGTCATCGCCAGCCATCTCAGCGGCAGCGATCTGATCGCGATCGCGTCGCCTCTGCCGGTTCTTACTATCGACGGCTGGTCCAAGCCGGAGATCAAGACGATCGGTGATCTGCGCGGCAAAAGAGTCGGCGTGACGCGCTTCGGCGCGTCGAGTTATTTTTCCGCGCTGTCGATGCTGGAGTCGGGCGGAGTAAAGCCCAGCGAAGTAACGTTTATCCAGAATGGCGGGGTGGGTGAGTCTTTTGCGGCGCTCTTGGGCGGCCGCGTCGATGTCTGCATGATCGGCTATCCGTTCGGTCTCAACGCCCAAAATGCCGGCTTCCATTTGCTGTTCCGACCTTCGCAGACCGAATACGGGCTCTTTCCTACCGCGGTTATTGCGGCCCGGGAGTCGTGGCTCAAGGACGCTAAAAATCACAAAGTCGCGGTGGATTTCTTGCGCGCGCTGCAAGAAGGGCAACTGCTTGCCCGCGACAACGCCACGGTAACGAAGCGCGCGCTCAGGAAATTTACGCGGGTGAATGACGAAGCGTTGTTGCAGGGGAGCTTCGAGTATTACCGCGAGGCTTTTGCGCCGACGCTCAGAGTCGTCGACAAGGCGATGACCAACGCGCTTAAATTTGTCGATCATCCCAAGGCCAAACAGGCCGATGTCCGGCAGACCTATGACAATCGCTACGTCGACGAGGCAATGAAATAAATCCGGTTTGGCGAATAATTCGCAGCCCGCGACAGTTGTCTGCGACGATCCCTTGGCCGGCCTGCCGCGAATCGATCGTGTTGCCACGGCGTCGGTGAAGCAGCGTTTTTTGGCGTTCTTCTGTTACTCTCTTGACCGGAGAGAGGCGGATCTTTAGTATCGCCTGCACCACGATTTCTGGAACCTTAGTCTTCGGATGAATTTTTTTCCAAAAAGGGAGATTGCCATGGTGACGCGCTGTTTTCGGTTTCTGCTCATGATATCGGCGTTGTTGTATTTGACGCTCGGTGAGGCGGGCGCCGCGGACAAATTGATTGCCGATTATGGCGGTCACGCGGGATTCCAAAGCGCCGTTTGGGTGGCGAAGGATTTAAACATTTTCGACAAATACGGGATCGACGCCGAGGTGATCATGATTACCGGGAGCGCCCGCTCGGTGGCGGCGCTTTTGGGCGGCAGCACGCAATTCGCCACGGGCTCGGCGACCGGGCCGCTTGCGGCGGCAATCAAAGGCTCGGATATCAAAATTCTCGCGGCGTCGTACAACAAGTTTCCCTACGCATTCGTCGTCAAGCCCGACATCCGCACACCGAAAGAGCTGCGCGGCAAGAAGGTCAACATTCTCAATTTCGGCGGCTCCAACGATCTGGCGTTGCAGCTCGCTTTAAAAGAATGGGGCATGAAGCTGTCCGATATCCAAGTCATCGTCGGCGGCGATGCACCGACGCGCCTGGGTTCGCTCATGGCCGGTCGCACCGACGCGACAATCCTCTCGCCGCCGCACTTGACCATCGCGGTCAAAGCCGGCTACCGAGTGCTGGCCGACATGGGCGACATGAGCGCCAACTTTCCCCAGTCGACGTTGAACGTGAAGGGAAGTTTTCTCAAGGAGAATCGCGATGTCGTCAAGCGGTTTCTCCGCTCTTACAGCGAGGCGATTCACGTCATCAAGACGCAGCGCGACAAGACCCTCAAGATCTTTGCCAAACGCATGCGTATCGACGATCCGGAAACGGTCCGGACGACCTACGAGTATTTCGCGCCGCGGTTCTCCTTTCCGCCGCGGGTGGACATGGTCGGTGTGCGCGACACTCTGAATTTTTACGCCGAGCACAACGCGGAATTCAAAAATCACCGGGCGGAAGAATTCGTCGATCCGTCGCTGATGGACGAGCTCGACAAGGAAGGTTTCTTCAAGAAGTTCGGACCATAAATGGTTTTTTCAGAGTGCTTCGCTACCCCCCACGGCTAAAAGGCAGATCCCGTTTATTGCGAGCGCACCTGACCGACGCGGAGCAACGCCTGTGGGCTCGTCTGCGCCGAAAGCAGATCCTCGCAGTGCAATTCTATAGACAGAAACCAATCGGTAACTACATCGTCGATTTCTACGCCCCGGTCGTGCAACTGGTTGTGGAAATCGACGGTTCGCAGCACCTTGAGGCAACGCAAGCCGAACACGATAGACGACGCACCGAATACTTGGAGCAGATGGGATTGCTCGTATTGCGTTACACGGACCGGCAGGTGCTATTGCCTATGGAATCTGTTGTGGCGGATATCTTTCGGGTCGTGGAGGGAAAAAATCCCCCTGTATCCCCCTTTGCCAAAGGGGGAACTTTCTCGCAAGCCTTAACCCACAACACCTAGGTTTTCGGAGCTCGATCAGAAATCCCCTCTTTGAAAAAGAGGGGAAGGGGGAGATTTGCGAACGTATTATTTCAGCTTCAACTCCGCGACGGCTTTTTTGGCGAAGCTCCAGTCGACGATGTCGGCGAGGGTTTTGTCGTCCTTTGATTTTCGCGTGTCGCGCACGAGTTGAACCACGTTGTTCATCGTCTGATCCGAGGCGATCCCGTCGTGGCTGAACAGCCCGACCATGTCTCGGTAGATGCTCTCGCGCACGTCCGCTTCTTTGATGCCCCACTTGGCCTCTAGAAAAGGCAAAATCTCTGCCTTTCGCTTGCGAATGTAGTCGGTCGCCTTGATCACCGCCTTGATCATCTTGACGATTTCATCGGGCTTCTCTTTTATTTTCTGCACATGAACCGCGAGACCGCCGAGCGGAATGTTCATGATTTCATTGAACGACAGGAGCTGGTTAAAGCCGCGTTTCTTCGCGAAGTTATTGAACGGCGGCACCAACATTGCCGCCTGAATGGAGCCGCTTTCCAGCGCAGTGTAGCGGCTCGAGCTGCCGCCGATCTGCAAAAACGTCACGTCCTTTTCCGGATTCATGCCGTACTTGCGCAATATCATAATGGCTTCGCTGTGCGGTGTGCCGCCGAAGCTGCTGATGCCGAAGGTCTTGCCTTTCAAGTCTTCGACCCGTTTCACGTTGGCGCTGGTCACCAGATAGTGATCGGAACCGTCCATGGCCGACATCACGATGCGCACCGGCAGGCCGGAAATCGCCGCTCCGACAAAATTGGAAAAGGTGCCGCCGTAATCGACGTTGCGCGTGACTACACCGTTGACGACCACCTGATTTTGCATGATCACGATGACGGCATTGAGGCCTTCGCTCTTAAAAAATCCCTTTTCTTCGGCGATAACAAAGGGGAGCGAGGTGCTGCCGTTGCGCGTCGTCAAACCGACAGTGAGCGGCTCTTGGGCCGAACTCAATTCGGCGGAGAGGACGACTGTGACGGATAGGGCCAGTGATAAAAATAGCATTCGTCCGGTCATGTTTTAGCTCCTTTGCGTTCAGCCGTTTTCAGTCTCTCCAAATCGATGCGAGTGTCCCACAGTATGGCTTCGCCGCCAAGTGTCGCACTGAACATGTCAACCTGGAGCTGGGTGGTGCAGTCCGGGCAGGCGTAAATATGATATTCGCCGATATAGGGCTCGCCGGATGGCAGGGGCGGCATGACCTCGCTCAAGTGCATGACTTGATGTAGGGCGTGGAGCTTATAGTTCCGGTTGGCAGCGCAGAAGAGGTAGCCGCAACGGGTGCAGCGGACCATTTTGCGCTTGCCGTCGCTGGCGATTTCGAGGGATGCGTTGAACTTGAGCAGAGGCTGCCAGCCGTTTGACGGCGTTGGTACCGCTTCACCGGAAGCTTCCGGCGAAGGCTCGCTCGCGCGTCGACGCGCGTCGCGGATTGCCTGTCGGCAAGCGTCAGTGGCGCTTTGATCGACGGCTTTGCCGTCACCGGACAGGATCACGCCGTAGATTTTCTCGGCGATGCGGCGGCTCACCCAGCCTCGGCCAAAATCTTTGAGGACCGCCTGCGGATCGCGATCGATGGGATCGCCGAAGCCGCCGCCGCCGGCTACGTAATCGACCAATAGGCTGCCTTCGGGCAGAGGAATCCGCTCCGGCACGCCCGCCGGTA
This sequence comes from Chloroflexota bacterium, assembly GCA_050257635.1. Classification (GTDB taxonomy): domain Bacteria; phylum Desulfobacterota; class Binatia; order UBA9968; family UBA9968; genus DP-20. Next base: position 29,434 of record JBLMXG010000020.1, read on the forward strand.
AAAAAGACTTGCCCCATTCCCCTTGGCGCATCGCTTCGGCGCTGGGATGTTCGCCGTTCCTCACTCGATCGAGCATGGCCAGGCCCGCTTCAATCATGACGCGAGACGCGCCGGTGCCGGTGGAGTAGCCACCCCCCAGGCCGAAGCCGCCCTGCGCGACACCGCCGTAAGGCTTGTAGTCGACGCTGCAATCCTTCGATCCGTAAATGAGGTAGATACGATGGCTGCCCAAGCCGCCGCGATACTGGCCGAAACCGCTGCCGTCGGGATTATGCGAGCGGGTGAAATAGAGAAAGGGATACTGCATCTCGATGCGCTCGACGTCGCTGATGCCGGCGGAGGGAATGTTCATGTGGCCGCCGGTGTTGATGCCGTCGCGCTGCGGTGTGGCGCCCATGCCGGCGCCGTGAATATCGTAGAGCCCCTGCGCCACCGCGATGCCTTCACGGGTGTGGCCGCCGTAGAAATAGCCTGGACCGCCGACGAATTCCAAATTACCAGTCGTCGACGCGTTGACGTCGTCGTAGCGCCCGGAGGCATAGATCATCTTGGCCACCGCCTCGCACACCGTCGAGACCAGCACGTTGCCGATGCGCGGGCCGGCGCCGCAGGCGGCGGGATACTTGCAGTTGAGAATGCTTCCCTCGGGGACGTTGATTTTTACCGGGCGCATCTTGCCATCGCTCCAGGGCACGTCCCAAAAAAGCGTGTTGGTCAGCGCCAACGCCAGGTGGGCGATCGTGCTCGGCAGCGTCGAATTATGATCCGTGTCGGTCTGCGGGCTGGTGCCGCTAAAATCGAACAGCAGCTCGTCGCGTTTTTTCGTCATCGTGCAGTAGAGCTGCTGCGCCACCGACTTTCGGGTTTTTCGATCCAGCGTGGTGACGTACTGGCGCGTCACCCAGGTGCCGTCCGGCATGGAGCGCAGTTTCGCTCGCGACTTGGCCTCGGAATCTTCGATCATTTTCTCACCCGCCTGCCGGACGAATTTGAGGCCGAATTTTTCCACCAGGCCGAGATAGCGTTTGGCGCAGATATTGTTGCCGGCGATCATCGCCTTTAGATCGAGGCCGACGTACTGCGGGTCGCGGCACATGCCGGTCAAGGTTTGAAACACGTCTTCGCGGAACTCGTCCTTCTCGACGATTTTGAGGCCTGGCACGCAGATGCCTTCATGGAAAATTTCCTGCGCCGCGCCGCGCAAGAGGCCGCCGGTGTCCGCGGTGTGCGTGCTGGTGGCGATCCAGGCGATCAATTCGCCGCGATAGAAGATCGGCTTGACGATCATCATGTCGTAGGTGTGCGAGCCGGCGACGTAAGGGTCGTTGAAGAAAAACTGATCGCCGTCAAAAAACCCCGGCGTTATCTCGAAGCGCCGCATCAGGTCTCGGATCGCGTCAGAGGTCGCCGCGGCAAAGCGCAGATGGCCGGAGCAGGCGAGCACCATGGTGCCCCGCTCGTCATAGAACGAGCTCATGCACTCGCCGCCTTGGGAGACGATCGGCGAGGCAGTGACGCGCTGGAGCGTCATGCGGCCTTCTTCGCCGATGGCCCACAGACGGTGCAGAAACATTTCGTAGCGGATCGGATCGATGACGGCTGTTTTATGCTTCATGGCGATTTTAGTGTTGGATGTGAGCGATTGCATCGCGCTTTGTTCAGCGTGCTTTGGCGAGCTCGTCCAAGAGCGACGTATCGACGAAATCTTTCGGCCGTGCCTGCTTCGCTTTGGGTTCCTTGTCGGCGAGAAAATCGAGCGCGGCTTGGATGCCTTCCAAAGTCGGGTAGGGCAGCGGCCGAAACAGCGGCAAGGCGGTGTTGTAGCTGTAATCCAACACGACGTTGTCCTGGGTGTGCATATACTTTGCGAGAGTCTTAACGGTAAAGGCTTTGTCGGCTTTGATACGCTCGATTGCGCCGCGGTAGGCGCGCAATACTTTGAGAGCGGTGGGCCGGTTGCGTTCCAGATACCGCCGGCTGGTTGCGAGACTGGTATGTTGAAACGAGATACCGATCTGCGGCAGATAGGCGAGTTCTTTGTAGCCGGCGCGGATCGCCATCATGTTGGTCGGCGGTGACAGCACGCCGCCTTGCAATGCCCCGGAAGCCATTGCCGGCAAGATTTCCGGCACGCCGCGCATCTGCAAAATAGTTACTTCGCTGTCAGCCTTAAGCCTCCACTTTTTGAGCGCCAGGCGCAAGGCGAAATCAGTCGCCGAGCCGAAGGTGCTGATGCCGATCTTCTTGCCGCGTAAATCTTCCGGCTTGTCGATGCTCTTGGTGGTGATGATGGAAAAGAACGGCGAATTGATCAGCCCCGCGACAATGACCACATCGGCTCCGGTCAAACCCGCGGCGATGAGCGCACCGCCGTAAATCTGGGCAAAAGGAACTTCGCCGCTCACGAGCGCCGACATCGTCTGCGGCCCGCCGCGAATGTAGATCAGCTCGGCGGGCACACCTTCGCGCGCGAAGTAGCCGCCGTCCTGTGCGACCCAGGTCGGCAACGACGCAACGCTGGCGGCGCCGACGGCGATGCGCACGGGCTGGGCGGAGGCAACCGCCGCCCCTATCAACAAAAGAACAATAGCCAGCGTGAAAGAAGCCGGCTTTGGCCATGGGATCTTTGCGGTTTCTCGCATTTTAATTTTCCTCCCCGGGAGAATTGGAGTGTTGGAGTAATGCAGTGATGGGTGTTTGGAGTCTGTTATGGTGCGGAATTGTGATCTACCCAGCACGCCAAAAATCCATCACTCCATCACGCCGGTCTTCCTCACGGCACTTCCATCACTAAATTCGTAAACGGATCCACGGTGACTTTATGCTCCGGCGGCACCAGTGTCGTCGTGAACGGAAGCTCGATGATCGCCGGTCCGCGGACCGCCGCGCCGACTGAAAGTCGATTGTAGTTATACACCGCGGCGTCGATGAATTTGCGCTCGGGCCGGGTGAAAAAAACTTGCCGCTTGCCTTTGAGAGCGGCGCGCGCGCTGGCGGTGCTCTGGCGTCTGGCGCTCAGTTTCGGTTTGGCGACAATGCCGACGGCGTCAACGCGGATTTCGCTGATCTCAATGCCCGCCTTGGCGTAGCCCGCGCCGATGCCGTAAAGCTCCTGGTATTTTTTCTCGAAGGCCGACTGCATGTCGGTGAGTCGCTTGGCGTTGAGACTATCCCAACCGACCGGCATTTCGACGCCGGCGCTCTGCCGGCGGTAACGCATGGTGAAGAAGCGGCGAAATTCGATCTGCTTGGCTTTGAAGCCCTCGTCGGCCAGGGCTCGGGTCATTTCCTTTTCAACACTATCGAGCCGTTGGTTGATCACGGCGGGATTGGCGGGCAGGACGTACTGGCAGCTCATCACCCGGGTGCGCACGACGTCGGCCGCCGCAGCGCCGAATGCAGAGAAGACCGGCGAGGTGGCAAAGATGTAAATCTGCTTGATGCCCAGCTCGGCGGCGAAGCCCGAGGCATGCACCGGTCCGGCGCCGCCGAAGGCGTAAATGACGAATTCCTCAGGCAGATAACCGGTGCGCACGACTTGGCGGCGGATCAAGTCCGACATCTTGGCGTTGACGATGTCGTATACGCCGGCGGCGGCTTCGTGGGTTTTGAGCCTAAGCGGCTTGGCGATGGTCTCGTCGATGGCGCGAAGCGCTTTATCCTTATTCAAGCTCGTGCGCCCGCCGAGAAAGAAGTTCGGATCGATGATTCCCAATGCCAAATCGCAGTCTGTCACCGTCACGTGCTGCCCGCCGCTGTCGTAGCAAACCGGACCGGGGCTGGCGCCGGCGCTGCGCGGCCCGACCAGCAACCTGCCGGTCTCGGCATCGATCTCCGCGATGGTGCCGCCGCCGGCGCCGATGGATTCGATGTCGATGATCGGCTGGAGCATGCGAAATCTTTCGACGATCGGCTCCTGGGCGTAGCGCCAATAGCCGTCGGTTATCAGACCGACATCGAAGCTGGTGCCGCCCATATCGGTGGTGATGACATTTTCATGTTTCAACAAGCCGGCCACGTAGGCCGAAGCGATCATGCCGCCGGCCGGGCCTGATTGCAGATTGGCAATGGCGCTGACGTGTTCGCGGTGGGCCACGCCGCCGTTCCCTTGCATGATCAAGAGCGGGCCTTTGAGGCCGCCGCTCTGCAGCTTGCTCTCGAGCCCCTTCAAATAGCGC
>JBLMXG010000021.1:0-20755 GCA_050257635.1 Chloroflexota bacterium
GCCGCGCCGCGCTGACCATATAGGTGAGCGGAAAGCCCAACGCCGTCGCCAGCATCTTGAATCCGTCGTAACGCTCGCTGCCGACCAGCCAGGGGTGGCAATCCTGCGCCTCGAAGACGCGTGTGCCGGGATGGACCAGAACCGGCACGTCGAGCTTGCAGACCTCTTCGTAGAAAGGCCAGAGCGCCTCGGCGTCGAGATCACAGTTATCGTGGCCGCCCATGAGCTTGACGCCCTTGAAACCGAGATCTTTAACCGCGCGCCTGAGTTCGCGGATCGCCTCTTCGACGTCCGGCAGATAGACCCAAGCGATGCCGATGAAGTAATCCTTGCCCGCGATGTCTTCCGCCACGGTGTCGTTATACGCCCGCGCCATCGCGACGCCGAGATCGCGCTCGACCTCGTAGATCAACGGCCGGTTATCGGCGATGACTACTTGATAATCGAATCCTTCACGCACCATGACATCGCGGTGCATTTCGAGATTCCAGCGGGTCTCGCTGAAGGAATGAATTTTCTTGCCGTCGCGATAGTAAGTGGCGGCATCGCCGGGAAATTTTTCGCCGTAGCGGATCATCTCGCCAGCGCCTTTGGCAAATTCGATAGACCCCCGGCCCGGATGATCGACACGATCGATAAAGCGCACCGGCCAGTAATGGGTGTCGCCGTCTATATTCATCGCCCACCTCGATTGAAATAATTCGAGCGATTCTATGGCGCGCCATCGCCAAGGTCAATAACGTTTGACGCTGTAAGGTCGAATCGCTACATTGGCCGCTGGCAACCCGAACCCAACAAGGACTCAAACTACGAGTGGCATCCGCGCAAGATCATTCTCCAACCGGGCAAATACCCGCAACACCTATACGCCCCTGGTCTTCGCTGCTGATTCGCGATTACCGCCTGATCTTCATCGCGATCCTTTGCGGCAACACCTCGAACCAGATGCGCAGCGTGGCAAGCCTTTATCAGGTCTACCACCTGTCGGGCTCCTCCGTTCAGCTTGGCTTCACTGGATTTTTTCAAGCGCTGCCGTTTATCTTTTTCGGATTGTTCGGCGGCGTGCTCGCGGACACGCTCAATCGCAAGCGTTTGATCGTGATTACCCATACTCTGAATATGGTACCCGGTGTGACCCTCGCCCTGCTGACCGTGAGCGGCGTCGTGCAGGTCTGGCACGTCAACGTTCTGGTCGTTTTGGCGGGCGCGCTGCAAGTCCTCGGTGGGCCGGCGCGCCAAGCGATCATCCCAAGCCTTGTGCCGCAATCTTATCTCTTGAATGCCGTCACCGCGGCGACGCTCATGATGCAGAGCACCCAGCTCACCGCGCCGGTGATTGCCGGCTTCCTGATCGATTTTTTCGGCGTCGCGGCTTCCTATATTGTCGATGCGGCTTTGCTTCTGCCCTCGGTCGCTTCCGTATTATTGATCCGGGGTTCCGGACAGCCTCAAGGCCGGCGCCGCCAGATCAGCTGGCGCAGTCTCATCGAGGGGTTTGAATTTCTCTGGCACACGCGCATCATTCTGTCGCTTTTTCTGCTCGACTTCTTCGCTGTATTGTTCGGCTTCTATCGGCCCATCCTGCCGATTTTCGCCGAGGCGATCTACGCCGTCGGCGCGCGCGGACTGGGCATGCTTTATGCCGCGCCCGCGGTCGGCGCGCTGATCGGCTCCGGAACGGTCCTTGCCGCCGGCGACATCAAGCGCAAAGGCACGCTATCGATTGTTGCCACGCTCCTGTTCGCTCTGAGCCTAGGGTTTCTCGGTCTGTCGCGATGGTTTTGGCTCGGGCTCATCGCCCTCGGCTGCTTGGGGATCAGCGATGCGATCAGCGTCGCCATTCGCCGCACCGTAGTACAGATTCTCGCACCCGACGACATGCGCGGCCGGGCGACCAGCTTTCTGACCGTCTTTGCCCAGACGACCAACGCCCTGGGCGCGGTGATCGCCGGGGCCGGCGCTGCGCTGCTCGGCGCTCCCAACGCCGCGCTGGTCGGCTGCCTGCTGTGCACGTTGACGGTTTTCGGAACTTGCTGGGCGATCCCCCAACTATGGCGTTACCGATCGGAATAGTTTCGTGTTACGGGTTTGGAGTTTCGAGGAAAACCCGGAGTATCTCCCGCGAAGACGCTAAGGCCGCAAAAAAAATCGATCTCCGAACTTAGCGTTCTTGGCGCCTTGGCGCGAGGAATATCCGATGCCGGGGGGTTCCGTATGGGGAGCATTTGTGCGTATCGCGCAAATGCTGACCTATAGTAGTGCAAATTGTCAGCCGCGCTCGCTGCGCCCGTCACGGTTGGCGGCAGAGCAGCACCACGCTCTCCACCTCTTCGGTCTGCGGAAACATGTCGAAGGGCTGAATCTGGGCGATTTGATAATTTGCCGCTAGGAGCTTATCGAGATCGCGCGCCAAAGTGCGCGGCTCGCAGGAAACGTAGATCAGCCGCGGCGCATTGAAACCAAGCAGCTCCGCCAGCGCTGCCGGCTGCACCCCCTTGCGCGGCGGATTGAGCACGACCAGATCCACCATGGACAAGCTCTGCCGCAACTGCGCCGCAATGGCGGCGACATCGCCGGCGAGGAAGCGGCAATTGCCCCGGCCGTTGCGCCGCGCGTTCTGTTTTGCCGTGGCGATCGCCGGCTCGCTTTCATCGATCGCCCACACTTGGCGTGCTTGCTTGGCGAGCAGGAGCGTCATCGGACCGACGCCGCAATAGAGATCGAGCACGGTTTCGCCGCCCTGAGAGCCGGCGAGTCCGCAAACATGCTCATAGAGCTTGCGCGCCGTGAAGGGATTGGCCTGGGAGAAGACCCCCGCGGGAAACACTAATTTTAAATCGCCCACCCGCTCCATGATCGTGTCGCGCCCACCTAGAGTGCGAAAACTCTTGCCCCAGATCACGTTGCCGCGCTCTTCGTTGATATTTTGGATCACGCCGGTAATGAACGGAAAGCGCGCGAGCAATGCGCGCGCAAGGGGCTGCCCCTTGGGAAAGGCTCCATGCCGGGTGACCAGCGTCACGCTCAGCTCGCGGCGCGAAACGCTGTAGCGGAAATCTAAAAAGCGCAGATCGCCGCTGTCGTCGCGCTCGTCGTAAGGCGCGATAGCGAGCTCCAAAATTTTCTTCTTGAGGTAGAACACCACCTGATTGACCGGCCGGGGATGCACCGGGCACGAAGAGATATCGATGACCCTGTGGCTGTGCGGCACATAAAGCCCGGCGGCGACCTGAGAACGATTCCGGCGCACAACCAGCTTCACCCGCGTGCGATAGCCCAAGCGCTCGGGCGAAGGCACGACGGGCGCTACCGCAACGCCAGCAAGCGAAGGATACTGCGCCAGCGCTTCGCCGACGATCGCGCGCTTGCGCTCGAGCTGCTTCGGATAGGGCATGTCGATCAAAGGACAGCCAACGCAATGGGGGTAGTGCGGACAATAAGGCTGGTAGGCCTTCTCGGCTTCCCCGCCGGCCGCAATGGGGCCGGCAACTCTACGCCGCTCGGCGGATCGGTGATGGCGATGATCGATCGGCATGCCAGTCGCTTCACTCGCCGATGATTTTCACCAGCACTCGTTTGCGCCGGCGGCCGTCGAACTCGCCGTAAAAGATCTGTTCCCAAGGTCCGAAGTCGAGTTTCCCCTCGGTGATCGCCACGACCACTTCCCGGCCCATCACCTGCCGCTTGATATGCGCGTCGGCATTATCCTCGCCGGTGTCGTTGTGGCGATACTGCTTAATCGGCTCGTGCGAAGCGAGCTTATCCAGCCAGACGGTATAATCGTGATGCAAGCCCGATTCATCGTCGTTGATGAATACCGAAGCGGTGATGTGCATCGCGTTCACCAAGACCAGTCCCTCGTTGACGCCGCACTCCCGGATGCACTCCTGCACCTGGCCGGTGATATTGATAAACGCCACCCGCGCCGGCGTATTGAACCAAAGCTCTTTGCGAAAGGACTTCATCGTATTTCGCCCCCGTCATTTGATCTATGGCCTAAGAATTTATACAGATAATACGCAATAAAGTCAGTCTTTGTCGCTGCCCGTTGCCAATCGCCCGTTCCGGAAAACGTTTTGAACGATTGGAACGGCTTGAACGATTTGAACTACCTTTCTCTGGAGGAAAGAATGAGCAACGAAGTTCGATTCATCGACACCACCGTGCGCGACGGCAACCAAAGCCTTTGGGCGCTCAATATGCGCATCGGTGCCATGCTGCCGGCGCTGCCGCACATGGACGAGGCCGGTTTCGAATCCATGGAATTTTTCCTGAGCGTGATTTTTAAAAAATACGTCCGCGAGCACAAAGAAAACCCTTGGTATTGGCTGAAAGAAGGCACTCAGCGAATCAAGAAAACCCGTTTGCGTTACCACGGCGGCATGCACAGCGCCTTTGAAAAAACCCCGCACTGTATTCTCAAGCTGCTCGTCGAACGCCTGGTCTCCTACGGTCTTACGTTGACCCGCACCTCCAATTGCTGGAACGACTACAGCGCGTTCAAAGAGGAAATCGTCGAGTTGAAAAAGAACGGCATGGATACGGTGGCGAACCTGATCTATTCCGTCTCGCCGCGCCACACCGACGAATATTATGCGCGCAAAGCCAAAGAAGCCGCCGCGGCCAATCCCTGGCGCATCTGTTTCAAGGACGTCGGCGGCCTGCTCACGCCCGATCGCGCGCGCACTCTGATTCCGGTTGTTCTCAAGGCCGCTGGCGATATTCCGGTCGAGTTCCATGCCCATTGCAACAGCGGACAAGCGCCGCTCAACTATCTCGAAGGGGTCAAACTCGGCATGCGCATTTTGCATACGGCCATCCCACCTCTCGCCAACGGCTCGTCGCAGCCATCGGTTTTCAATATTGCCAACAATCTCAAGGCCCTCGGCTACGCCCCGCGAGTCGATCTTAAACCCCTCGAACCGGTGGTGAAGCATTTCACGGCCGTTGCGAAAAAGGACGGACTGCCGATCGGCAAACCGATGGAGTACGATCATGCGCTCTATGGCCACCAGGTTCCCGGCGGCATGATTTCCAACATGCGTCATCAGCTGAAGATCGTCGGCATGGAGCACAAGATGGAAGCGGCGCTGGAAGAAGCGGGCCGCGTGCGCGCCGAATTCGGCTACCCGATCATGGTGACACCGCTCTCCCAGTTTGTCGGCACCCAGGCGGCGATCAACGTGATCGTCGGCGAACGCTACAAAGAAGTGCCTGACCAGAACATCCAATACGCGCTCGGCATCTGGGGCAAGGAGGCGGTGGAATTTATGGATCCTGAAGTGCGCGACAAAATTCTCAGCCGGCCGCGCGCCAAGGAGTGGACGCATTGGGAACAACCGGAGCCGACCCTGCATGAAATGCGCCAGAAATACGGCGTGCAGCTTTCCGACGAGGATCTGATCCTGCACTATTTCGCCGGCGAAGATTACGTCAATGCGCTTCCCAACGGCGGCAGGCCGCGCGAGTATCTGGACGCGACCCAACCGCTGGTAAAAATTATCGAGCAGCTCTCAAAGCGCAAAGAATCGACTCGGGTCTACATTAAACAACCGGGATTTACGATCCGGATGGAGAAACGTTCTAACGCCGGCACGTCCGCCTGATCGCTGTACGTTTAACGTCTAGAGTCCTGCGTCTGGAGTTCGACTGACTTGAACGCTTTCAACGCCTGGAACTACTGGAACGCCGCGAAGCGGCAATGGAACAATTGGAACCGCCGTCGCAAAGCGGCGGCTATGGATCATCCCCCTCCGAGGCCGCTCCCGGGGCCAGATGACTCACGTCGCCCCAGGTCAAGAGCATCCAATTCTCCGCTTCGCGCGCAAATACGTTCAAGCCGGCGTTGACGAACTCGAAGCGCCGCGGCGCATCAAGAGGAATTTCCAGTGTATGGCGAAAAAAACCGCTGACCACACCGCCATGGGTCACGACTACAATCTGCTCGCCCTGATGCTTCAGCGCTAGCTCGTTCATGTACGCCACGTTGCGCGCGACCTGCTGGCGCATGCTTTCACCGCCGGGAATGACGTAATCGGGCCCCATCGTGCGAAACTGGCGGCGCTCTTCAGGATACTTCGCGATTATTTCTTCGGCATTGAGCCCCTGAAAAATGCCCAGGTGGCGCTCGCGCAGGCGCGCGTCGGTCACGATCCGGTGACCGGTCAAGTCGGCAATCTCCCGCGCGGTCTCCACCGCCCGCCCGAGGTCGCTGCTATAAAGCGTAGAGAATTTTTCACGCGCCAGGCGCGCGCCCAGCGCTTTTGCTTGAGCGATACCACGCACGGTCAATTTGCTGTCGAGGTGGCCTTGACGTATGCCTTTGATATTCCATTCGGTCTGGCCGTGCCGAACGATGATGACTCGCGTGCGCTCCATTGCCGTAAACCTGTGGATGTCTCCCCTTCCCGGTCACCATCTACGTTGTCGCCGATCTTGTCAACGTCCGCCGCGGGTTTCTGTAGCCGCAACTCGTGACGGTTTTTACTTGTCGGACAACGAGCTCTCTGCTATTCGAGAAAAAAGAGCATAAAAAACCCGGATGCAGTATGCCGAAAAATCCCACTTCAACGCAATCGTCGCTGCGCGTCGTCGGCCGGTCGGTCCCGCGCGTCGATGCACTCGCCAAAGTGACCGGCAAGGCGGAGTTTTCTGCCGATCGACTGCCGGCGACGCAATATTTACACGGGAAAACGTTGCGCAGTCCCCATGCCCATGCGCAAATCCTGCGCATCGATACTCGGAAAGCGGAAGCGCTTGGCGGCGTCGCCGCCGTGGTCACCTTTCGAGACGCGCCGGAAATTCCTTACGAGGCGGGCGATAACACGAGCGCCGCGGCGCCGGTCTATCTACTCAATCGCACGGTGCGCCATGTCGGTGACGAGATCGCCGCGGTAGCGGCCGTCACCGAGGAAATCGCCGACCAAGCCCTGAGTTTGATCGAAGTCGAGTATCGTCAACTCCCCTTCGTCCTCGAGGCCGAGCGCGCCCTGGAAAGCGGCGCGCCGTCGGTGCGCGGCGGCACCAATCTCGCAGGCAAGGAACCGATCGAATTTTCCCGCGGCGACGTCGGTCGAGGCATGCAGCAAGCCGAGATCGTCTTTGATCAGACTTATCGCACCCATTCCACCAGTCCGCTCGCCTTGGAGCCGCGCTACAGTGTAGCGTCTTGGGACGACGACCGCCTGACCGTGTGGAAAGCCAGCCGCAATGTGTACGGTGACAGGGAAAAACTCGCCACCATTTTCGCCTTGCCACATGATCGAGTGCGCGTGATCGCGGCATACATGGGCGGCGGATTCGGCAGCAAAGACGAGACTCGCCTGGGGGCGATCACGGCGCTGCTCGCGCGCAAAGCCGGCAAGCCAGTGCGCATGGGCTACAGCCGCGAAGAAGAACTGGGCTATGGCAAGTGGCGTCACGCCACCACAACCGAGATTCGCATGGGACTCCAACGCAACGGCACGATCACAGCCATCGATACGACCAGCACGCTCAACACCGGCCCCTACGCGCCGGGCTACGGCGTCGCCTCTCGCCTCGGCCACGGCCTCACCTACCTCTATCGCTGTGCCAACGCTCGCTTCGTCGGCAAGATCGCCTATACCAATAGCCCGGTCGCAGGATCCTACCGCGGCCTCGGCGCGCCGCAGGCGCACTTCGCTCTAGAATCCTGCGCCGATGAAATCGCGGAAAAACTCGGCATCGATCCGCTCGAGTTCCACTTGCGCAATTGCGTCGGTCCCGAGGGCCAACCCGGCGCGCGCATGACAGCCATCGACCAACTCATTCCCGCGCAGCCAATTGAAGGCGGCGTACCGTTCTCGAGCAATCTCCTGGCGCAATGTCTTCGAGCGGGCGCCGAGCGCATCGGCTGGAAAGCGCGCCCCGACGGTCCGCGCAAACGTTTGATCGACGGCAAATATCGCGGCATGGGGTTGGCGGCGTGCATCTACAAAACCGGCCAGTCGCAATCGTCGGCCAAGGTTACGATCAGAAACGACGGCGGCGCCGAGCTATTGATGAGCATCAGTGAGATCGGCCAGGGCGCCTGGACCATCTTGCGCCAAATCGTCGCCGAAACTCTCGGCGTCGATTTTGACAAGGTCCACGCGACGTTTGCCGACACCGAGGTTACCCCGTTTGCGCACAGCACTTCCGGCAGCACGACTACGTTCACCTCCGGTTTGGCGGCACGGCAGGCCGCAGCGGATGCCAGGCAGCGCCTGCTGGCCAGCGCCGGAAAAATTCTCGAAGTCAGGCCGGAAAACTTGCTCCTCCGCGATCGTTTCGTCGCCATCGCCGACACGCCGGAGATCAAAATCCCGATTCGTCACATCATTCAACGCCAGCCTGATCAAGCCATCGTCGGCGAAGCGAAACTGCGCGCCGGCAGCACGAGCCACATCATCAATTCCTTCGCCGCTCACTTTGCCGAAGTCGAGGTCGAGCCGGACACCGGCGCCGTGCGAGTCCTGCGCTATGTCGCCGCGCACGACTCTGGCCGCATCATTCATCCCGAGGCGGCGCGCGGTCAAATCATCGGCGGAGTCGTGCAAGGCATCGGCTACGCGCTGATGGAAGAAATCCCCATGGACCCCGATACCGGCGCGCCGCTCGCACTCAATCTCGACTCCTTCAAGATCCCCAACTTGATCGATATCCCGGCCATTGAAGCGATTTTGATCGAAGAGCTCGATCCCGTCGGTCCTTTCGGCGCCAAGGCGCTCGGCGAGCCGCCGCTCGTGCCGGTAGCGCCGGCGATCGCCAACGCCGTCTACGACGCCGCCGGCGTGCGCATCCGCGAGCTGCCGATCACTGCGGAAAAAGTGCTGCGCGGCTTGCAGCAAATTTCCGTCTGAGCAAGATCGGGGTGCAAACTATATTCATCGTGATATCCTCGACGGCTGCCAGCGGGCATCAGAGCGCTTTAGCCGTTAACCGCGATTGTTTTCAATAGTGAGTTCTTCCGATGCCTTTTATTCAGCGCGATGAGGTGGAGATTTTCTACAACAGCTACGGCCGCGGCACGCCGTTGATATTTTTCAGCGAGACCGCCTGCGCGGGTGACATTTGGAACACTTTTCAAGTTCCCGAGTTTTCCCGCGATCACCTGGTGGTCACCCATGATTACCGCGGCACGGGAAAGTCGAGCCGGCCGACCGCCCAGTACAGCTGCGGCGATTTCGTCGACGATGCTGCGGCGATTTTGGATCAGTTGGGCGCCGGGCCGGCGATTCTGCTCGGCCACTCCATGGGTGGACGAGTAGCGCTGCTCATGGCGCTCAAGTATCCGGAGCGAGTCAGGCAGCTGATCGTCGCATCCGTCGGCCCGGGCGTTCCCAACGCGCCACCAATTCCTTTCAAGATGTGCAAGGAAATGGTCGAATGGGGCTATGAAGATTATGTGCGCCGGCATACCCTTGAAGTCGGCTGGACACCGGACTATATCGAGCGGCACAGGAACCGGATCGAGCGGTTCTTGGAAATTCGTATGGCGAACCTTCCTAGCCTGGAGGATTATTTGTATCACGTGGTCGCTCGGCAGGCGTGCGACCTAAGCGCGCGGCTCAAGCAGATCCGACAGCCGGTGCTGGTGATCGTCGGTGAGCATGATCATGGCTCGGCCACCGGCGCGTCTCACAGAATTGCCTCGGAAGCGCTCGCCAGAGAATTGCCCAACGGCCGGTACGCGGTGATTCCAAACGAAGCCCATAACTATTTTATGACCAACCCCGCGGAGGCGCATCGGATCATCCGGGAGTTTTTAGTTTCTGGACGGCCATGATTGGAATTGGAGTTCAGTTCGAACACGCCGCGCATTCGCAGCCGGAGAAAATTTCCGCGCGTCGCTCGGAATGACGCCAAAACCGATGATGGGTCCTGTTGAAGCTTTCGGGACGGTCTCAAGGTAAGCTTTGTGAGAGATCTTAAGACGGCTTCCTAACTGTTCGATCGCTTGACAACCTCGACCAAGCTAACTTAGAACCAAACCTAGCCGAGCCCGAGGAGACCTACCATGTTCGCCAAAATTCGCCATATCGCGATGTATACCCATAATCATTCCGCGGTCGATAATTTCTACCAAGCGGTTTTCGGCATGAAGCGGATGACCAGCAACACCCTCGACGAGACCGGCAAACAGAACCCCAATCGCGGTCATATCAGCGACGGCGTCATCGGCTTGGCGATCCTGCCACGTTACGCCGGCATGCAATCCGGCATAGACCACTTCGGCTTCGAGGTGAGCGACATCAAAGAATACGTTCGGCGTATGGAACGGCATTATCCGAAGACGATGATCGCCAAAGGCCTCGACTACGTGCCCTTCGCGGGATTGCGCAGCTACGATCCCGCCGGCACGCAGTTCGATATCGCTCAAGCCCATGTCGACAATGTGCGCGAAGGCTACAACGAATCGGGCTGGGAGCAGCCGCGCTGGATCAACCATATCTCGATCCGCGCCGATGATCCTTCGAGGGTGGCCGAGTTTTATGAAAAAATCTTCGAACTCAAAGAGGCGGAGACCTACAAAGACGATGGCTCGATCTGCATGACCGACGGGAAAGTGAAGCTCTTGCTTCGTCCGCGCCACAACCGGCTTTATCGAGGCCTGCGCGAGGGGCTCGATCACTTTGGCTTCAAAGTGGAAAATTTGGCGGCGGCGAGAAGCGATCTGGCAGCGCTAGCCGAAACCTTGCCGCAGCCGCCGAGCGGGCAATTCGTCGGCGGCAACGGCAAGAAGAACGAAGAAGATTTTCGCGCATGTTGTCTGGGCCATCATTTCACGGCCGATCCCGATGGGGTCTTGATCGACCTGGCCGAGTGAGCGGCGCGTCAAGAGAACAGTACGAGCTGGTATACGCTGCCACCGAGGCGTATTCGCCGGCAAGCGGTACGACGGAAAATTCAACCGCGCCGATCCCACGCGCGCGGTCAATTGAGTGTGCGCGGCGGAATTTCAAAGTCCGCGACCACCGGGCTAGCGGCCAACCTTAATAAGTTAACCAACATCTGCTCGCGAGCTTTCAAATCGGCCGCTTCCAGCAGCGCCTGCTTTTCCGCCGGATGAAACGGCAGCGACACCGCGAGCAAATTAACTAATTCCAAGTCGGAAAATTTCTCCGCTTGCTCCGGCCGCACCTGCATCCCCTGAGCCTGGCCGAAAGCCGCGAGCGCGGAAAGAACCGCGGCTCGATCGCACTGCCAGCTTTGTTCCAAGCCGGCGTCGAAAAATTCTCGGTAGGATGCTTTGACCCGACGATAACCGCGCTGAAGTTCCAGCTCCTCGCTGAAGCGAAACCGATTAACCCCCTTGAGCTGAAGAAAGTAACGCCCGTCTGGCAATTTTTCCCACTTTTCGATGTAGCCGGCGCAGCCGACCTTGTACAAGTCAGGAGCCGACGCGTCGGCTCCCGGCTGCGCACCGCGATTGTCATCCTGCGGCGTGAACGGCTGAATCATGCCAAAAATCTTGTCGCCATCTAGGGCGTCCTCGACCATGGCGCGATAACGCGGCTCGAAGATATGCAGCGGCAGGACCGTCCCCGGCAGCAGCATGACTCCGGTCAGTGGGAAAACCGGCAAGATGTCCGGAAGCGGCATTTGTGGAACGGTCATGACCATGAGCGATCCCTCGTAATGATTTGGTTATAGGGCAACGCCGCTGGCCGGTCAAGGTTGAGACGGCGCGAAGACAGGGATGCAGCGCGCTCTTGCATTGTGCGCTGCGGGTATTTTACTTTGGCATAGCCAAATAAATTTTCAGCGCGTGAAGCTTCGAGGTGGAACAAGATGGCCGGATTCGCTCCGATGGAGCTCAATCGAGCTAAGGCATTTTTGACCCAGCATCACTGGGCCATCCTGGCGACTCGACGAAAAAACGGCGAGCTGCAAATGTCGCCGGTTACGGTCGGCCTTGATAGCGGGGGTCATGCTGTGATCAGCAGCCGCGAGACCGCCTACAAGGTTAAAAATCTGCGCCGCGATCCGCGCGCCGCGCTGTGCGCGATCACGCCGACATTTCACGGTGAGGGCTGGGTGCAAATCAGCGGCAAGGCGGAGGTCGTATCGCTGCCCGACGCGTTGGACACGCTGGTCTATTTGCAGCGGCAGGTCTATGGCGAGCACAAAAGCTGGCCGGAGTTTCACGCGCGCATGGCCCGGGAGCAGCGAGTGATCATTCGAATTGCGGTCGAAAGCGTCGGCCCAAAGGTGCGCGGCTAGTCGGCGTCTCACGTTCTTATGATCGGTTCGAAATTCACTCCGCGAGCCGTCAGTGCCTTGGCGCTGCTCGCTTCTGTCGTGGTAATTCTCGGCGCGCTTTCCGCGCGCCCGCCGGTCATCGGCGCAAACGCGGGACCCTACCATGCCGGCGAACTGTTGGTCGCGACCGACGAAATGAAGGATCCCCGTTTCGTCGAATCGGTAATCTATCTGGTCAAGCATGACGCCGACGGCGCGCTCGGCCTGGTTATCAACCGGCCGCTGGCCCAAGGTCCCATCGACGACCTGCTCAAGGGCATCGGTGCGGAAGCCAAAGGTTCCAAACTGGAAGTCACCCTCCACTACGGCGGGCCGGTAAGCAGCCGCCAAGTCTTCATGCTCCACAGTGACGAGATGACGCTGGACAGCTCTGTGCGCGTTAGCGGCGGCATCGCTATGACCGCGGATATCCGCATGATCAACGCCATCGCGGAAGGCAAAGGTCCGCGCCAATATCTGTTTATGCTGGGCTACACCGGGTGGGCGCCGGGGCAATTGGAAATGGAGCTCAAGGCAAATTCGTGGTTCACTGTCGCGGCGGACAAAGCGCTCATTTTCGGCGCCGATGCCGATAAGAAATGGCGTCAGGCCACCGACAAACGGCAGATTCCGCTATAGTGCAAGCCAACGAGTGAGCATCGTTAAAAATAAATTTTACGAGGACTCCAATGAAACTAACCATCGATCGGGCTTCGACTGTCGTCGATCAAGCGCTCGCCCACGCGCGCGCGAACAAAATCCGTCCGCTCTGCGTCGCCGTGCTCGACGCCGGCGGAAATTTGAAAGCGCTCAAGCGCGACGACGGCGCCAGCATTTTGCGACCGACCATCGCGGTAAGCAAGGCTTGGGGCGCCATCGGTATGGGCGAATCGAGCCGCCACTTGGGAAATCGGCTCAAGGAAATGCCCGCGTTCTTGGGCGCCCTCTCCGACATGAGCGGCGGCAAGGTTGTGCCGGTGGCCGGCGGCGTGTTGATCATGGACGGCGACAAAATTATCGGCGCAGCGGGAGCCAGCGGCGCAAGCGCCGACGAAGACGAGGCCTGTGTGGTCGCGGGGATCAAAGCGACCGGCTTGGAATACAAAATCTAGACGGCAGCCAAAGCGCTCTGAAAAATCCGTCAATCGGCGCTGAACATGGGAGGTGAACAATGAAGATCGTTCGTCTTTATACCGGCAATGATCAAAAATCTCATTTCGAGGAGATCGAGCTTCACTTCGGAGGCAACCAGCCGATGTTGACCACCGACGCACGCGCAGCCAGCAGCGCGGTGTTTCGCTGCGCGCCAGCCGGACTATTTCTCGAGCGCCACCCGGCGCCGCGCCACCAGTTTCTCGTGACCTTATCGGGCTCCTGGGAGATCGAAGCGAGCAATGGGGTGAAACGTATATTTAAAGCCGGCGATGTCATGCTCGCCGATGACACCTCCGGCGAAGGCCACACCTCCCGGGTGTTGGGCAGCGAGCCGCATGTATTCATGACCGTGCCGTTAGCGGACTAATTAACAAGAATTTTGATATGCCACAGCGGTCCGGCGTTTTACTTTGAAGCTTGAACTTTTGAACGAATTGACGCGTTCAAGGTTCAAGGTAAGAATAAGAATCGGCAGAGTTCGGACGCTAATATATATTAAGGAGTAAGAATGCTGCGCATCGCCGTCCCCGATCTGGTTTCGAACTCATACTTCCCCATCATCGCAGCCGTCGAGATGGGATTTTTCAAAGCGGAAGGCTTCGATGCATCGGTGGATTTGCTGTTCCCGATTCCAAAGACTTTCGAGGCGCTGCGCGACGGCGCGCTCGACTTCGTCGTGGGCTCGGCTCATGCAACGCTCTTGGCATTTCCAAACTGGCAAGGCGCCAAACTGCTCGCCGCTTGCGGCCAACACACCTACTGGTTTCTCGTCATCCGCAGCGACCTCCATCCCAAGCGCGGCGATCTGAGTATCGTCAAGGGCCTTCGCATCGGCGCCGCACCGGGAGTGAATTTAAGTTTGCACCGCATGCTGGTCGAAGCCGGCATCGAGCCGAAAAAAAACGGCATCGATATCATGCCGATTCCCGGCGCGGCGGGCCCCAACGTTTCCTTCGGATTATCCGCGGCGAAGGCTCTGGAAGACGGTAAACTCGACGGTTTTTGGGCCAACGGCATGGGCTGCGAAGTGGCGGTGCGCCGCGGCGTGGGCACCATGGTGCTTGATGTGCGCCGGGGCGACGGTCCGCCTGCCGCGCGGGATTATACTTTCTCCGCTCTAGTTGCCACGGACAGGCGCATCGAACAGCAGCCCGAGTCGGCCGCCGCCGCCATCCGCGCGCTGATGAAAGCGCATCAAGCGCTTAAAGAAGATCCGAACCGCGCCACCCTCGTCGGCAAGAAGCGATTTCCGCCGTCGGAGGCCGAGCTCATCGCCGAGCTGGTCCGCCGAGATCTCCCCTACTACGATGCGACGATTCCCGAAGCCAAAGTCGCCAGCATGAATCGTTTTGCTCAAGATATCGGCCTACTGTCCGAGCCCGCTGCTTACGGGCGTGTCGTGGCGACTCAGTTCAGCCATCTTTGGCGGCAACAGGAGTGACGCCGAACCGTGAAGGCGCGTATCCTGCTGATCAATCCCCCGATCTACGATTTCACAGCCTACGACTTCTGGCTCAAGCCTTACGGGCTATTGCGGGTGGCCGGATTCCTGCGCGGTCGTGCCGATTTCAGCCTGTTCGATTACCTTGATCGTCTCGATCCCCGCGTGCCCGACGGTCGTTACCGCAGTGATCGCTGGGGACGCGGCGAATTCTACTCCGAGCCGCAAGCAAAGCCCGCGTTGTTCGCGGCGATTCCCCGACGATATCGCCGCTTCGGCCTGCCGCGAAATGAATTTCACAAATATCTACGAGCCGAGCGACCTTTCGACTTTGCCTTCGTGCAGAGCGGCATGACCTACTGGTACCCGGGTTTGCGCGAAGTGATCGAGGATTTGCGAGCGCTTTCGCCGCGCAGCAAAATTATCGTCGGCGGCGTGTACGCAACTCTCTGCCCGGCTCATGCGCGCAGTCTCGGCGTCGACCTGATCGTCGAAGGCCAGGAACTGGCGCCAGTCTGGCGCTATCTTGGCGTGACGCCGAACGAGAGCCATCTGCCTCTTTGGGACCTCTATCCGAATTTAAACACGGGCGTGCTCAAGCTGGCCGATGGCTGCCCCTTTCGCTGCACTTATTGCTCTGTGCCACAGGTCTATCCTAAATTTCATGGGCACCCCGTCGAACGCTCTCTGACGGAGTTGGAGTTTCTTCTGCGCCTCGGCGTCAAGCAGGTGGCATTCTATGACGACGCCCTGCTCTATCGCGCGGAAGAAATTCTCAAGCCCTTCCTGTGCGAAGTACTGCGCCGGCGTCTTCAAGTAAATTTCCACACGCCCAATGCCCTCAACGCCCGCTTTATAAATGCGGCGCTAGCGCGATTAATGGTCGATGCGGGTTTTAAAAATGTTTATCTCGGTTTTGAGAGCAGCGCCTATACCTGGCAAAAAAAGACCGGGGGCAAAGTCTATTCAGACGAGCTGGTTAAAGCGGTAGACAACCTGGTCAATGCCGGCGCCGACCCAGCCCGGCTGCACGCATATTTAATCGTAGGCCATCCTAACGCCGACGAGCAAAGTCTAGTAAATTCAATGTACTTTGCCCATAATCTCGGCATCAGGGTGATGCTTTCGGAGTTTTCACCCATTCCTGGAACCCGCGACGGCGAGATTTGCCGTGGCTGGCTCGACCTCGACGAGCCGCTCTGGCACAATAAAAATGCCTTCGTCATAAAAAGACTTGGCTTCGGCGAGATCAGCCGGTTAAAAAACCTTGCCGCTGGGTTGAATCAACGCCTTCGGACGGCCACAATGGAGGCGGTCGGCGCAGTGGGGACAAAAACCCCGCCAATTTACAGCCAAGGGGCGCAGGTGATAGTGCCGACTGCGCCTAAATCGGGAACCTTTCCTTGAAAAATCCGTCTAACCCTCCGATATCGATGGGGTCTGACTCAATCAGCGACGCAACTTGCGTCCGGCGGGTTCAGCGCGGTGATACAGACGCATTCGAAATTTTGGTGCGGCGCCACGAAAAGGTGATCTTCAATCTAGTCTATCGCATGCTCGGCGATTATGACGATGCGGCGGAAACCGCCCAGGAAGTGTTTTTGTCGGCGTTTCGCGCCATCGGCCAATTTCGCGGAGACGCAAATTTTTCCACCTGGCTATATCGCATTGCCCTCAATCACGCCAACACTCGACGCAAGAACACGAATGCGCGCCAGCATCGTCTGGTGCCCATCGACAACACCGATCTGGTCAACGAAAATCAATTGGGGCCTGCGGAGACTCTGGAAAAGAAGGAAATTCGCGAACACGTGCAGCAGGCATTGAACGAGTTGGAGCCGGAGGATGCCACGGTAATTCTCTTGCGAGACCTGCAAGACAGCCCCTACGAGGAAGTGGCCCGGGTGCTCAACGTGCCTGTGGGCACCGTGAAATCCCGCTTGCATCGGGCACGCCAAGCGCTCAAGTCGCGCCTTGCGCTTCATTTCTGCGCCGGAAGGAAGGCCGTATGAATTGCCAGGAAATCCAGACCCAGCTTTCCGACTATCTGGACCAATCTCTCGACACGATTCGTTCGAAAAGCATCGAGAACCATCTACTCTCTTGCGTGACGTGCCGCGCCGAAGCCGAGAGCTTGGCGGATTGTATTGGTCAGATACGCGATCTACCAATGATCGAGCCGCCTCCAGGATTCGCGCATCGAGTCATGGCGCACGCGAGAAACATAGAAATTCAGTTGCCGTTTTGGCAACGGATTTTTTCCAATGTCAAATTTACCCTGCCGGTTCAGGCGAGCGCCGTCGTTTTGATCGCGGTTTTCGCCGTATTGCTGTACCAGCGAGAGACCGGGCTTCAGAAAAACGATCGCGCCCTGGTCACGGCGCCGCTGCCCAAGCTGCCAGCGTTGACCAAAGAAGCAGCCGCGCCCGTCACCGATGCCACGACTTCCAGTTCAATAACGTCGTCTAACCCGGCGCCGGCAAAGCCGCAAGTAAGTGAGTTCCATCGACGAGCGTTGACACAAGCCAACAGCAAACAGCCTTCCGCCTTGCCGCCCCTCAAAGAAGGAGCACAAACCGCACCGCAATCTGTCGCCGCCGCTACGCCGGAAAAAGCGATGGGTGATGCCGGCGAAGCGCCGCGTCGCGCGCCCATTCAGGCTCAAGAGGTCGCCACGGGGCTCGAGCCGTTACGGCCGAGCGCGGAAGGTTTCGGCATGGGCGTTGCCGGCAATTGGGACCCACCGCTGTTTCGCGCGCCCTTCGGCGCGGAGCGCGCCCTGTCGCCATTGAGCGAGCCCATCTCGGATGTCGAGTTCGTCGTCCGCCGCCGCCCGCCTGTCCAGCGCGAGCAAAAAACTGATGCTCTCAACAACGCTATGCGTGAGCGCACTGCAACCGAGAGCCCATTGCCGGCGGCTAAATCGGCGCCGCTTCAAAACAGTTCGGTCGTGGAAGTTCGCTGGTTCAGTGTGCCGGCGGAGCGCTACGAACAGTTTAAAAAAGACCTCGCGGCCGAGGCCACCATCGAATCGGAACGAACCCCCGGCAGCGCGGAAAAGCAATTCGCCGTGAAGTCCGCGAGAGATCTCCTGATCAAGGTGATGATCTTGTCGCCGGCGGAACGCTGATCCACCCGACTCCACCGGTTGCGAACCAATCGCAATTTCACTCCCGGCATAATGAACTACCCGCAGCAAGTTGCAGGATATCGAAAGCCTGTCAGGCGCACATTCCGATCCTCGTCGCCCCAGAATGCTTTGATCGGGGGTCGATATTCCGATTCGCCTGGATTCCCGCTTAAAGCGTGCGGCAATGACGGACTTCGGATCGGCGATCGATTTGACAATGCAAGCTGCGGGGAATGAACCCTTAGCGATTCAACCGACGAATAATGTAAACTTGGCGCCGTTAAGATTCGCCAGCGGCTTGGGTGTAAGCAAGCGACGATCAGACGAGAGCACGCGTTGAGCGATTTCCCAATTCACCGGCGGGAGCGGACTGAGCTGGCGGATACGTTCGAGGCTGAAGAACTCCGCGTGATCCACCTCGTGACCGTCGGGTTTAGGCTCCTCTCCGTTGAGCGGCTTCAAGAGCAGCACGACGTAGATGCCGTTGCCGGTTTCGGGATCGTAACGGCTGCGCAGCCCCAGCACCGCTTCGACTTCGGCGCTCACGCCCGCTTCCTCTTGCACTTCGCGCACCACCGCTTGCTCGATGGTTTCATCGGGCTCGATGAAACCGCCGGGCAACTGCCAGTTGCCGCGCCCATGCCGCGACGCGCGCCGGACCAACAGCAAGTGGCCGTCGCGCACCACCGCGCCGCCGACGCCGATGTTGTAACCGCTGTTGTATCGCGAAGGAATGGCCATGATGATCAACCGGGTAAGCAAAAAAGTTGCTTGGCGTTTTGCCAGCGAATTTGTTCCTTGGCTGTTTCCGAGAGATTAGGATTTTCTCTTAGCAGCCGCACGTCTTCGAATTTCATTCGGCCCCCCGGATCGTCGTGCGGATAATCCGTCGCGAAGAGAACCCGCTCAGCGCCAAGAAACTCGACGGCCTCGGCCAGCTCCGGCTCTTCGGTCTCGATGGTAAAGTAGAAATTGTTTTTGAAGTAATAACTTGCGGGCCGCTGATTCTTTTCCAAAAAAATCGCCGCCGGATTGAGCGCCCGCGCGCGACGCAACCGCTCTTCGACCTTGGCCGATTGATGGTTGTTGCTCAAGGGCCGCTCTTGATCGTCGTAATCGACCGGTGGCGATTCTAAAACCCGGTCGAGCCATTGCACCAACGGCTTGATAAATGAAGTGCCGGCTTCAGTGAAAATAAACTGCAGCTTGGGAAACTGATCGAGCAGCCCGCTGGTAAAAAGCGACACCAAGCTCATCTGCCCTTCCTGAGGCGCGAAGATATACAGACCATCGCGCTGGAACGGCGCCAGATTACTGAGCCGGTGGCCATGCTGGACGTTATGCAGATAGATCGGCATGGACAGCTCTTCGGCTCGCTTAAAGAACGGCCAGAGCTCGCGATGGCTGCCCAGCGGCTCACTGTAGGGATGCTCCTTTACCGGAAAAACCTTGTCGAGCACCACCGCGCAGAATCGATTTTTCCTTGCCCACTCCAGCTCAGCGATCGCGCCGGCGAGATCCTGCAATGGGATCAGCGCAGCGCCTAAAATTTGCTGAGGGTACTGCTGCATCAGCCGCAGCAGCGCCTGGTTATGCGAGCGCGCCATACGGCAAGACAGCTCCGGCTCGATCAGGTAGGACCACCAGCCGGAAAATTGCGGCAAGATCACCTGCTGTTCGATGCCTAAGCGACGCTCGTAATCGGACATGCGGGCCTGCGGGTCCCAGAGGCTTTTAAACATCGCCCCCGAGCCCGGCGCAGGCAGCGGGCTGGTTCCCGGTACCGGTTTGGGGTAACCGGGGAAATTGACATCGATATAAAGCCCCTCATCATTGAAAGCGAGAACCGGTTTAATCGATTCAAATTTTTCGCCGACAAAATCGAAGGCGCCACGAGGCATTAAATGGGTATCGCAGTCGATGATCACTCCGTCCTCCAGCCACAGAGCCGCGGCTATCTCGCATATAAAGGCGAGGTGGTGATGAAGTCAAGATTCACCGCGGCGGTGGTGACCCAGTTTGGTGGACCGGCGCGACATCGTGGCAAAATCACGAGCAGGATTCTTCAGCTTCGCCTCAAAATGCACCTGATCGGAGCCGCCATCCTGAAACCTTCGACCGGGTCAGGATAAATTCCGTGAAAGATCTGATTTTAAATGAGTCTACGTCCGGCCGAGTCGGCTCCAGCGTAGTCTCTAGAGAGATGGTACACGACGGGAATAAAGCGTCCAGAATCGCAAGCGCGGAAGCGCGGCGGTGCCGCTTCCGCGCCTGCATCGAGATATGCCGTCGGTGAATAAAATTAAATGCTATTCGTAACGGTAGGCGCGATCTCGATCGGAATTCCACCAGCCGTTACCCCAGTTCCACCAACTCGCATTTTCGCGCTGCCATCGGCCCGAATTATCGTACCACCCGCCGTTATGATAGCCGCGATCGCCGCGCAGATCGCCATAACGATCCCAAATGTCCCGGCGATCTTGGCCGATTTCCCTCAGGTCGTCACGAATCTCCGCCTTCTTGCGCTCGATTTCAGCACGGCTGGCTCGCCGCCGGTAAAGCTGGCGCAGGTCGGCGCGGTCCCGTTGAAGCTCTGAATGATCTTTGCGCAATTCAGTCCGATTTTTTCGCAATTCGGTCCAGTCGTCACGGCGCTCTCGCCGGACAGCATCACGGCGGGCTTTTTCATGCTTGGCATGACGCGCGTAATGATTCGCCTCGGAGGGATTTGGGCTGGCAAAGCCGATCAGTGAAAAGAGCCCTACGGCGGACAACATAAGAACTAT
>JBLMXG010000022.1:0-14360 GCA_050257635.1 Chloroflexota bacterium
TTCAAAGACACAAACGCCGCTGCGCGTGATGCGCTCAGTAAATCTGTCTGTCTTCCTCTCGGCATTTCGATTGCCTCAATGACGCGGTTTTTAAGCTCAATGGCGCCTGGTTAAGGGGTAAGTGGCCATACGTCAAAAAGGTTACAGTTTGGCCTCAATAAAATCAGATACTTAATCCCCCGATATTGCGATGTCCGTGATGCCTTGACGACGCATCTTTTGCCGACAGTAAGGCCGCGCCCATTTTTTGCGGTCGAAAACGGGCTCGCCGCATCCGCAAGCGCATGTTCGGTGCTTGGCGTTTGTGTCTTTGAAGAAATGCAGCTCTTGACCGTAGAAGTCGATTACGGAGCGGTAGGGGATGACAGTATCGCTCCGATCCTCATAGCGGCCTGTCCTTGGATCGCGCCACCGACAAGACAATACCCGTTCGAAGAACTCCCGCGGATCCTCAACCTTACCGCGAAAACTATCCACGAGGTCGTCGACGCCCCGATTGCGCTTAAGCATCAAAGCCCGGAACTGATCGAAAGTGATTTCAACCACGGCACGCCCAGCCTTTCAGTTGATGATTGCGCTTCTGTCGATTGATGAATACGCGGACTAGCTCGCTGCGCCTGTCTTGGTGATAAAGAAAATAGTCGTGCGTCTCGTAGCTGGGCAGAGGCGGCGGTTCTTGTATCGGTGGCGACATCATGGAGACATCACTCCGTAACTCTGCAAAACAAGAAAGTTTTTTTTCGAGCACACGAGTCTCAATCGTGTAACTCGATCAAAATAGAATTTGCTCTTTGCCCGTGTTAATTTCTTGTGGTACGTTGCTGAAACGGCTCGGGAAATATCGCAGATTAAGCGGCTGGAGACATTTTGGAGACATCGCACGATTGCAGGGACGAGCGGAAACGCCAAGTGCCTGAAATCCCAAAGGGGAGAGGTGACCGAGCGGTTGAAGGTGCACGACTGGAAATCGTGTGTACCCCTAATAAGGGTACCGGGGGTTCGAATCCCCCCCTCTCCGCCATGCAGGGGTTGATTTAGGGGTGGGTTTGCCATGGCACGTCTCTTCGTTCCTCCTTTTTGGATAGCCGCTGTGAGTCGTTAGAAGCGTCGCCGGGATGTCGATTGCTGATAGTTAGGTCCCGTGCAAGGCGGCACCGTGAACTCCGTCAGGTCCGGAAGGAAGCAGCGGTAACGGATCAGCCCCTGTGCCACGGGGCAACCTAGCTGTCAGCAATGGACACCCTGAAAGCACAAATTGATTGACAGGGGGTTGGCTCCGCAGCCGGATTCATCCCACGCCGAGTTTATGTCTTACCTGGTGATCGCAAGGAAATGGCGGCCGCAAAATTTCGCGGATATTGCGGGTCAGGAACCTATTACCCGGACTTTGCAAAATGCCATCCGCACCAATCGCATCGCGCACGCGTTTCTCTTTACTGGCGTCCGCGGGGTGGGCAAGACCACGGCTGCGCGGGTGCTCGCTAAAGCGCTGAACTGCGTTAAAGGGCCAACGCCGAATCCGTGCAACGAATGCCCTCAGTGCCGAGAGATTTCCCAGGGCAGCTCCATTGACGTGTTGGAAATAGACGGCGCGTCGAATCGCGGTATCGATGAGGTTCGCCAAATCATCGAAAACGTTCGATACCAGCCGGCCAATTCCCGATACAAAATCTACATCATCGATGAAGTCCATCAGGTCACCAAGGACGCTTTCAATGCCTTGCTTAAAACCTTGGAAGAGCCGCCGCCGTCGGTAAAGTTTATCCTGGCTACGACCGAGCCGCAGCGCCTTCCCCCGACGATTCTGTCGCGCTGCCAACGCTATGATTTTCGTCGTATCAATTTGCGCGAGATTGTCGCTCGCCTCGGCGCTATCGCCAAGAGCGAGGGGCTCGCGATTACCGAGGGTGCCCTGGTACTGTTGGCGCGCGAAGCCGATGGCAGCATGCGCGATGCCCAGTCTTTGCTCGAGCAGGTGCTGGCTGTCGGCTCCGGTGGCGACGGCGAGGCCAAACGGGGTGCCGTCGATGAGCGATTGCTCCAAGAGGTATTGGGCTTAGCCGAGCGGCGGGTCCTTTACGAGATTTCCGCGGCGGTGCTGGCGGGCGACGCGCGCCGCTGCGTTGAGCTTGTGGCGGATGTTGTCAATCAAGGTCGCGACATTGGTCGTCTGTCTCGCGATCTAGTCGAGCACTTCAGAAATCTGCTGGTGGCGCGTTTGGCGAGCAAGAGGCGGCAGGAGACGGCGACCTCTGCGGCGCGAACGAGCTTCGGCGCGTCGCTGCTGGATTTGCCCGATCAGGAAATTGCCGATCTTACCGAGCAATCCAGCACGCTGTCAGTGGAAACCTTGCTGGATTATTTCGATTTCATGAGCTCGGGAGACGAGGACGTCAGCCGTTCGGCAACGCCGCGCTTCGCGCTCGAAAGCGTTTTAGTGCGCCTGACCGGTTTGCCAAAGAGCCTCCCGGTGACAGAACTGATAGAGCGGCTGGAGCAACTGGAAGGCAAGATGACGACATCGTTCCGTCGAGATGACAGTGCACCGCAGACCAACGCGTTGAACGAGACAACGGCTGCGCCGGCGTCTGCGGTCGCGCCGAGGGAAACCGTTGCGCCGCCCGGTCACGCTGACCGGTGGCGCGAGTTCGTTGCCTATGTGGGCCGAGAGAAGAAATTCTTGGCCTCTCATCTCGACGCCAGCAAAGCATTGGAGTTGCCGCCACCGCGCATGCGGATCGGTGTTTCGGAGCGACATCATTTGGCATTTCTTCTTGACGGCGATAATCTCGCCGCGCTCAAAGACCTCGCCAACGGTTTTTTCGCGCAGGATGTCAACGTACAAATCGTCAACCTGGTGCCGGAAACTGCAAATACCGGCGCCGAAATACCTTCCGCTGCCGGGGCTAGCGCGGCCGACGAGCGTACCCCAATGGTGAAGGAGGCGCTGCGTATCTTCGGCGGGGCGGTGCGCACTGTGCGCAAGGATGGCTAACCATCGACGCGCCGTTGGCGCCGCTGCGCGGTCAATTTTCAAGGAGGAAAATCAATGGCGGGCATAGGTTCAATGGGGGATCTTTTGAAACAAGCCCAGGAGATGCAGGCGCGGATGGCTAAAATTCAAGAAGAACTCGCCTCTAAGACTGTACAGGGCTCCGCTGGCGGTGGAATGGTCCAGGTGACGGTGAACGGTCAGCTCAACATCACGCGGGTGCAAATCGAATCGTCGGTGATCAATCCGGCGGAAAAGGACATGTTGGAAGATCTTATTCTCGCGGCGACGAATGACGGCATGCGCAAAGCTCGCGAGCTGGCGTCGGCGGAAATGAGCAAGCTGACCGGAGGCATGAAGATCCCAGGACTGATGCCATGACTCTGTATCCCGCTCCCCTCGCTCGTCTGGTTCAAGAATTGTCAAAACTGCCGGGTATCGGTGAAAAAAGCGCGGCCCGATTGGCTTTCTACATGTTGAAAAGCAATAAGGACGATATGCAGCGCTTGGCCGACAGCATCGCCAAATTGCGCCAGGAAATGGGTCTTTGCCGTCGTTGCTTCGGCTTCAGCGAGGTAACGCCGCAAGATAGCGACGGCGCGCTCTGCGGCATCTGCCGCAACGCCGAACGCGAGGTCGATAAAATCTGCGTCGTCGAGGAACCGGCTGATCTGATCGCGGTTGAGAAATCCCAGGAATTCCGCGGCCTGTACCATGTGATCCACGGCACTATATCACCTCTTGATGGCATTGGCCCCGACGCCTTGCGGATCAAGGAGTTGATTGAACGGCTGCGCGACGGCGCGGTCAAAGAAGTTATCGTTGCGACCAATCCGACCATGGACGGCGAGGCCACGGCGCTTTACCTTTCCAAGGTGATTAAGCCGATGGGGATTGCGGTGACGAGGATCGCCCGTGGCCTGCCGATGGGCGGCGATCTGGAGTATACCGATGCCGTGACTCTGGGTAAGGCGCTTGAAGGCCGAAGGGAAATCTAACGGCCCTTCCGGCTAGAAAATTTTTCTGCCGATATCGATCGCCAACCAGAAAAACATCGCGATCAAAGCCGAGGCGGGAATCGTCAGGATCCAAGCCCAGACGATTCGCCCCGCGACATTCCAACGTACCGATTTGAGCCGTCGAAGCGATCCCACGCCGACGATCGCGCCGGTGATGGTATGGGTGGTGGATACGGGGATGCCAAAGTGGGCGGCGCCGAATAGGGTAACGGCTCCCGCCGCCTCGGCGGCAAAGCCGCCCATCGGTTGCAAACGGGTGATGCGCGACCCCATCGTGTGCACGATACGCCAGCCGCCCGATAGCGTCCCCAAGCCCATGGCCGCGTGGGCAAGCAAGACAATCCAAAACGGAATCATCAAATTTCCCGCCGGGTCGCTGACCAGATAGCGATAATCGGGAACGGTGAAAAGGGCACCGGCTATGATGCCCATGGTTTTTTGCGCGTCGTTGGTGCCATGCCCCAGGCTGTAAGCGGCGGCCGACAACAGCTGCCCGCGGCGGAAAAAGTGATCTACGTTGGAAGGAATCGCGCGCTTGAAAAAATGCAGGATGGCCATCAGATTGAGCATGCCCAAAGCCATGCCCAGCAAAGGAGCCAAGACAATGAACAGCAGAGTGCCTCCCCAGCCACCGGGAATGATGACGCCGAGCCCGGCTTTGGCGATGCCGGCGCCCGCGTAGGCGCCTATGAGCGCATGCGAAGAACTGGTCGGTAGACCGGTATACCAGGTAATCAGATCCCAGGTTATGGCGCCGAACAATCCGGCCAAAATCACGTAGGAATCGACCTGCCGCACGTCGAGCAGCCCGCTGCCGAGGGTCTTGGCGACGGCGGTGCCGAAAGTGAATGCCGCAATAAAATTCCAGAAGGCCGCCCAAGCGACGCCTTGAAGCGGAGTCAGGACACGGGTGGAGACCACCGTGGCGATCGAGTTCGCCGCGTCATGAAAACCGTTAACATAATCGAAAACCAGGGCAATGGCGATAATCAGTATCGTCAGGATGAAGAGGGGCTCAGCCATTTTTGATTACAACCCGTTGCAGGACATCGGCGACGTCTTCCATCGTATCGGTGGTTTCTTCGAGCATCTCGTAGATTTCTTTCCAGCGAATCAGATTGAACATATCGTCCTTGTGGCTGACAATCTCGACCAGCGCCTCGCGCAAGACACGATCGCCGTTATTCTCGATCGTGTTGATTTCCTTGATATGCTCGTTGACCAGGCGGAAATTTTTCTTTTCCCGCAGATTAGGCATGGCCATGTTCAGTTCTTGCGCGCCGCTGCGTATCAGGTGGGCCAGTTGGCGGGCTTTCTCGGTGGGCGCTTCGATGCGAAAAATCTGCATGCGCACCGCGGTGGCTTCAATCTTGTCCACGGAATCATCCAAGGCGGAGATCAGACGTTCGATATCTTCGCTGTCGAGCGGAATAATCAAGGTGTGCATTAACAGATGCATGACTTCGTGGACGATAAAGTCGCCGCGATGCTCCAATTCAGTAATGCGTGCGACTTTGCTTTCCACCTGCTCGTAATTATCGAACAGATCTTGGAGGGTCTCCGCCGCCTCGAGCAGATTGCCGGTGGCTTTTTCGAACCACTCATAGAACTTCGTTTCCGCCGGCAAAAACTGGAATTTAACCATGATTTCTCCGCAAACTCGGCAAAGAGATGAAAAATTAAATTGAAGAATTCGAGACGCGATGGAATCTAGCACGCGTCCCAGGTGGCTTCAACCGAAAAGAAAAATTTTGCTGCTTAGGGTAGAAGTTTTTGCACCCGCTCGCGGATATCGTCGCGGACCTGGCGGAATACCGCCAAGATGTTTTCCTCGTCGCCGGCCGTTTTCGCGGGGTCAGGGATCGGCCAGTGGCTGTGGCGAGCGCCGAGCGGCAAGACCGGACACTGCTCCTGGGCATTGCCGCACAGCGTGATCAGATGATCGACGCGGTCAAGCGGAATCGCATCGACCGTTTTAGAACGTTGATGAGAGATGTCGATGCCCGATTCTTTCATCACGTACACGGCGAAAGGATGGACGGGTTGCGGCTCGGTCCCAGCGCTGAATATTTCTAAGGCGCCGTTGGCGTAATAACGGGCGAAGCCTTCCGCCATCTGACTGCGGCAGGAGTTTGCGGTGCAAAGAAACAGGATGGCCTTGGACTGAGCGTGGCTCGACGGCGCCGCCGGAAGACGCACCCGCACTGCGGTGCCTTTGTTGATCTCGCTCTCGATTTTTAATTCCCCTTTGTGGGCCTGCACGATATGTTTGACGATCGCCAAGCCTAGTCCGGTGCCGCCGAGTGCGCGGGAGCGCGCCTTGTCGACGCGATAGAAGCGCTCGGTCAGCCGGGGCAGGTCTTTGTCCGGGATGCCCGGTCCCGTATCGCGCACCGAGATTTCGACCAGCGGTGGAGCACCGTTCCCCGGCTCGACTGGCGCCGCCGTCAGCGTTACCTTTCCGCCATCCGGGGTGTATTTGATCGCGTTGTCAACCAGATTGATAAACAACTGTTGCAATCGGTCGCTATCGCCCAGGAGCTTCGGTAGCTCGCTCGCCGTATGTTGACTGAGCTCGATACGTTTTTTCGCGGCGCGATCCCAGAAGATTTCCAAAACTCTCTGAATTAGTTGAGCCGTGTCTACGGTCTGAAGCGCCAGTTGAATCTTACCCGATTCCAAGTCAGACAATGTCAGTAAATCCTCGGTGAGCCGGCTCAGCCGTTCGGAATGGCGATCGATGATGGTCAGAAACTGCCGACTATCCTCGGGGTCTGTGGGCGGCGTGTCCAGCAAGGTCTCGACATAGCCGCGAATGGCGGTGAGCGGCGTGCGCAGCTCGTGCGATACGTTGGCGACGAAATCGGAGCGCATGGATTCAAATCGTTTGATGTCGGAGATATCGTGGAAGACCAGGATCGAACCGAGAGGATCGCCCTGGGGATTGCGCAGCCGGCCGGCGTTGACCCGAAACCAACGGTCGTCATCGAGCTCGACTTCTTTCGAATAGCGCTGCTCGCTGAAATCAAAGTCCAAAACCTCTCGCAAGATCTTATGAACTGCGGGGTGGCGCGAGACTTCCAACATCGAAGCGCCGTAAATGTCCCGTCTTGGATCGACGTGGAACATATTTTTTGCCTGGTCGTTGATGACCAGAACATGCCCTTTCGGATCGAGCACCAAGACGCCCTCGATCATGCAGCGCAGGATCGAATCCGCCGTTTCTTTTTCTCGGACAACCTGCTGCAAATTGTCGCGAATCTTGTCGCTCATCTCTTTGAAGCGCTGTTCGAGCCGGGAAATTTCATCGCGGCTGCGATCCGGAAAGAAATTCTGCGGGAAGGAACCCTGCGCAACTTGGTCGGCGAATTCTTCGAGACGCTGTAAGCGACGGATAAGGTAGCGGGAGAACAGCCAGGCCAAAAACAAACCCATCGCGGAAGCGAGCGCCAGGCCGTTTAAAATAGAGGCGCGATGCGCCTGCACCGCGCTTTCGACCTCCGTCAGCGGTTTTGCGATGCGAATGATTCGCTCCTGCCCGGAAGCGGTCTGGTAATAGGCATGGTAAAGCATCTCGAATTCCACGGTTGTGCTATACCGCGTCGCATTACCCGAACCATACTGGAATGCCTCAAGAATTTCGGGGCGGGTGGCATGGTTTTCCATGCGCGCAGACTGTCGAGATGAATCGCAAAGAACCGTGCCGTCACGAGCGATTACCGTGATGCGCAGTGCAAGGTCGTTGCCCAATCGGCGGCATAGGTCGTCGAAAGTCGAGCCTTCTTGACCGACGGGCAGTAGGCGGCTTAGCAAATGGGCGTCGCGGTCCATGCGCTCCGTCAGGTTGGCCAGGTAAAAATTTCGTAGCTTGTCGCTGGAATAAAAATAGAAACTTGCGGCAAGCAGCGCGACGAGAACTAAATAGGAGAGAAAAAATTTGACGACGAGCTTATTGCTCCAAAGCCTTTTCATCGAACTTGTAACCGACGCCGCGCAAGGTTAGGATCCATTTCGGTTTACTGTCGTCTTTTTCGATCGCCTTGCGCAATCGCCGAATGTGGACGTCGACGGTTCGCGGCGTCACGAAAGTCTCTCCGCCCCAGACGCGGTCCAGAAGCTGATCGCGGCTGAGCACGCGGTTGGGATTCTGAACCAGGAAGCGCAAAAGCTCAAATTCTTTCAGCGTTAGCTTGACGACTTTACCCCGAACTGAGACTTCGTAGGTGGAAAAATCTATTTTTAAACCACCCTTGTCGTACGGCAGGGGCGTTTCCCTGTTCGTGCTGCCGTCCGTCCGGCGTAGAATCGCCCTTACCCTAGCTACCAGCTCTCTTGGACTAAACGGCTTGGACAAGTAATCGTCCGCGCCTAACTCGAGTCCAAGCACCCGGTCTGTTTCGCCGGCTTTGGCGGTTAGCATGAGAATCGGCAGCTTTGCGGTCTCCTCCTTTTCGCGCAGGATTTTGCAAACTTCTATGCCCGACAGCCCCGGCAGCATGAGATCCAGCACCACGAGGTTGGGCTTCTCGCGATGAATCGTTTTGAGGGCCTGCTCGCCATCCTCGGCGGTGACGACCTTAAAGCGCTCCTGGGCCAAGTTGTAACTGACGAGCTTGGCGATATCGGGCTCGTCTTCGACGACTAGAATTTTGTGTCCGCTGGTGGTCATACTCAAACCGTCGGCGGTAGCTCTTTCATATGGCGGATGCTTTTTCCTTTAACCATGAAAATGACCATCTCCGCGATATTGGTGGCGTGGTCAGCGATCCGTTCGAGGTACTTCGAAACCGAGCTGATTTTGGTCGCGCGGCTGATGGTCTGAGCATTTTCCAGCATGAATGTTAAAGTCTCGCGAAAGATCTGTGCGTTGAGCTGATCGACTTCGTCGTCATCCTTACAGACCTTGAGCGCGAGGTCGGTATCTTCGCGGACGAACGCGTCGAGGCTTTCGCGGATCATTCGTTGTGAAATTCGCGCCATTCTAGGAACGTCGATATAGGGCTTGAGCTGCGGCTCGAGGTTGAGTTCCAGCGCTCGCTCGCAGATGTTTACCGCCATGTCGCCGATGCGCTCCAGATCCGTGGTGATTTTTAGACCGGTCGTGATAAAGCGTAGGTCGCGGCCGGCGGGCTGGTGCAAGGCCAAAAGCTTGATGCACAGCTCGTCGATTTCAACGTCGAGGCGATTTACCTCGTGATCCCGCTCGATGATCACTTGGGCCAATTCCGAATCCCGATCAACGAGCGACTTTACGGCTTTCTGGATTTGATCTTCGACCAGACCGCCCATATAGAGGATCTCCTCCCGCAGCCTTTTCAGTTCCTCTTCGTATTTTTTATCGGTGTGTTCCGCTTGCATATAGCCCTCGATTATCCGAAGCGTCCGGTAATATAATCTTCGGTTTGGCGTTTGTCCGGAGCGGTGAAAAGCTGTTGTGTTTCACCGAATTCGATTAATTCTCCGATGTAGAAGAAAGCCGTATAATCCGAAGCGCGCGCGGCTTGCTGCATATTATGGGTAACGATGACGATGGTCACCGTATCTTTGAGTTCGTGGATGAGCTCTTCGATCTTCGCTGTCGCGATGGGGTCGAGCGCGGAACAGGGTTCGTCCATGAGCAACACTTCGGGGTCCACCGCCAAGGCGCGAGCGATGCATAAGCGCTGCTGCTGCCCACCCGAAAGGCTTGTACCAGGTTTTTGCAAATTGTCTTTGACTTCGTCCCACAGTGCGGCGCTTCTCAAGCTCCTTTCGACTTTTTCGGCGATGAGTTTGCGATCGCGGATGCCGTTGAGCTTATACCCGGAAGCGACGTTGTCGTAGATGGTCATGCTCGGAAACACGTTGGGTTTCTGGAATACCATACCGACGCGCCGCCGCACTTCGACCGGGTCCACGCCGGGAGCGTAGAGGTCTTGGCCATCGAGAAGGACTCTACCTTCCACCCAGCCGCCGGGTGTGACCTCATGCATTCGGTTAAGGCAGCGGATAAACGTAGATTTACCGCATCCGGACGGGCCGATCAGAGCGGTGACTCGGTTGTTCTTGATAGACAGGGTCACGTCTTTGACCGCGCGGAAATCTCCGTAGTAAACGTTCAAATGCTCTACTCTGAGGCGCTGGTCTTCCGGGGCAATGAGCGGATCGGGCTTTGTCGGGAGATGCGATTCCGTGGGTTTCGCTGAAGCGTCGGAATTGTACCGCGGATCGCTCATTTGCACTCCCTCGTTATTCATCTGCTTTCCCCCTCAAGAAGGCCCGAGTCAAGACGCTGGTGACGAATACAACCATCATCAGCACGAAAGAGGCGGCCCAGGCCTTTCTGTGCCAGTCATCATAGGGACCGGTTGCATAAGTATATATCAGCATTGGCACCGTCGCGATGGGCTTGCCGAGGTTCAAATTCCAGAACGGATTGCCGAAGGCGGTAAACAGCATCGGCGCGGCCTCGCCGAGAGCTCGCGAAATCGCCAACACGGCACCGGTGAT
This sequence comes from Chloroflexota bacterium, assembly GCA_050257635.1. Lineage (GTDB taxonomy): Bacteria > Desulfobacterota > Binatia > UBA9968 > UBA9968 > DP-20. The sequence continues at coordinate 10,501 of JBLMXG010000022.1, forward strand.
CAAAGCCTTCGAGGAAACCGGCAGAACGACGCCAATGATGGTTCGCCATTTCGGCACGCCGAGCGCGAGCGAGGCTTCGCGCAGCGAGGTTGGAACCAGGCGAAAGGCCTCGTGAGAAGCGATGAGGATGATCGGTACCATGATAAAAGCATAAGCAACTGAACCGGAAAGTCCCGAAAATGAGCCCATGGGCTGGACGACCAAAGCGTAAGCAAACAGACCGACGACGATGGATGGCACGCCGGTCAGCACTTCTGCCATGAACCGTACAGTTCGGCCCAGGCGCGCGCTGGGAAACTCGTTCACGAAAATCGCCGCGCCGAGGCCGATCGGTAGCGCGAACAGCGTGGCGCAGGCGACGACGAGCACGCTGCCGACCAAAGCATTGGCGATGCCGCCGCCTACTTCCCCAGGCGGTAATGGCAGTGCTGTCAGAAACTCCCAATCGATCGACGAAGCGCCCTGGTAGATCACATAACCGAGGATTGCGAGCAAGAAAAAAATCGACACGGCGGCGCAGAGCACCATGCCGGTAACCGCCAGAAGCTCAACGACCTTGCGGAAGCGAAAATAGCGACGGCTGGCTTCGAAATCGTTGGCATTCATGAGGTTACCTTTCATTCAAAAACCGCCACCTGTCCCTTCGACATGCGTCGGATAAGCAACTGAGCGCATAAGCTGATCAGGATCGTGATCCCGAACAGGACCAAGCCGACATAGATGAGAGAAGACACATAGAGACTGTAAGTCGCCTCGGTAAACTCACTGGCAATCTGACTAGCCATGCTGTGCACTGGGTCGAATAGTGAATGAATCAGATCGAACGAATTACCACCGACCATCGTGACGGCCATGGTCTCGCCGATGGCGCGGCCGAGGCCGAGAATCACCGCGCCGAAGAGCCCAACCCGGGAATAAGGCAGGGCGACTTGCCAAATTGATTCCCATTTCGTCGCGCCGAGCGCCAGCATGCCCTCGATCTGCGGCCGCGGCACGGTGAGAAGGATATCGCGGGAGATTGCTGTGATAATCGGCGTGATCATAATAGCGAGGATCACGCTGCCGGATAGCACGCCGACGCCGTAAACCGCGGGACCATCAAAGAGAGGGAACCAGCCAAAATTTGCCTTGAGCCAAATCTGGAAAGTTCGGATCACGGGCACCATCACAAACAAACCCCACAAGCCGAACACGATGCTCGGAATGCCGGCCAGCAATTCGATCGGATAGGAAATCAACGGGCGGAGCCATTTGGGTGTGTAGAAGGTGATAAATCCCGCCGAACCGACGCTGATCGGGATGGCGAGCAGAAGCGCGATGAAGGCTTTTACCAGTGTGCCGATGATGGTGGGAAGGGTGCCAAACACGCGGGCCACCGGGTCCCAGGTCGTCCCGACAAGAAATTCCAAGCCGAAAGTCTGGATCGCTTCCCGCGAGCCGCGAAACAGGTCGGCGACCAGCAAAAAGGCGAAAACCAAAACGCAAACGGCGAACGCCTGGGTGGCACGATAGAACAGGCGATCGCCGACATTGGTTACTTGCATGTCGTGATGAATAGTTTGGACGCGGCTGAGGGCTCCGCGATCGGTCTCAAGTATCACGCTTTGATCTTTCATGAAACCTCTCCAGGTGAAACCGACGCGGCCGGCAACGCGAGACGCCGGCCGCGGAATGATGGGCGCCAGGTTTTTTAGCTTTATTTGAGGACAAACTGCTTGTCGATCTTAATTTTTTTGAGCAGCGCTTCAGCTTTTTTGACCGCCGCGCCTTTCAGCGGTGCGTATTCGAGCGGGACGGCGAATTTCTGCCCATCATGGATCATCCACCAAGCAAGCTGCGCCACCGCATCGGCCTTGGCGGGATCAATCTGGTTTTCGTAAATCAGCAGCCAGGTAAAGCCGCTGATCGGATAAGCGTTGGGGTTGGCACTGTTAGTGACGACAATTTCCATGTTGTCGGGGAGATCTTTTTGATCGGCAGCGGCAGCAGCGCCGTCGAGGCTGGGACCCATCCACTTTCCCGCTTTGTTGCGCAATTGAGCCCAGGGCAACTTGTTCTGATGAGCATATGCGAGCTCGACATAACCGATTGCACCTGGAATTTGTTTGACCGAATTGGCGACACCCTCGTTGCCCTTGCCGCCGACGTCGCCGGGCCAATTGACCGAAGTGGCCGAGCCAACTTTCTGCTTCCACTCCGAGCTCACCTTGGAGAGGTAGTCGGTAAAGATGAAGGTGGTTCCCGAACCATCCGAGCGATGTACGACGGCTATGGCCAAATCCGGCAGCTTTATTCCTGGGTTAATCGCGGCAATGCGTTTATCCTTCCAGTTTTTGATTTTCTTCAAGTAGATATCGGCCAGAACATCGGGCGTGAGCTTCAACTTGCCAGAGGAAATTCCTGCGAGATTGAAAATAATCGCCTCTGCTCCCGCGACGGTAGGGACGTGAAGAATAGCGCCGCCTTTGGCCTCGGCTTTTTGCTTGTTGTCCATAACCCCGTCCGAAGCGCCGAAATCGACAGTCTGGGCTTGTAATTGGCGAATGCCACCGCCAGAGCCGATCGACTGATAGTTGACCTTTACGCCGCAGGCCTTGTTGTACTCGCTGAACATCTTCGAGTAGAGCGGGTAAGGAAACGTAGCGCCCGCGCCGGTTAGCTCCTTCACGCCTTTTGTCGGGCATGCAGCGATTGAGAGACCAGCATTTGACAAGAGCAGGAGCGTAGCAGAAGCAACGGTCAGAGCTTTTAAGTTCATGCGTGTCACCTTTCAGCTTTTGTTAATTCTCAGAGCCGGCATCACGTGATGCCGGCTCCATCGGCAGCTCCAAGCGGCGAGCTACCTGAGAACGACAGCATCATTCGCTTTTATCTTCCGCAGCAAAGCCTCGGCCTTTTTAACCGCCGCGCCTTTCAACTGCGCGTAGTCCAGAGATGCCGCGTAATTTTGGCCATCATGAATCATCCACCACGCGAAGTTCAATGCCGCATCGGCTTTTGCCGCATTTTTTTGATTCGCATAGAGGAGCAGCCAGGTAAATCCGACAATCGGATAGGCGTTCGGATTGCTGCTATCCGTGATCATGACCTCCATATCGTTCGGAAGGTTCGCTACATCGGCCGCCGCCGCGGCGGTCTGCAACGTCGGCGTCATGTATTTTCCTGATTTGTTGCGTAACAGCGCCCACGGCATCTTATTTTGAATGACATAGGCGAGCTCAACGTAGCCAATTCCGCCGGGTATCTGTTTTACAGAATTCGCTACCCCCTCGTTGCCTTTGCCGCCGACGTCACCGGGCCAATTGACCGAAGTGGCCGAGCCGACTTTGGCTTTCCATTCTCGGCTGACTTTAGACAGATAATCGGTAAAGATAAACGTCGTTCCCGAACCGTCGGAGCGGTGCACTACGGCGATGGCCTGATCGGGCAACTTTAAGCTGGGATTAAGTTTCTTAATGCGCGGGTCGTCCCAGTTCTTGATCTTTTTAAGGTAAATATCTGCAAGAACATCCGAAGTGAGCTTGAGTTCGCCTTCCTTTACTCCCGGCAAATTAATCGCTACCGCGACCGCTCCGGCCACCAGCGGTATGTGATCGATGGCGCCGCCTTGGGTGTCCTTTTTTTGCTGCTCGGTCATGATCGCGTCGGATTCGCCGAAGTCAACGATCATTTTCTGCAGTTGCGCGATGCCTCCGCCGGATCCGATCGACTGGTAGTTAACCTTTACCCTGCATAGCTTCTCGAATTCTTGGGACCACTTGGACATCAGAGGATAAATGAATGTCCCCCCCGCCCCGGTCAACTCTGTAACTCCTTTGGTGGGGCAGGCAGCTATTGCCGTTCGGGCGGAGGCAAAGACC
>JBLMXG010000023.1:0-152748 GCA_050257635.1 Chloroflexota bacterium
CACCAGTCTGGGCACGCAGCATGAGATTGATACGCGCGGCAAATTGCTCTTTTTGGAAGACGTGGGGGAGAGGCCTTACCGGGTCGAACGGATGTTGACGCATTTGAAAATGGCGGGAAAACTAAACTCGGTGGCCGGAGTCGTGTTTGGCGATTTTAACGAATGCGAGGATGAGGGTTCCCGAGGTGTCAGAGCGATCGTCGCTGAACTTTTTCACGATGCGCCCTATCCGGTAGTCATGGGTCTCAGCGCCGGCCATGGTCCAGAAAATATTGCTCTTCCGTTCGGCGTAAAAATGCGATTGGACGGTGGCGCCGCGATGCTTGAGCTGCTCGAAGCTCCAGTGTCTTGATTTTGTCGGCCGTGCCTTTGTGTCGGGTTGAAGATGGATTTTCATTCCGTTGAAAGCGCATTTGAACAAGCGGTCGCCGAGGGTGTGTTTCCCGGGGCGGTCGTGCTGGTCAGCAAGGATGGAAACGTCATCTATGAGCGGGCTTTCGGCTATCGGTCGCTACTGCCGCACAAAACGCCGATGGAGCTCGGCACCATATTCGATCTTGCCTCACTGACCAAGCCGATGGCGACGACGGTGGCTATCATGCTCCTGGTGAATGAAAAAAAGCTGCGCCTGGATGATCTGATTACGCGGGTGATCCCCATGTACGGGGTGTTCGGCAAGAATCTTACAACCTTTCGACAGCTGCTCAACCATTCTTCGGGACTTCCCGCATGGAGGGCCTTCTACGAAGAAATTGTTAAAAGCGAAAAAGCGGGCAGAATAAATTTTGTCGCAAGCCGCGCTGCGAAGTACTATGTCTTCGAACAGATACACCGTGAAAAACCCTTGGCTACGCCGGGCAGCCAGTGCCTATACAGCGACCTTGGCTTCATGATCTTGGGGGAGGCGATTGAGGTACTCACCGGCAATACTCTCGACCGCTTCTGCCAGGACAAGATTTTCAAACCGCTGGGTTTGCGCGCCACGGGATTTGTCGATTTGACGCAGCTAAGAACTCACCGGCTGCAACCGGTGGAAGACATGATTGCGCCGACGGAAAATTGTCCTTGGCGGAGAAAGATTCTTTGCGGTGAGGTTCATGACGACAACGCCTATGCGATGGGAGGGGTGGTAGGCCACGCCGGATTATTCTCTTCGGCCCGAGACGTGCACGCGTTTCTCATGCGTATGAGCCGCTGCTTTGAGGGAAAAGATAGCTTCTTGCCGCGGCCCCTCGTTCAGGAATTTTTTAAGCGCGACGAATCGCCGCTCAATACCAGCTTTGCTTTAGGCTGGGATACGCCCTCGTCGGAGCGATCGGCGAGCGGAATTATGTTTTCGAAAAACTCGGTGGGCCATCTGGGTTACACCGGTTGTTCGCTATGGTGGGACCTAGAAAAAAATTGTCACATCGTGCTGTTGACTAACCGGGTTCATCCGACCCGGAAAAACGACAAGATCAAGGATTTTCGACCGTATATTCACGATCAGATCATGAAAGCTCTTTTCCCATGAACGATTTTCCTGCGCCCGGCAGCCATATTCACTTGATTGCGATCTGCGGCGTCGGCATGGCATCACTAGCAGGCTTGCTTAGGTCCCGCGGCTACCGTGTTACCGGCTCCGATCAAAGCATTTATCCGCCGATGAGCACGTATTTAGACGAAATCGGTATCGACGTCCTCGCCGGGTTTCATGCCGATCACTTGGTGCCGAAGCCCGATTTGGTGGTTGTTGGGAATGCCGTCTCGCGCACTAATCCAGAAGCCCAAGAGGTGCTCGCGCAGAATATCCCGCACGTCTCCTTTCCGCAGGCGCTCGGCGAATTCTTGATCGGCGCTAGAAGAGCGCTTGTCGTTGCTGGCACTCACGGTAAGACGACGACGACGGCTCTAGCCGCATGGGTATTGAAATGTGCCGGACTCGATCCAGGTTTTTTCGTTGGCGGAGTGCCGGTCAATTTTGACAGCGGCTGGAACATTGGTGCCGGTGATCACGTTGTCATCGAAGGCGATGAATATGACACTGCGTTCTTCGACAAAGGGCCCAAATTTCTTCACTATCGGCCGCAACGCGTAATTCTCACCAGCGTTGAATTCGATCACGCGGATATCTATCGCGATCTCGGCCAAGTAAAGAGCGCGTTTCTCCGGCTTATGGAGATCATACCACCGGCCGGTTCTCTAGTCGTTTGCGGCGACTATCCGATCGCGGCCGAAATTGCTGCAGCAGCTCGCTGCCGGCGGCTTTTCTATGGCGATGGTCCTGGCAACGATTGGACTACGGTCAATATTCGATTTCATCCAGGCCGGACTTTTTTTGAGCCGTGTTACCGGGGCAAATCCGAGGGGCCAATTGAAGTCGGATTGATCGGTCGGCACAACATCAAAAACGCCTTGGCGGTTTATGCGCTCACCCGAGCCATGGGAATCGAGCGCGCAAAGCTGCTCGACGGATTTTCGTCCTTTCGCGGCGTGAAGCGGCGCCAGGAAATCCGTGGCGAACGGCGAGGCGTTCTGGTGATGGACGATTTTGCCCACCATCCGACCGCGGTGCGCGATACCATCCAGGCAGTCCGTTCCGCCTATGGCGGTCGGCGGCTGTGGGCAATATTTGAACCGCGCAGCAATACCAGCAAACGAAATGTCTTCGAGAAGGAATTCGCCGCAGCCCTCGGTCTAGCCGATAGGGTCGTGGTGGCGAACGTCTTTCAGCCCGAAAAGGTTGCCGAAGCTGAACGCCTTTCCGTGCCGAATTTGGTGGCGGATATCAATCGACAGGGTAGCGGCGATCGGGCCAGCAACCTGGCGAACGCCGACGCCATCGCCCAGACTATCGGCCGGGAGGCGCTTCCCGGCGATTTGGTGCTGGTGATGTCGAACGGCGGTTTCGATAATATCCACGACAAGATTCTGCAAGCCCTAGCGTGACCGATAGAGCCGAGCGCATTCCTGACTGCAAAAATACTTGCCGGATTGCGTCAGCGCGCCAGATTTAGGGATGTAGCTCTGGCACTGAGGATCGAACACCATCTCTTCGGCTTCCGCCTTGGATTGGACCTGGGTCGAGGATTTACCTTTCGCGCCGGCGACAACTGATTTCAGAACCGAGAGAAGAACGTACAGTACCGCAAAAATTACTACGAGACGGAGCAACAATATTTCGCCCCCGATTGGCGATCGTTCAGCAAATTAAGAGTGATACAGATGAATTTTCTTATCATCTTTGACGTTAATCAAGAGCTCGGAGATCGTGACGCCGAGCTCGGGATGGATGACTTGGGGTGCGATCTCGCTTAACGGGATGAGAACGAATTTACGATTGGGCATTTCGGGGTGCGGGATCCGCAAACTCTTTTTCTTGATTACCGCCGCGTCGTAAAGCAGGATATCCAGGTCGATGATCCGCGCGCCCCAACGTTTCTTGACCTTCTTTCGTCCCATCGCTCGCTCGATGTTCTTGAACTTCTTGAGCAGCATGTCGGGCTTGAACTTGGTCTCGATCTCGATGGCGCCGTTGACGTACCAGTCTCTGCCGTCGCCCAATGGCTCGCTCTCGTAAAGCGACGATTCTTTGATCACCCGGGTCTCCGGGAGTTTGGTCACCCGGCTGACGGCTTCTAGGAAGTTTTCTTTTTTGTTCCCCACGTTGGAACCGATTCCGACGTAAACTTGATGGGCTGTCGAGTTTGCCATGCCGCCGCTTAGGGGAAAGGATTTTTACAGCTCGACTTTGCGAATCCTTTCCGCAACCTCCCGCAGTCGTTCTTTGTCGACGCAAACCGTAAAACGCACATACCCTTCGCCGGCATCGCCAAAGCCGTTCCCGGGAGTCGTTACGACCCCCGCTTCCTCGAGCAGCTTGGTGGTGAAATCGGCGGAGGAAATTCCCTTGGGACAGACCACCCAGACATAAAACGTCGCCCGCGGTTTTTCGCATTCAAGACCAATGGCTCGCAGGCCGTCCACCAGGATGTCGCGCCGTTCTTGATAAATTTTACGCGACGGCTCGATAATCTGGTCGCCTAAACGCAGCGCTTCGATGCCGGCTTCCTGAATGGCTTGGAAAATTCCAGAATCCAGGTTGGATTTGGCTTGAGCGAGGCCACCGACAATTTCCGGATTTCCCACCGCCATGCCGATGCGCCAGCCGGTCATGTTGAAGGTCTTCGATAGTGAGTGAAATTCAATGCCGACATCTCGAGCGCCGTCGACCTCGAGAAAGCTCATCGGCCGGTAGCCGTCGTAACCCATCTCGGTATAGGCCGCATCATGGCATACGATCACATTGTTTTTATGGGCGAAAGCGACAACTCGCTGGTAAAAATCCCGGTCCGCTACGGCGGCGGTAGGATTGTTCGGGTAATTTATCCAGAGCAACTTCGCCTGCTTGGCAATATCGCTCGGGATTGCGTCGAGATCGGGCAAAAAATGATTTTCCCGTTTCAGCGGGAGAAAATAGTTTTTACCGCCATTGAAAGCGGTGCCGATGTGATAAACGGGGTAACAAGGGCTCGCTACGAGCACGACGTCCCCAGGATCGACAAACGCCACGGCCATATTGCCGATACCCTCTTTGGAGCCGATCAAGGAAACCACCTCTCGGGCCGGATCGAGCTTGACCTGAAAGCGCGATTTATACCAACCGGCTACGGCTTCGCGAAATTCCGGCATCCCTGAGCTGTTCGGATAACGATGATTCGCTGGCTTGCTGGCACCTTCGAGCAATTTTTCGATGACGGGGCTTGGCGTAGGGATATCGGGATCGCCAATTCCCAGGTCGATAAGATCCACTCCACGGGCCAGCGCTTCACGCTTTCTTCGATCAATTTCGGCGAAGAGGTAAGGTGGTAACTCTTTGATTCTTTTGGCTTTATTTATGGTGAACGACAACTTTGCAGCGCCTCCGTAAGAAAATCGCAACGGTTCTACCTGTTTTTTTTGGTTTTGACAACGGGTGATGGAAACTTCATTCTTAGTAAGCGGATAATGATTCGTCTAAAAACATAGATATAATCGTTGACGGCTATAATTTGATCGGCAGTGATCTGGGGCTACACGGAGCCTTGGAGCCGAAACGCCATTGGCTGGTTCAACGGCTCTCCTTATACCAGAAAATCAAACAGTTTAAAGTCACCGTGGTTTTCGATGGTTGGCGCACCGGTCGTGGAGGAAAAGTCGAGCAGCAAGTCGATGGAATACGGGTCCTGTATTCTCAGCTCAACGAAAAGGCTGATGCCGTTATAGTCCGTTTGGCACGGGAGAAGGGCAGTGGAGCGGTCGTGGTGTCCTCCGATCGGGAGATTCGCCGCGCGATAGAGCGTTTCGACGCCGTCGCAATAGCTGCGAGTGAATTTAGCAAAATTCTCCGCAGCCTCGACTTTGGGCAAAGCGGCGACGATTTTGGTGACGAAAGTTGCGAAAGTTGCATTGTACCGAAAAAGGGCAATCCAAGCCGGCTTTCCAAGCTCGAACGACGGCGCAATGAAAAGCTTAAGAAACTGAAATTATAAATCGCGTTTGGCTCTTGGCCTATCGACGAGACCCCGGCGACGAAGAGATTCACAGTGATTACCAACCACGACCTCCTTTGAATCGCCTAGCGAAAGGCGATTCCGAACCGAATACCGAGAGTCGCGACGGGGAGCCGTATGGCGGCGCGTCAAGAATGTCGAAATGATTACTTACTCGGCGGCTTTTCCATCCTGGTCAACAGGCCATTGGTCATGACCAGCACCGAGCCGTCCGGATAAAACCAGTGTTCTTCGGACACTTTTATCGGACCGCGTAGCTTCGTGATTCGCTGCGGGGCGCCGTAAACGCGCTTCACTTCCGCGCTGGTAAGCCCGGGAGTCGGTTGTTTTTTGATTGCTGCTTCTTTGACGGCCAGCGACCACGGCTGGGCTTTGATCCACGCGACGCGATCTTTTTCCTCGGCATCGCGTTGTTCTGCTTTTCGCTTCTCATCAGCGAAGGGATCGGCGGTGAAGATCGTCAGGTTGAGCGCCTCGTGAAACAGGTCTGGTCGAATATATGCGACCTTACCGGACTCGAACTTTACGGCGTAATAGGGATCTTTTTTTGCCCGTCCGGCCAGCTCGGTGATCACGAAGGATTCCTTGTCTACTGGGCGAAAGGCAGCGGCTGCCGCGCCCGGGGCATTGACGAATTCCGGCATCTTGCCGTCCTGGGAGGAAAGCCAGAAGGTCTGCCCTACGCGGGTGGCCAGAGCATCCATCTGCTTATCGGTATAATGATCGGAGGCGCTCACGATCCCGCGCAACGGCGAGACGAGCAGCAAAAAGATTGTGAATCCACCAAGTAACGATTTCACAGCATCGGTATTATGTTGCCGGCACCCCACTAAAATAGTCATCGACTCGCTTTCCACAAGCACTTCACGGCATCTTCATCGAACATAAATTAGCACTTAAGGCGTGGGACGCAATCGGAGCGGACTAGTGAAGTCGGATTTTCAGTTGCGCGTTTCTGCGGAGACCGGTCGGGGCAAGTCGGATCGACCAGGGACCAACAAAGCTTATTCAGCTGGATAGAAGTTGGTTGCGGGGCCGGGATTTGAACCCGGGACCTCAAGGTTATGAGCCTTGCGAGCTACCAGACTGCTCCACCCCGCGACATCAAATTGAGTTATTCTTCTACCTTGCGCTTTAATCGGAGTCAAGGTAGGGAAACGCTATGAGCGACAAAAATCGCAACCCACTGTTGACCGTCGATATCATCATTGAACTCGCCCGCGGTGAAATTGTCCTTATCGAACGAAAAAACCCGCCGCATGGATGGGCTTTGCCTGGCGGCTTCGTCGATTATGGTGAGAGCGTCGAAAACGCCGCCGTCCGTGAGGCCAGAGAAGAAACCTCTCTCGATGTCAAATTGACGGAGCAGTTTTATACTTACTCCGATCCGGCCAGAGACGCGCGTCACCATACCGTCTCGACGGTTTTTATCGCCAGTGCCCACGGAGTTCCGCGCGGTGCCGACGACGCCAAAGCCGCTCGCCCCTTCGGAGAAGTTAATTTACCAACGCCGCTCGCGTTCGACCACGCCCAAATCTTGCGCGACTACTTCGTGTTCAAAAAAACCGGCTGCCGGCCGAAACCCTGAGGCTGCCGAGGGCTAAGTCAGCTTTGCCACTGCGTCCCGGATTCGAGCGCAGCCTTTTTCAATATCTTCGAGCGAGGTCGCGTAAGAAAAACGAATATGCTCGTGAGAGCCGAAGTCTTCTCCGGGAACACCGGCGACTTTGGCTTCCTCGAGCAAATAATCCGCGAAATCGCAGGGAGAGCAAAGTTTCTTGCCCAGGCCGGTTTTGTTCAGAAGTAGGCTGATGTTGGGAAAGACATAAAATGCTCCCTCGGGCTTTAGACACGTGATGCCTTCGATGGCGTTGAGCCTATCGACGATCACATCGCGCCTTCTGTGAAACTCGTGCACCATGTGAGCGACTTCGTCTTGCGGCCCGCGGATCGCTTCGAGCGCGGCCGCCTGGGCGATGGAGGTCGGATTCGACGTGCTTTGACTTTGGATCTTGGCGCCCGCGCCGATGACATCGCTCGGTCCAAGGGCGTAGCCAATACGCCACCCGGTCATCGCGTAGGTTTTCGAGACGCCGTTTACAATGATCGTGCGATCGCGCAGTGACGGGCATAGGGATACGATATTGTGAACCTCGAAACCGTCGTAGACGATTTTCTCGTAAATATCGTCGGCAAGGATCAGACAGTCATGCTTCACCAGCACGGCGCCGATGGCCCGTAGCTCATCCCGGCTGTAAGTAGCGCCGGTAGGATTACACGGGCTGTTCAACAAAAAAACCCGGGTTCGCGGACTCAGTGCGGCTTGGAGCTGTTCCGCCCCGATCCTAAAACCAGTCCCCTCACTGGAGGGAATCAGCTTCGGCGCTCCGCCGGCGAGCAAAGCCATATCCGAATAGCTCACCCAGTAGGGTGCCGGGATGATTACCTCATCGCCCGGGTTCACCACGGCCTGCAGAATGTTGTAAACGGAATGTTTGGCGCCGCAGCTGACCAGCACGTCCTCCTTGCGGAATTCAAGGCCATGCTCGCGTCGGTATTTTTCGCTGATCGCGGCGCGCAAGGGTTCGATGCCTTTTACGTCCGTGTACTTCGTCATCCCTTTGCGCAACGCCTCGATGGCGGCGGCTTTGATATGCTCGGGGGTGTCAAAATCGGGCTCACCGGCGGAAAAGTTGACCACGTCGACGCCTTCTGCGCGCAGCTTGCCCGCCTTCGCGGCGATTGCCAGAGTAACCGAAGGCTTAATCAGGTTGGTTCGGTCAGCGAGTTTTGTCATGCGAAGCGATCCTTAGCGTTTAAACATTTCCTGGAGTTTCCTTAAAACATTATGAGGTACTAGACCGGAGACATCGCCGCCCAGACTGACCACTTCTTTTACCAGCCGCGAGCTAATGTAAAACTCCGACTCACCGGTCATCATGAACAAGGTTTCGATCTGCGGTTTGAGGCGGTGGTTCATCATTGCCATTTGAAATTCGTACTCAAAATCGGAGACCGCACGCAAGCCGCGGATGATTACCCGGGAATTTTTCCGTTCCGCGTATTCCACCAGCAAACCCTGAAAAGAGTCGGCTTCGACGCGGCCTTGAAGCCCGGCGAAGACCTGATCGATCATTTGCAAGCGCTCCTCGACGCTAAAAAGCGAACGGTCCTTATCCGGGTTGGTGGCGATAGCGACGATGATTTTATCGAACACCCTCAACGTGCGTTTGACCAGATCGACGTGTCCGTTGGTGATCGGATCGAAAGAACCGGGGTAAATGGCAACCGTGTCGTTTGTCATGGCGTAGATCCTCTAGTTGCTGGATGGGCGTCCACCGCCTGTTTAAAAAATGACAAGAGCGTATCTCCATAGCGCCGCTGATCGTATTGTACCAGCGAATCATAAGTCGGTCGGACCGCCTCGCGCGCGCTATGCTCGCCAACGATGGTTCCCGACACGCTGAGCAGGCGGCCTTGAGCGATGAGTTTTAGGGAGGAACCCATCAGACCCTGCTCGTAGGGCGGATCGAGAAAAATCAAGTCAAAAGTCTCGCCGCGCTTGGCAAGCGCGCGCAGGGCTCGAGCCACTGGAGCAACCCACACCGTCGACGACTCGCCGAAACCCAGGCGATCGAGATTCTGTCTGGTCGTGCGGGCTGACTTTGCAGAGGCGTCCACCAGCAGGGCGCTCGCTGCGCCGCGGCTCAACGCTTCGATGCTTACATTGCCCGTACCGGAAAAAAGGTCAAGCACTCTCATCCCGGAAAAATCCCTCGGCAGAATGTTGAAGAGCGACTCTTTGACCCTCGCCGCGGTGGGCCGCACAGACCGGCCTTTCGGCACAAGCAGACGGCGGCCTTTTGCCGTTCCTCCAATGACTCGCATCGCTTATTATTCCTTGCTAAGCAAGCGCCTTGTTAAATCGCGAATTTTCCCCACGTGCTGATTCTTCATCGGCTCACGCGCAGGACGATCTTACCGAATTGTTGCCCGTCTTGCATCCGCCGCTGCGCCCACTTAGCGTCTTCCAGCGGAAAAATTTGGTCGATGACCGGTTTGCGATGGGAAGCTTCCATGAAGCTGAGCAACTGGCGAAACTCCGCGCGGCTCCCAGCTGTCGTGCCGAAAATTTTGAGATGGTTCCAGAAGATTCGCCGCAGATCGGTTTTAACCGACGCGCCGGCGTTCGCGCCGCAGGTTACCAGCCTGCCGCCGCGCGCGAGCGCCGCCAGGCATTTCACCCATTGCTCGCCGCCGTTGCAGTCGATGACGACGTCGACGCCGCGCTTGCCGGTCAACCGCCGCACTTCTTGAGGGAAGTCGGGATTACGATAGTCAAGTCCATGTGCCGCGCCAAGCTCCAGGGCCCGGGCCAACTTCACCTCGCTGCTTGAGGTTACGATAATGCGCGCACCGAAAGCGCTCGCCAGATGGAGCGCCGCCGTGGCGATGCCGCCGCCCGCCCCCATGATTAGAACCCGTTCTCCTGGCCTGAGCTCGGCATGGCCGATCAACATGCGCCAAACGGTCACATAGACCAGCGGAAAGGCGGCTGCTTCGTCAAACGACAATCCAACTGGCACGGCGAAGCAATTTTTTGCCGGCACCCGGATATATTCAGCGTAAGTGCCATTGTCATGTTCTCCCCATAGCTGCATTGCCGTACAACCGCACTCCAGCCCTTCGGCGCAGGTGCGGCACCGGCCGCAGCCGGTCAAAGGGTAGAGGCAAACGGCATCACCCGGTTTGACATTTTTTACCTCGGCGCCCACGGCGACGACCGTGCCTGACCCATCCGCGCCGAGAATGCGCGGTGAAAAAAGTTCTCCACCACGAGTGCCGGAGCGGATGGCTAAGTCAACAGGGTTCAGTGCCGCCGCTTCGAGTTTGACAATGACGTCCCTCGGCGATTGGAGCTCGGGGTCGTTGGTTTCCTCGTAGCGCAGTTGCTCAATACCGCCGTGGGCGTGAATCTGTACCGCCTTCAAAGTGATGTCCTCGACGGCCTTTCACCCGTAACCGATAGCCACGGTTGCGCCAGGGCGGCGGTCCGAAGCGAATTTAGACTGCCCATTGCCTCTTCGGAACTCCGCAAGCCTGACTGGCTACGGGTGCTGATTGGCCGATTGTGATCGATTCCGGCGCTTACGCCGAGAAAGACGTGCCGCAGCCGCAAGTGGCCGTAGCGTTGGGATTGGTGAATTTGAAGCCGCCGCCGTAAAGGCCCGGGACGAAGTCGATCACCATGCCCGCCAGATAGGGCGCGCTGCGGTTATCAACGAAGACCTTCACTCCGTTCAGCTCCAAAACGATGTCGTCCGGTTTGTGCCGGTCTTCAAAATCCAGTTTGTAAGAGAACCCGGAGCAACCTCCGTCGGCCACGGCCACGCGCAGGCCACAACCGTCGCGCGAATCGCGGTCCAACAGCTTTTTGATCTGTTCGACGGCGCTCGCCGTCAGCGAAAGGCTCACGGTACCTGTAAGCGCGGGTTCCATAAATACTCATCAAAAGGGTATTGCTCGTTGTCAAACATGTCAAGAGCGTGTTTAGCCACCCGGACCGACGGTTAACTTTCGAACAGGGCGCGGACAAAGTTTGCCGCATCGAAGGCTTGAAGATCGTCGATCTCTTCGCCGACGCCGATGTATTTAACCGGTACGCCTAACTCCTCCTGGATACCGATAATGACGCCGCCTTTGGCCGTGCCGTCGAGCTTGGTCAAAACGATGCCCGTGATATCGGCGGCTTCTTTGAAGACCCGCGCTTGCTGCAAACCGTTTTGTCCGGTCGTTGCATCGAGAACGAGGAGTGTTTCGTGGGGGGCATCCGGCTGCTCGCGCGCGATGACACGACGGATCTTTTTGAGCTCTTCGATCAAGTGAACCTTGGTGTGGAGCCGCCCAGCGGTGTCGATCAGCAGAACGTCGACGCCTCGGCTTTTTGCCGCCTGCATGCCGTCGAATACCACCGCCGACGGATCGGCGCCGGCGCGGTGTTTGATGACGTCGACACCGGTGCGTCTGCCCCACACGTCGAGCTGCTCGACGGCGGCGGCACGAAAGGTGTCGCCAGCAACCAGCAGGACTTTTTTGCCGGAGCCATGGAACTGCGCGGCGAGCTTGCCGATTGTGGTGGTTTTACCGACGCCGTTGACGCCGAGAAAGATGATGACCCAGGGGCGCGCGGATAGAGGCGCCGGTTTGGTCGGGGGCCTGGAATCCTCCAGCATCCGCACCATGGCTGCTTGAAGCCGTCCACTCATCTCTTGCGCGGGATTATCGCCGCCAGTGGGTGATTGCCGGCGCAGGCTATCGATAAGTTTTTGGGTTGCTTTGATGCCGACGTCGGCGGCGATCAAGCTTTCTTCCATCGCGGCGAGGGAATTTTCGTCCCAGCGGCGGTTCTGAAAAATCACGCCGATTTTTCCGGCCAGGCTTTCGCGACTCTTGGTCAGGCCCTGTTTAAGACGCTGAAAAAACGATCCGCCGTTCATGGCCTGATAGTGTTAGAACGATTTCTCGGAGTCAACCGGGTAGGATGAAAGTCGCCGTGCAGCTACTGCATTCTTACCGAGACGACCTTGGAAACCCCGGGCTCTGCCATGGTGATGCCGTAGAGCATCTCGGCGGCCTGCATGGATTTCTTGTTGTGTGTGACCAGGATGAATTGCGAGTGCTCGCTCATTTCCTTGATCATGTCGTTGAAGCGATCGATGTTGGCGTCGTCGAGCGGGGCGTCGACTTCGTCGAGAAAGCAAAACGGGCTGGGCTTGGTCAAAAAAATCGCGAACAAGAGGCTGACCGCAGTGAGCGCCTTTTCGCCTCCGGACAGCAGCGTGATCGATTGCAACTTTTTCCCCGGCGGTTGGACCACGATATCGACACCGGTTTCAAGGTAGTCGTTCTCGTCGGTGAGCACCAGCTTCGCCTTGCCGCCGCGGAACAGGCGCGGAAAGATGGCTTCGAACTTTTCATTGATCGATTCGAAGCTTTCCTTGAAACGCAGCCGGCAAATCCGGTTCAGCTTGACGATGGTTTGCTGCAAGTCCGCGATCGACTTCTCCAGATCTTCTTTCTGTTGGTTCATGAAACGGAAGCGTTCGGCAAGCTCTTCGTATTCACCGATCGCGGCCAGATTGACTTCGCCCATGCGCTCCAACCTGCCGCGCAGATCCTCGATATCTGCGGCGAGCTCCGCTGGCGACGGCCGGTTCTCGGCGAAATCGATGGTCAAGTTTTCCAAGTCGGTATCGTACTTGTCCCGTAAGTTGGCGGCTAGATGTTGCAGGCCGAGGCGTTGCTCGGCGAGGGCCAACTGAATACGGCTTCTTTCTTCCTGACAGGCTTCGAGCAAGGGCCGGAGTTCTTTGAGGCTTTCGGTGATCTCGGCAACTCCCATGGAAATTTGCCGGTAGTTCTGCCGGTCATCTTGCAGGCGGGCTTCGAGAGCCTGCAGCTCAACGCGGCTTTGTCGAAGCGCTTCTTCGGTTTGCGCTACCGCTTGCTCGATCTCGACGCGGCGCCTCTGATAATCGCAGATCTGTTCCCGCCGCAAAGCGATCTCTTGGGCCGCTTCCTCTTGAAGTTTGAGGCGATTGGCCAAATTCGCATGCGTGTTTTCGCGTTTTTCGCCCAGGGCGGCGTTGCGGATGCGCGATTGCGTCACGGCGCTTTCGGCGGCTTCAGCGGAGTGGCCCAATTCAGTTGATTCGTTTTGCTTGCGCGCCAAGGCCGCCTCGCGGGCGAGCTTTTCCTCGGACCGAGTTTGCGCCGAGGTATGGCACCGCTGAATTTCGTCGGCGAGAAGTTGCAGTGTCGTCGTCAAATCGCTCTGTTCCTGGATGAGGGCTTGCGTCGATTGGGTCAAGCGCTCGCTCTCTTGACTTGCGGCGCGGTGCTCATGCTCCAAGCGGACCCGCTCGAGATCGAGCCGATGGATCTCGGCGGCCAAGACCGTCTTTTGAGTTTCCACATGCTCCAAGCGCTGCTTGAGCTTTTCATGCTGGCGCTCCTCTTGAGCAATCTCCAGATCACGCTCGGCAAGTATACTTGTGAGCTCGCGAATGCGACGCCTTTGCGTTAGAAAGCTCGCTTCCAGCGGTGCCTCGCTGCCGCCGGTCACGGTGCCGATTGGGTCGATTACTTCGCCCTCAGAAGTCACCATCGTGCTGTGATAACCATTGCGGTTCCAAAGCGCCAAACCGGCCTGAAGATCGCATACCACCACCACGTCGGAAAGCAGATACTCCGCGACATCGCGAAACCCGTCTTGAACCGAAATGATGTCGATCATCGGTGCAATCACTTCAGCTTCGCCGAGAGGCAATTCTTTATGCGGCTTGCGCGATAGTTCGAGGGGTATGAAGCTGCCGCGGCCGGAAGCTTGGGTCTTGAGATAATCAATCGCTTCGAGGCCTTCTTGGTGGCTTTTTACGATGATGTATTGCAGACGGTCGCCAAGAACCGCGGTCAGCGCCTTTTCGTAGGGTTCCGGCGCCTCGATGACCTCGGCCACCAAGCCGTAGATTCCGTTGGCGGCGGCCCCTTGCTGCTTCTTAAGCATGATAGCGCGCACGCCTTCTTGATAGCCTTCGTAGTTTTTTTGCAGCTCTTCGAGAGAACGCAAACGTGAACGGCTCTCGTGAATCTGTTCTTTGATCCGCGCGATTTTGGATTCCTGCTCTTCGCGGCTTTTGTTCAAGCCCTGAATCGTCGCGCTTGCCTGGGCGGCTTCGAGCGTGCGATCGCGCACGGCATCGAGGCAGCTTGCCAACGCTGCGGCGCTGTCCGTCTTCTTCGCTTCGCATCGGGCCAGTTCGGCCGATACCTGAGCGAGATCGGCACGGCTCCGTGCCAGCTCTCGATCGATTTCGTCGTGGCGTTTTTCCTTGGCGAGAGCTTCATTCTTCAAATTAGCGATCTGATTGGCGGTGTCGATTAGCGCCGCCTTTTCCTCTTCCAGTTCCGTCTGAAGAGTGCGCAGCCCGGATTGAAGCTTTTCGAGCTCATTTTCCTTGTCGCGAAGAAACGATTCTTCAAAAAGCGAAAGCTGAATAAAACTCTCGTTGGCCTTGTTGAGTTCTTCGATTTCCCGAGTGAGGGTTTTGATTCTCCCTTCGAGCTGTGCCAGGGAGGCGCGTGTGTTGCTTTCGTTCTGCGCCAGCTGCGCCAGATCCTTGCGGAAAAATTCACACTTTTGCTCGTCGGTTTGAATTGCAGATCGGCGCTGGTAGACGGCTTCCTGCTGCGCGCCGATCGCCTTGTCCGCTTCCAGTAACGACAAGCGCACCGACTCGTTCTCCGCTTCTTTGCCATGCATCGAAGCCAGATACTCGGCAAGGCGCTTTTCGGCCTCGGTCAACCGGCTTTCTTTACGGGCAATTTCGGCGTTAAAAGCCGCGCGCTGTAAAAACGCTCCCGCGAGCTCTTTGTCTTTCAGCTCCGCTCTGAGGGCGCGATAACGCTCGGCCTTTTTCGCCTGCAATTCCATCGTGCGGATCTGCCGCTCGATCTCGCGGACAATATCGCTCACGCGCAGCAGATTTTGCTGGGTGCGCTCCAGCTTCTTTTCGGCGATGCTCTTGCGGCTTTTGTATTTGCTTGTTCCGGCGGCCTCTTCGATCAAGGCACGCCGATCTTCGGGCTTGGAGTTGACCAATTCATCGACCTTACCCTGCTCGACAATCGAATAGGCTTTGCTGCCGACGCCGGTACCGAGGAATAGCTCGACCACGTCCTTCAGGCGGCAGATGACTTTATTGATGGCGTACTCGGATTCGCCGGAGCGAAACAGGCGGCGCGTGACCATGATCTCGCTAAAATTGGCATATTCGGCGGGGCCGCGGGCATCTTCATTATCAAAAATAATCGATACTTCCGCCATTCCAGTAGGAGGTAAACTGTCGCTGCCGGAAAAAACCACGTCCTCCATCTGGTGGCCGCGAAGATGGCGGGCGCTTTGCTCGCCCATGGCCCAGCGCAGAGCATCGACGATGTTTGACTTGCCGCACCCATTTGGACCAACCACCGCGGTAATGCCCGGATTTAGCTCTACCACAGTCTTCTGGGCGAACGACTTGAAGCCAACCATTTCAAGGCGTTTTAAACGCATAGGACTATTCTATCTAGGGAAATTACTGGCAATTTAAGCCCCTGAGCCTTGATCGCAATATTCCACAGTAGAGTAGGGGTGTCAAGAGAAAATCACAACATACGGTGGAAGTTATCGGACGTTACCGCAAGATATGGGAGACCATCAGAGGCTACGAAACAGCTCTTAGGTTTGGCTGTTCCCAAGGGCGATAATCTAAGCGCCCTGACTTTCAAAACACCGAATAAAACTACATCTCAAGCAATTCGGTATTCCAATAGGAGACGTCGATGGTGTTAAGAAAAGGCATCCATTCCTTGTAGCGGGACATACTGAAAGTTTCTTGCATGAACGGCGTCCACTGGGGTTTGAACGGTTTGCGCACGAGCGGCATGTTGGCCTGTTGCGGTGTCCTTCCCCCCTTGCGCCGGTTGCATTCATGGCACGAGCAGACCACATTCTCCCAGGTGGAGGTGCCATTTTGCGAGCGTGGAATGACATGGTCAAGATTGAGCTCGTGGCGTGGCAAGCGCCGCCCGCAATACTGACATGTGCATTTATCGCGGGCATAAATATTGTACCGGCTAAAGCGCACCTGGCGCTTGGGCACCCGATCATATCCGACCAGCAACACGACCCTGGGAACGCGGATCACGCGGTTCACCAAGCCGATCGTTTCATCGTGAGCTGAAATCGACAGATCGCTCCAGCTGGCAAAGTCGAAAGTCTGGTATTGCTCGTTGACCGCCTTGGCGATGCCTTGATAAAGTAATACGAAGGCGCGCCGCACCGACGTGACGTGGATGGGTAAATAAGAACGATTGAGAATCAGGACCTTAGTGTTGAGGATACCGTAAGCGGGCGCTGTGGCCGGGTAACTCATATAATTTCTGATACCTACACCATTGGAACGCAATTCAGGGTACTTCGCATAAAAATATCCGGGGGGGAGGTCAAAGTCAATTGCGCCATCTTCGAACGGCGCGCTACTTGCTTGAAGTCGGGCATAAATTCCTCTATAAGCACTCTAATTCCAGTGACGATTTAACCGGGTTTGCCTGTCCGTTGGGGGTAACCCCGTCTCACAGATCGATCTCCCCTCAGCCTTTACCGGTACGTTCATTCATATGAAACAAGAGATCTTCATCAATTCGACTCCTCAGGAAAGCCGCATCGCGATCGTCGAAGATGGTCTTTTGGCGGAATTTTTAATCGAACGCAAAGAAGAAATGGGGGTTGTCGGTAATATCTATAAAGGCAAAGTTGCGCGCGTCCTTCCCGGCATGCAGGCTGCTTTCGTCGATATCGGTATGGAAAAAGCCGGTTTCCTTCATGCGTCGGATTTCTCCAGCGAGCCTGAAGACGCGCAAATCCTGACCGAGTCCGCGGATGAGGTTGAGTTTGCCGAACCCCCCAGGCCCCATTCATCGCGCCGACTGCCGCTGGAAAAGCAGATCTCCCGCGGTGAAGAAATTCTCGTCCAGGTAGCCAAAGACCCGCTCGGCACCAAGGGCGCACGCGTGACTTCGCATATCTCGCTGCCGGGCCGTTACATGGTTTTTATGCCGGGAACCAAGCACATTGGTATCTCCCGGCGCATCGAGAGCGAAGAAGAGCGCAAACGGCTCAAGGAAATCGCGCAATCGTTGGGCACCGTTGACGGTGGGTTTATCTTGCGCACGGCTTGCGAAGGGCGCAGCAAGAGGGAAATCCAAAGAGATCTGGCATTTCTCACCAGATTGTGGAAGGGAATCCAAAAAAAGGCCGCGGGCGCCACGGCGCCGTCGCTGATCCATCAGGATCTCGATTTGATCACGCGCACGATCCGAGATTTTTTTTCCGCCGATACGGAGCAAGTGGTGATCGATTCACCGAAGGACCACCGCCGCGTGGTTGACTTCGTGCACCACTTTATGCCGCGGCTCAAGGCAAAGATCGTCGCCTACACGGGCAAAGAGCCGCTCTTCGAGCAGCAAAACATCGAAGAGAGGGTCGTGAAAGCGCTGGACCGCCGGGTGTGGCTGCGCTCCGGCGGCTATATCATCATCGAACGAACCGAGGCGCTTACCGCCGTGGACGTTAACACGGGGCGGTTTGTCGGCAAGCGCAACCAAGAAGAAACGATCTTAAAGACCAATCTGGAGGCTACCCAGGAAGTGGTCCGGCAACTGCGCCTAAGAAATGTCGGCGGCATCATCATTATCGATTTCATAGACATGGAAAAGGAAGCCAACCGCAAGAGGGTTTACGAAGCGCTAAGGGAGGCGCTCAAGAAGGATAAAGCGCGCACCAACATCCTGAAAATTTCCGAGCTCGGCCTGGTCGAGATGACGCGCCAGCGCACGCGCGAGAGTTTGGAAAATCAATTGCTCCGCCCCTGTCCGCACTGCGACGGGAGGGGGCGGATCAAGTCGGCGCCGACCGTAGCTTATGACGTATTACGTGCGATCAAGCGCCAACATGGGCAGACGGAAAACGGCAAGAATATCGTCGTGAGACTTCATCCGGACGTCGCCAACTTCCTCTACGACGAAAAAAACCACAGCCTGGAAAATCTCGAACGCGAGATCAATCACCGCATTATCATCAAGGCAAGCCAAGAGCTGCACCACGAAAAATACGAAATCACCGAGACGTAAGGCCGTCCTTCGGTGTCCAATCGGTATGGCGAAAGTTTGCTGCTGGGATCGTTTTTAGAAAGTTGCACTCTTCCTCGTTTGCGGATGATGGTGGGCTAATCTCACACCTCAACTTCTCTATTCCTTGAACAGTTAACCCTAATCCGACAATTATCCTGGGTTCAAATTAAGTATTTTACGTGTGGGTCCGAGGGTAAATTTTGTGAAACGCGAATTTCGCCTATAGTGACCTTCTGCTGCCTCTGGCAACAGACCTATTCACGACGGAAATTGTCCGCGAACACCAATCTTTATTGTCGGTTCATGGTTAACAGATCGTCTTCCAAACCAGGCTGAACTTATCGAGCCGATCGTCATCATCCGACCACCCGGGTATAAAAGAATGGAAACTGTGCAATCGCGATAAGTTTCCAAGCCCGTGAATTCGTTTGACTCAAGTTCTGCGAATGGGTAGTTATGCCTTGGTTTGAGTGTCCGGCGTTTTACAAGTGCCGTTCGTGTCTCTGAGCGAATCGATGCACTGATTCTTTTTTAGGTTGGCGGAATACGAGATGATCTCCATCCGCAAGCTCTGCAAAGAATTTACTGTAACCGAAGGAAAGGTTGCAGCGCTCAAGAGCCTCGATTTGGAAGTCGCCGAGGGCGACTTCTTCGTCATCGTCGGCGCCAGCGGTTCGGGCAAAACGACTTTACTGCGTTGCGTCGCCGGACTGGAGTCGCCGGACAAGGGTGAGATTCGCATCGCGGGAAAAACGGTATTTTGCGACGCGCCTCCAGTCTGGATCCCGCCCCAAGAGCGCAAGTTCGGCATGGTTTTCCAATCCTACGCGGTCTGGCCTCATTTGACAGTGTTCGAAAATGTTGCCTTGCCGCTGCGCGAAGGCGCACAAAAAATTCCCCGCAGCGAAGTCAATCAGCGCGTACAGGAAGCCCTGCGCATGGTACAGCTCGACGAACAAAAAGATCGGTCCTCCACGCTTCTCAGCGGCGGCCAGCAGCAGCGAGTGGCATTGGCGCGGGCGATCGCGGTCAATCCTCGGGTGCTGTTGATGGACGAGCCGCTCAGCAACCTCGACGCGCGCTTGAGAGAGGAAGTGCGCGGCAAGATCCGCGATCTCGCCAAGCAACTGGGCGCAACGGTTTTATACGTCACCCATGACCAGGTAGAAGCCATGGCGATGGCGGACAAGATCGCGGTCATGAGTTTCGGCAGGCTGCTGCAATACGGCGAGCCCATGGAGCTGTACCGCAAGCCTAATTGTCCCGAGGTCGCTAACTTTTTCGGTTCGATCAACTGGCTTAGCGGAAGGCTTGTCGCCGGCAACCTGGTTGAGACCTTGATCGGCCGGTTCGAAGTGTCCGCTTGCGGCGACTTGGGTGACGAAGTTCTTATAGGCTTTCGCCCCGAGTGTTTGGAGATTGTCGATCATACCGCAGGGCAAAACTGTTTTGGCGCGCTGCTTCGCTCCACCACTTTTCTGGGAGATCAGTTTGTTTATGAGGTAGTTATCCATGACCAGTTGGTCGTGGGTAAGAGCCGCGTGGCGCCGCTGCGCGGCGACCGCCAGCTCCGGTTGCGTGTCACGCCTGAGGACCTTTTGGTGTTTCCGCAGTCGGCGGGCAAAGACCGGGAGGCTGTGGACCCGCAGCGTTTTCGTGCGGTCGGCTGATACCTCGGTATAAACAGGTGCCGCCTGGTCGGTCGAAACGACCAAGCGATTAGCGGGAGGCCATGACCACGCGGTTTCTTTGGCGTGGTCCCTAACGAAAGGTCGCTTATGGAAGCGGTCCTCAGAATGCCCCGTTCCATTGCACTTCGCTTGAGTACTTCGCCGCTCCTGCTGGCGCTCGCCGTCGTGCCTATGCTGGTGATCTTCGTCCTGGTCGCAGCCCTGGTGTGGATCAGCTTTCAAACCGGGATCATCGGCACGGAAAACGTGCTCTATACATTAAAAAACTACGTCGCAATCCTGGGCGATCCGTTTGTGCTCAAAGTATTCTGGAACACCGTGATCTTCACGCTGTCGACGACCTTCACAGCGCTGGCGGTCGGGCTTCCGATCGCCTGGATGACCGAACGGAGCAATCTTCCTGGCAAAGGGCTGGTTTACACGATCATGACGCTGGGCCTTTTGATTCCCGGAATATATACCGCGATGGGCTGGACCTTCATCGCCCATGTGCGGATCGGTTTTTTGAATCGCTGGCTGATGGACGTTTTCGGTCTTGAGAGGGGCCCGATCAACATCGCGACTCCCTTGGGCATGGGCTTTGTACAGGGGCTAAATCTCACGGCGCTGGCGTTTATTTTGACCGCACAGATGTTCCGCGCCATGAATCCGTCCCTCGAAGAAGCGGCAAAGATTCACGGCCTAAGCTTCATCGGCACCATGCGGCGAATCACGCTGCCGCTGGCATTTCCCGCTATCCTGGCGGCGATGATCTACATGCTCACCATCGGCATCGCGACTTTCGATGTCCCCGCGATCATCGGCCTCGGCAATCGCATTTACATGCTCAGCACCTATGTCTATTTGAAGGCCAATCCGCCGGATAGCGGCCTACCTGAGTATGGAATCACCGCAGCCCTGGGCACGATGATGATTCTTTTGGCCGTCCTGCTGACGTGGTGGTACAGCCAGGTGCTGCGCCAGGGACATCGCTACGAAGTGATCACGGGGAAGGGCTACCGTCCAGCGCTGGTCGACCTCGGACGCTGGTCCATCGCCGCCTGGGTTTTCATTGCGCTGTATTTTCTCGCCACCAAATTAATCCCCCTGTTGCTGATCGCCTACGCTGCGTTCACCCCATATCTTGCCCCGCCGTCATACGAAATGCTCGGCAAGATGTCGCTCGCGGGTTTTTACAATCTAAACTGGGATCTATTCTGGCGCGGACTTTACAATACCGCTTTGCTCGTGATTGTCGTGCCCTTGGTGACCTTGCTGCTGTCTTTTTGTATTTCGTGGCTGATCGTGCGCTTGCGCAGCCGGATGCGTTACGTGCTGGAGTTCGGCGCGTTCTTGCCGCACGCCATGCCTGAAGTGATCATGGCCATTGGCGCGATGTTGATGGCGCTTTTCGTGCTGCCGAAATTTATCCCCCTCTACGGTTCGGTATGGCTGATCGCGATTGTTTACGTCATTTCCCGGTTGTCGTTTGCCACCCGGGCGCTTAACAGTTCACTTTTGCAAGTCCACAAAGAGCTGGAAGAGGCCGCATACACAGCGGGCTTGTCGCCCATTCGGACTTCGTGGAGGATTCTCGTGCCCTTGCTCCGTCCTACCCTCATGTCGGTTTGGATCTGGACGGCGATTCTCGTATATCGCGAGCTTACCGTCGCGGTGTTTCTCGTCAGTCAAGAGAGCATCACTTTGCCCGCGGTTATTTGGAGCTACTGGTTCTCGGGAGCGATCAATCAAGCTGCCGCAGTGACGCTGCTTATGACGGCCGTGCTCACGCCGCTGATATTGATTTTTTGGTGGTTCGGGCGCCGCCAACTCATACCGGAGTCATAAATTTAACGCACCAAACTGTAGCATTCGAGTCGAGGCGGGCTAAAAACATATTGCCGGTGGTCAAAAGAAAAAGGGAGGACTAAACGATGCTTTATCGAAGTAACGCCAGTGCGGTTGCGGCGGCGGCGATTTTTGTCGCCGGTTTGTTGTCTCCTACCTGGTTCGGTGGCGCGGCGGCGGCTGACAGCGCCAAGATCGCGGAGTTGATCAAGGGCGCGAAGCAGGAAACCACACTGCGGGCGCAGTGGGGCGCCGACACCTTGGACGGTGGTCCGGGTCTGCAAAAAATCGTCGCCGCGATGAACAAGAAATACGGCCTCAATATCAAGCCGTCGTTTACCCCGGGCGCCAACATGCAGGGGATGATGGGCAAGATCACCCGCGAACTGGCGGCCGGTCAGCCGGCGAGCAGCGACGTATATTTCGGCAACCCGCAATCGATGCTGCAAGCCATGGAGGCCAAATCGCTCAAGCCGATGGATTGGTATTCGATGCTCGAACGTCCCATGCAGAAAGAAGCCGGTTTCGACCCGATTGTGCCAGGCAACATCGGTATCGCAATGGCTTCGACGCTGGTCGGGGCGATCTACAACAGCAATTTGGTCAAGGGTAAAGATATTCCGCACAAGCTCGACGATTTTCTCAATCCCAAGTGGAAAGGCAAAATAGCTTCGACGCCGTACGCGGCTGGACTGCGTGAATTTGCCATGCCGGAACTGCTGGGCAAAGAGAAAATCATCGCCTTTGCTAAAAAGCTGTCCAAACATATCGGCGGACTGCTGCGCTGCGGCGAGACCGACCGCATTACCAGTGGTGAGTTTCTCATGCTCGCCCTGGCGTGCGGAGATCAAGAAGTCAACATGGCGCAAAGGAAGGGAATTCCACTCGGTTACGCGATTATGGACGACGCCACGCTCTCCCATACTCGCTACGCAGGAATCCCGAAAAACTCCCGGGCACCGAATACCGCCGCCTTGTTTATCGCGTTCTTGCATACCGTCGAAGGCCAAAAGCTGATGTGGGACATCGATGGGCTTGACTTCCATCTGTACCCGGAATCGAATCAGAAAAAGAAATTAGATGCAGCTCGGGCGAGAGGCGCCAAAGTTGTCATCAGCTCGCCGCAATGGCTCAACAAGAATAAAGGCTATGTCGCGACCCAGCATGAGCTCGAAAAGATACTGCGCGGGGAAGTAAGCTAGATTACAATTTTCTATCGGACGAAAATAAGAGGGGCGGGATTAAAACCCGCACCTCTTATTATGCTAAGCATCTCAGGCTCAATGGTATTCCGTACCGGGCAGCGGGTTCTCCACCGCCTCTTCGAGGGATGTCGCCCGCTTCCATTCATGAGCCGGCCGGCTCCGGCCGTCGGTGCCAATCTGGTCCATGGCGGCATAGATTTCGATCTTGTAGCCGTCGGGATCGTAGAACTCCAGGCCGGGATTGCCGCCCGGGCCGCGCCGTCCTTCATAGAAAATTGTCACGCCTTTGGATTTTAGAAAATCCCGGATCTTGAATAGCTCCGAAACCGTGGCGACTTCCAAGGCCATGTGGTCGAAGCCGACCTCGCCGCGCTTGGGCAGCTCGTTCTTTTCTGTCGCTTGAACCAAAGCAACCGTGTGATGGTCGGTGGCATTGCGGAAAAACATCATGCCACCTTCATTCTTGTCGGAAAATTTAAAACCCATGATATCGGTCCAAAATTTCGCGCTGCGCTCGATGTCGCTCACGCTCAGCACCACGTGGCCAATCTTTTTGATTTTGATGGGAGAGCTTTCTGTTGCCATAAAAAACTCCTTTCCGTGAGTTTCGCGGTGGTTTTTCTGCCCCATTGGTTAGCAAGCTTTTAACACGGAATCCGGGCCAAAGGCAAAGCGCAAATTGTTCTCTCAATCCGTTGTTAATCATTTGTACTGAAACCTTGCGATCAGCTTGCGGCTATAATGGCGCAGAGAATTCATGTCCAAGGATCGCCGCTTGAGCAAGTCGAGGCGGATCATTTTCCATTGGATGCTCTTGGCCAGGGCTTGGCGCTCGCCTTCCTCCTCGACATGCTTGAGCAAGTCTTCGAGCGTATGGATGTCTCTGAGAAGCTCGACTTCGGGGGGCAACACATGGGCGTTTTTGAGCACGTGGTAGCCGATGCGCAGTTCTTCGGGCACCCAGCTCAAGTCTTCCAACTTGAGCGGCTCGCCTTTGCCAGGCAAGTTGTCGAAGGCGCCGGCGCGTTGCGCTTCGAGAATTCGCTGCTCCGCGATTCTGTGCAGGAAAGATACTGCGCCAGTCTGCTCTCTCGGTCGCTTCATCCGCTCAACTCTTCGATGATAGGGCTTTTCCTTCCGCGCGCCGCTCGTTCCTCTGGCGGCCTGACGTGGCGAAACATCAGAAAAAATGCCACGTCGTTGATCAATTGTAACCCGCCGCCGATGAACAAGGGAAGGGTCAACGACACCGTTTGCATGAGATAGGTGGAAATGGTCGGGCTGATGCCGAAAGGCACGATGCGCGCCAAACTGGTGACGCCGGCGGCAGAGCCGCGCTCGCTGGACTTGACCATCGCCATGATAAACGATGCGCGCAAGGGATTGTCCATATAGGCGAAAAAGGAGCGAACGATCAACAAACTGGCACCCAAAGCCAAAGTCGGCGCCAACGGCAGAGTCAAATAGAGCAGCGAAGCCAGAGCATGGGAAAACGCCATGGTTCTCACTACGCCGAGCCTGCGCGCGACGATCGGCGCGCTGAGGAACGACAGGGCGGCGAGAAAATATGACGCAAAGAAAATCACCCCGAGCGACTTAAGCTCCACGCCGAAGCGAAGATAGAACCAGTAGGGCACCAAGGCTCCAGCCATGCCGGCGCCGAAATTGTCGACCACCGCCAGCAGTGACATTTTGGTCACGAAGCTGCCAGTCGCGGTGGAAATTTTTCTTTCGATGTGGCGCGGTTGGTGTTCCTCGGTGATCGAACCGTAAACGAACAACAAGACAATGCTGAATAGAATAGTCAAGCCAAACAGCGGCTTGTAGGATGCCACGGCGTTCCAGCCCCAGCTTTCTTGCAGATATTGGGGCAGGCCGCTCACCAGCGCGCCCAGGGAGCCCATGATCGAGCCCGCGCAGAAGTTCAGCGCGTAAATCTGATTGCGATCCTCGGGGATGCATTTTTCCGCCAGCAAGGCCTCTTCGACGGGATTGAACGGACCGCCGCCGGAACCGCCGCCGCCGCTGCCACCGGCGCCGACGTTGGCAACGATCACCGCGAGAAAAATAAAAATCAGACTGCTAAAAAATATGTAAATTGCATTCGATGCGATGGTCAGCACGGCGAGCAGCATGAGGATTTTTCTGCGGCCGTAGCGATCCGACAGATAACCCCAGACCGCGGTCAGCAGAGCGCCGCTCAGATAGGCTACGGTAAAAACGATGCCGATGGTGACCGTGGAGTAACCGAGGTTGCTCAAGTAAATCGCGAAGACGACGTTCAGGTAGGAAAAAGCGAAGGCGCGGATGCCGCGCGACGCCATCAGCAGTTTGGCGTCGTGGTGAAGGCTTCGCAGTGTATTCATAGTCAAGCGGGTGCGGGGTTCGCAATTGCGGTCTGTTCTTCCGGCGGCTTGATGTTGCGGAATATGAAGTAAAAACTGAAGTCATTGATCAGTTGCAGAAAGCCTCCCGAAAAGATCGGCACGTTCACTGAGAAGGACTGCATCAAATAGGCTGCTATCGTCGGACTCACCGCGACCGGCACCTGGCGCGATAGCGTTGTGATTCCAGCCGCTGAGCCCCGATCCTCGGGATTGACGACACCCATGATAAATGAACTTCGCAAAGGGTTGTCCATGTAGGCTAGAAAAGAGCGGGATATGGTGATGGCCGCAGCCACCGCAAATGTCGGGGCGAGAGGTAGTACGATATTCAAGACCGACGCCATGCCATGCGAGACGGCCATGGTTTTGACCACGCCGAAACGGCGCGCAATCGCAGGCGCGATCAAGAACGAAGACGCGGCGAGAATGTAAGAAAGAAAAAACGTGAAGCCGAGGGATTTCAATTCCATGCCGAAGCGCAGAAAAAACCAGTAAGACATCAAGGGGCTGACGAGCCCTGCGCCAAAATTATCGACTACGCCGAGCATGGCGAGCTTGGTGACGATGCCGAAGCGCTGAGTCGGTCGAGGGGAGTGCTTCTCGGCAGGTCGTTTTTGCCGCGGCACGTGGTGCTCGTCGATGCTCGCGTAGGCGAAGATGATCCCGATGCTGAACAATACCGTCATGGCAAACAGTGGCTTGTACGACGTGACGGTTTGCCATCCGTAGCTCTGTTGTAAATATTGCGGCAGGCCGCTGACCAGGGCGCCGAGCGAGCCCATGATCGACCCGACGCACGCGTTCGTCGCGAAAATCCAGTTTCGATTTTCCGGCGTGCATTTTTCCGCCAGCAGGGCTTGTTCGACGGGGTTGAACGGCCCGCCGCCTTGTCCGCCCGCCCCGGAGCTACCGACGCCGACCGCGGCGATACTTTCCGCGATCAAAATAAAAACGAGATGGCTAAACAATAGATAGAGAAGATTGGAAATAATCGTCAGCACAGCCAGAAGGATCAGAATGTTTTTGCGTCCATAACGGTCAGCCAAGTATCCCCACACCGCGGTAAGCAGCGCGCTGGTGGCATAACCGGTGGAAAAAACCAGACCGACAGTGACCGTGGAATAGCCCAGTTGAGCGAGATAGATCGCGAAGACGATGCTCAGATACGAAAATGCAAAAGCGCGGACGCCGCGCGAGGCCATCAACACCAGTATATCCCGTTGCAAATTTCTCTTGCCGAAAGTCATTGGCCGGCCGCCCCTTTGCGAGATTTTTCTCGTTCAAGATCGAGCTCAGATTTGATGCCAAGCACGCCCAGAGAGGCGTTCGCTTGTTCCAAACTGGTGCTCGCTCGAACCGCCTGCGCCGGCTTTGACAGTGTTTCGAGTAACACCGTGGCCGACAGAAAGAACGTCAGAGCGGTGAGAGGTGTGAGTTTAACGCTTCTTTCGCCGCTGCGGATCCTGGTTTCACCCCATGCGCCGTGAAAGCATTTGAGTGGAATCTGGCTAGCT
This sequence comes from Chloroflexota bacterium, assembly GCA_050257635.1. GTDB lineage: Bacteria > Desulfobacterota > Binatia > UBA9968 > UBA9968 > DP-20. Next base: position 26,888 of record JBLMXG010000023.1, read on the forward strand.
TCGGTAGGCACGTGTTTAATCACCTCCTGCAGTTCCGCGGCAATTTTCGGCGTCAATGAACAAGCGCCGAGCCAGCCGCCGCCGGCGGCGATTTTGTTCAAAGCCATGTCTATTTCATCAATACTCAGCTCGCCGTCACTGCCGTATCCGAAAACTCCCCAAAGTACACGGTGGCCGCGCTTTTCTAACTCCACATAGGCTGCGAGCATGATCGAATCCGCCAACGGGCTGCGCAGGCCGGGTTCGTGACCCTGCGCGAGCGAGTCGCCGCCGACATCGAGCCCGACAAGCAAATCCGTTTGGAGCTCCTTAATTGCCGCTTCCATACCCGCCACTACGCCTTGTACGCCGCCGTTGATATCGATCAACAGGATCTCGGTGCCGAGCACCTCGGCCATCCTGGCTTCGGCGAATGGAACGCCGGTTGCGGTTTGGCTGGCAGCGCTGGCCATCCAGGCGCGCGGGTGCAGAGCGCGCACGTTTATTACCTCGTCGAAGTTGCGCGGTCCGGGAATCGGATCGTAGATCAGACGCTCCCAGGAAAGGCCGCCTAGAGTGCATCGCAAGCCGCAGAATTCGAGAAATCTTGCGGCAGCGAGAGCGCCCACCACATCGCCGCCGCCGCCCACGCCGATCACCAAGGCGTGCGACGAAGCGCGAAGGATGTCTTCGAGTGAAGGCGGCACTGCGCTCATCGGGGCAAGTGAGTATCCTGTCCCGGCACTGGATTGGCAATCGCTTCTTCCAAGGATTTTACGCCGTGCCACTCGTTCGATGGGCGGACTCGGCCATCGGAGCCGACTTGATCCACGCCCCAATAAATCTCCAGAGAATGATTGTCCGGATCGCGAAACTCGACGGCGATCTGGCAACCGGCGCGCCGCCGCCCTTCAAAATCGATCTTGGCGTTGAATTGGCGCAGCCGATCGCGCGCTCGCAGGACTTCGCCCAGCGTCGGCACTTCGAAGGCGAGATGGTGCAATTCGCGATTGCGATTTTGGCCGTCACCGGCGCCGACGAGAGCCAGACAATGATGATCGGTATGGCAGCGCAAAAACACCATGCCGCCGGGCATCATCGCTTCGGGATAGACATCGGAGACCTTGAAGCCCAAAACCTTCGTGTAGAACTCCGTCGATCGTTCGAGGTCGGTAACTTGCAGGACGACGTGGCCGACCTTGCGGATGTGAAACCCCATGCCCTGCGGCGGTGTCATACTCTTGAGCTTTTCAATATCGACGGCCATAAAAGTTCCTCCGTGGGTTAAGCCCGCAAGAATCCCAGCGCGTGGAGCCAGCAGAACATCAGCTTGGCGATCCCGGCATGAGGTTATGGGCGCTCAGAAAATCGATGACGAAGGCGTCGAAGCCGGCAGGATCTTCGATATTGCAGGCATGGCCGGTCTTGGGCAAGATTCGATGCACTGCGCCAGGAATCAGCGAAACCGTTTTCTTCCCCCCGGCCAGAGAGTTGTCGTACTCGCCGTTGATCACCAACGTCGGCACTTTCATCGTACCTAGCCGCCGTGTCATATCGAGCCCGCCGCGGGCGCGAAAAATCTGGCCGATGGATTCGCCCGAGAGCGAGGGATCTCTTTCGACGAACATGTGGAGCAGATATTTGCCCAATTTCGTTTCGGCAAAGTCGGGCGCGACCAGTTCGCGCAGATGCTGCAGGTGATACTTTTCGATTCCGATCCGGGTATAACCGTGGATGCGGCTATCGATGGAGCCGCCCGGTCCGCTGCTGCCGCCCACCAGGATAATCGCCTTGAACAGCTCAGGATGATCTAAGCCCAACAAGATTGCCATACCCGAGCCGACGCTGACGCCGGCGAGAATCGCTTCGCGCACACCTTCGTCGCGACACACGCCCAGCACGTCGTTGGCCATATCGTTGAGGGTAAACGGCGTTTCGGGTTTATCCGAGCGGCCGTATCCGCGGATATCGACGGCGATCACTTTGAAGTAGGTCGAAAAATGAGCGATCTGATACATCCACAGATTATGGTCGAACGGGTTCGCGTGGACCATGATGAAGGGCAAGCCCTCGCCGGAGACTTCGTAGTAGATTTTTATGCCGTTGGCCGTGCTGTACATTTTATCGAAGTTTTACGTTCAAAACGTTCAAGCCGCTCAACCTCTGCGCTCCGTTCAAATCGTCAGAAGCCGTTGTGTTCCATCTCTCCGACGTTTTAAACGAAATGAACATTTTGTACGGCTTGAGCGAGTTCAGCTGGGTTTGCGCGGCCGCTCTTGCTTGATCTTTTCTTTGACCTCGTCGAGCTTCATCACGTCCGAATACTTGTGATGCAGATCGAAGAGATTCACTTTGTGCGACAGCGGGCTGCGATCGAAGACGCACTCTTCGGCGATCGACACGTGGTAGCCGAGCGAGTAGGCATCGACGCAACTGGCGCGCACGCAGCCGCTGGTGCTTTCGCCGCAGACGATCAGGCTGTCGACGCCCAACTGGGTCAGGTGGGCGACCAGCGGCGTGCCGAAAAATCCGCTCGCTCTTTCCTTGAAAATGACCACGTCGCCTGGCTGTGGTTTGAACTCTTCCTTGATCTCAAAGGCCTGCGGATCGATCTTCACGCGCTGGCGATTGGTGGCGTAAATCGCGTCCGGCTTGGCTTCCGGGCGGGTTTCCGTGGTGGTGTAAAAAATCGGCAGCTTCAGCGACCGCGCGAGGGCGAAAAGCTCTTGGGTCGGTTTGATCGCATTGTGGGCGTAAACGCCGCAGGAGCTTTTGTAAGTGTCGACCAGCTCGTGCGGTTCTTTGGCACCGCCTTCATAGGCGAGGTTGTAAAGGTCAATAGCCAACAGAGCCGGCCGCTGGCCGATGTAGGTGTCGCGGTGGTAGGGGACGTAGGTTTTTAAAATCTCGGGCGTGACGACATCCTTCCAACAATGGTCTTCGAAGTCTGAGGCCATAACGATTCTCCTTACGATTTGAAAATAGCGCGGCGTGCTCGCCGACGAACATCTTTCATCTACCCGGTAGCGGAATGGGTTGTCAAGGAAACCGCAAGGAGTCGATCGGAGGCTGGAGCACAGTTAAAAGCCACCTGTTGGCGGGTTCAAAGCTGTTCACGCGCCGCCCAGGTTTGCACCGCCATCCAATATCCGTTACTTTCAAAACGATCCGTAAACACCGCGGTTACAACCTTGGAACCACGCAGCCCATCCGCAATTCCATCCGGCCCAACTGGCGTCAGTCGGAAAGTCGCTTTCGCGGCGCTCCAGCATCACGATTTCCGCTGGTTTTTTTTCACCACTATGTTCGCCATGATGGCGGATAACATCGAGCATGTGATCTCTTACTGGATGCTCTTTCAAAAATTCCATTCGCCGGTGCTGGCCGGCTTCGCGGTGATCAGCCATTGGACGCCGTTTCTGCTGCTCTCGGTTTATTTCGGCGGCTTGGCGGACCGCTACGATTGCCGCAAACTGATTCAAGTCGCCCAGGTGATGTATATGGGCGTGTCGTTCGCCTGGGCCGTCTTATTTCTCACCGACACCATCGAAGTCTGGCATGCCTGCGTGCTGCTGGTGGTTCATGGCGTCGCCGGAGTGTTTTGGACGCCCGCCGAGCAGCTGATCATTCATGACATCGCCGGTTCCGACGATCTGCCGAGCGCCGTGCGGCTCAATGCCACGAGCCGGCAATTGGGCATTCTTTTCGGCCCGGCGGTGGGCGGCGGACTCATGCTATGGTTCGGCGCGTCGGCCGGGCTTTTCACTAACGCGTTGATCTATTTGCCGCTGACGATCTGGCTGATGATCGTTCCCTATACAGGCCATACGCGCGAAGGCGCGCCACCGCGCCGGGCGCTGCGCTGGCGCGATGCGCTGGATGTGATCGGTGAGGTCGCCCACAACCGTCCGGTGATTACGATGGTCGTGTTGGGGGGAGCGGCATCATTGTTCGTCGGCAACGCCTTCCAGGCCAACATGCCGGAGTTCGCCCACGATCTTGGCACCGAGAAAGCCGATTTCGCCTACAGCGCGCTGCTCGCTGCCAACGCGGCGGGCTCGGTGTTTGGCGGCTTCGTGCTCGACGGTAAAGCCTGGTTACCCCCGACGGTAAAGTCGTCGATCGGGTGCGCAATTCTTTGGTGCGTGGCAATGACCGCCTTTGCCTTTTCAAACAGCTATCCGCTGTCGTTGATTATTTTGTTCGCCGCCGGGGCGTTGAATTTATCCTTCTATTCGATCGCGCAGACGATTGTTCAATTGGAAGCGCCGGTGGCGTTGCGCGGCCGGCTGATCGGACTGTTTTCCATGTCCGCTTACGGGTTGCGCGCGTTCAGCGGTTTGACGGTCGGCGTGGTCGGTGGCCTGATCGGGATCCACTGGTCATTGGCGCTGAGCTCGATGATTTTGCTCGCGGTAACGGTCCTCCTGCTTGCCTTCGCATCTCAAGAGCAACGCGGCGAAGAGCTCGGCTGAATAACCCTTAAAAAAGAGAAATTAAAAAATTTTCACAGCAGAAATCCGCGCCGGCCTGGCGATTACTTCAGCGGTGCGACGTTTTGCATTCCCGTGGCATTTCCGCATCCTTCGCGGCCCAGTTGAAATTAACTCCTTACGCGGTGGACATGACCGCGCGCCGCTCGCCGTTTGTGCTCGCCCCCATAATTGGTTAGTGTCGCCGATTGATTCCAGCGAGTTTGGAGACGATCTTGGCTTCGAGTGATATTCGCGTCAAAACCGCCGGCGCTGCATCAAACAAGAATATCGCCTTTGCGGCGCTGCACCATCGCGACTATCGCCGCTATTTTCTGGTCAACCTGTTTTCCACCATGGGCGATAACATCGAGCATGTGATCAGCTATTGGATGCTCTATCAAAAATTCCATTCGCCGGTGTTGGCCGGCTTCGCCGTGATCAGCCATTGGACGCCATTCCTATTTTTTGCGGTCTATTTCGGCGCGCTGGCCGACCGCCACGATTGCCGGCGCGTGATTCAAACCGCGCAGTGCCTGTACGCGGCGGTCTCGCTTACTTGGGCGATTTTATTTTTGACCGGCACGATTCAACTTTGGCATGCTTGCGTGTTGCTGGTGATTCACGGTATGGCCGGCGTCCTGGGAAGTCCGGCGAGCCAGCTCATCATTCACGACATCGTCGGCCGTGAGTATTTGCAGAGCGCGGTGCGGCTCAATTCCACCGGACGCCAACTGGGCGTCTTGCTCGGACCGGGAGTCGGCGGGGCTACTATGCTTCTGTTCGGTCCGTCGATGGGGCTGTTCATCAACGTGCTGATGTTTCTGCCGATGGTTTTTTTTATGGCTATGTTGCCGTACAGCGGCCATGGGCGCGAGACCGGCGTGAGCGCCAGGACGGCGCGCTTCAGCCTCGCCAGTACGTTCCGGCTCTTGCGCGAGACTTCTTCCAATCCGACGATTCTATCGATGATTCTGCTCGGCGGCGCCACGTCGCTGCTGGTCGGCAATGCCTTTCAAGCGCAGATGCCGGAGTTTGCTCACGAGTACGGCCACGACAAGCAGGACCTGGCTTACAGCGTTCTGCTCGCGGCCAACGCTGCGGGCGCGGTGGTCGGCGGCATCTTGCTCGAAGGCAGAGGCTTGCTCCAGGCGAACGCGCGCAACGCCTCAATCTGTTCGATCCTGTGGTGTCTGGCGATCATCGGCTTCGCCGCGTCACCCAGTTACCACTTATCGGTCGTCCTGCTTTTCTGCGCCGGGCTATTGAATCTGGCATTCCTGTCGATGGCGCAGACGCTGGTGCAGTTGCAGGCGCCGGCACAGCTGCGCGGCCGTCTGATCGGCTTGTTCAACACGTCGAATAATGGTCTGCGCGCTTTCAGCGGGGTAACCGTCGGCGTGGCCGGCGGCCTGATCGGCGTCCATTGGTCGCTGGCGCTCAGCGCGATGATCTTGTTAGCGGTTACGGTGGCGCTGTTCGCTTTGATTATTCCCGGGCGGAGCGAAGAAATTGGCTGAGCGATAGAATTTTGCGATCTTTTACGCGCGCACTCCGGCCTGGTGAATTTGGGTCGCTAACTTGCGACGCTTTGCGTCTCCGTCGCCTAGCCGAGCAGCGGCGGGTTAACCTACGGCTTGACGGCGCCGAGGGTCTTTGGTCTCCTCACCGGCGCGAAATTCGTTGCGCTTCAGGACATTGTAACTGTCGAGCAGCCGCTTTTGCTCGGCTTCCGAGATCCCCAGCTGCGGGCGGCGCACCTTGGCGCTTTTAATCAAGCCTTCGTGCTGCAGGACGATTTTAATGCGCGCCACTGCTTCGACGATAGGCTCGCTGAAAACCAATTCCTTGACTGATTCCAGCTCCTTCTGAATCGCCGCAGCTTCATCGAACCTGCCGGCGCGGCCGGCACTGTCCATGGCGCCCCATCGTTCTGTTGCCACGTTGGCGACGCCGATGAGCGCGCCATTGGCGCCGATCCGGTAGCTCTCGGCGACGAAACGGTCGTTGCCGGTCAGCACGCTCATAGCGGCTTGCTCATGCTTGAGGGCGCTGAGCGTGTCTGTAAACAGATTGATGTCGAACGAGGCTTCTTTGAAAGCAACGACGTTGTCAAGGCGGGCGATACGGCAGATCGTTGCCGGGTCATAGTAATAGCTTTTTACCGGCACTTGAAAGAGCACAATCGGGAGTTTGGTCTCCCGCGCCAGATCCTCGAAAAATCGCACCTTGAGATTGGGGTCGACTTTTCCCCAGGCAAACAACAAAGGTGGAAAGATCATCACGCCGTCGACCGGCAGATTTTCCAGACCGCGCATCAGACTGACCGCTTCGTCGGTCGATTGTGGCGCGATCGTGGCGACATGCACCTTGCCGCCGTCGCGCGCTGCTTTGCCGGATACTTCGTAAACCCGGCGCTTTTCATCGATACTTAGAACTGGACTTTCGCCGATGCGCGCGCAGGAGACCAAACCAGCCACGCCCGGCAGTGACGAAAAATACTTGGTCAGATTCGTCAAGCTCGCCAGGTCAAGCGCGCCGGAATCGTCGAACGGCGTGACATGGGGAATGAAAAGACCGCTGAAACGTTCATGAATCATGGCCATAATGTCCTCCGGGCGTCTAACCTGTCTGCAAAACTCAAATTATAAACGATCGCGATTGCAATTGCTGCTGACATAAGTAGAACAGATCGGGACGAGAGGTCAAGACGAGCGCGGAGGCGCAACGTTGTGCGGGAATCAGTTCAACCCCGTCGTTATCCGTCCCGCACCCAACGATGAACGTAAGGGCGCCTCCTTGACCTAATCGGATCACTATCGCAGATTAAGTAGACCTGATCGGAGAGCGCAATTCTATGGATGCGATTATTTCTTGTCATGATCTCGCCGCTTTGATGGCAACGGACCAACTCTATGCAGTTTTCGACGTGCGCGAGCGCGGTGAATTCAATGAATGTCAAATTTTCCATGCGACTTCGCTGCCGCGCAGCCAGATCGAGTTTCGCATCGCCGAGCTGGTTCCCGACCGCAGTGTGCCTATCGTCGTCTACGGTGATGGCGATGTGCGCGCGCCCTTGGCTGCAGCCACGCTGCTGCGGCTCGGCTATGAGCAGGTTGCAATTCTTCAAGAGGGGTTGGGCGCTTGGAAAAAAGAAGGCCGCCCGACAGTCAGCGGTGTCAATGTTCCCAGCAAGGCCTTCGGTGAAAAAGTCCATCACGATCGCGGCGTGCCGGACTTGAGCCCGCAGGAACTTAAAGAATTAAAATCCCGCATCGCCGACCTCATGATCTTGGACGTGCGTACTCCGGAAGAATACGGAAGGTTCTGTATTCCGGGCGGCATCAATGTTCCCGGCGGTGATCTGATTCTGTGGGCCGAGGATTTGAAGCGAAAAGAAGCGCCGATTATCGTTAACTGCGCCGGCCGCACCCGCAGTATCATCGGTACGGCGGCGCTCAGGCGGTTGGGGTTGAACAACGTCAGAGCGCTCCGAAACGGCACCATGGGATGGGTGCTCGCAGGCTTGGAGTTGGAAAGCAAGCCGCGACGGGCCGCTCCGCGGGCGTCGCTAGGAGGCAGAGACAAAGCCGTGGCCTTGGCGCGCCGGATCGCCGCAGAGGAAAACCTCTGCTCGATTTCGCTCGCCGAGTTAGCGCGCTGGAAGGATGCAAAAAATGCCATGCGCTATCTCATCGATGTGCGCTCCGAAAGCGAATTTGAGGCGGGCCACTTGCCCGGATCGTTGAGCGTGCCCGGCGGCCAGGCGGTGCAGCGCGCCGACGATTTCGTCGCGGTGCGCGACGCGCCGATCGTTTTCATCAGCGATCAATCCGCCCGCGCGGTGATGGCGGCTTACTGGTATCGGCAGATGGGTTTCCCGAAAGTTTTTGTCCTGGAGGGCGGTTTGGAGGCGTGGTCAGCTCGGGGTGGCGCGATTGAGAACGGAGCGGTGGTCAGCGAACCCCTCGGCCTGGCCGCAAGCAAAGCGCAGTGCCGCGCCATTGAGGCGCAGGCGCTCGACCGTACGCTGCGCGAGTCTTCGCCGGCTATTGTTGACGTCGGCTCCAGCCTCGAGTTTGAATCGGCGCACTTGCCCGGCGCGCAATGGCTTTCACGCGGCTGGGTCGAACCGAAGATGCCGGAGCTGTTTAGCGATCACAGCCTGGCGATCGTTCTCACCTGTCCCGACGGCCGCCAGTCGACGCTGGCGGCCCGTACGCTGGGCGAGATGGGCTACCGCAATGTTGCCGTGCTGGCCGGTGGTGTGCGCGCGTGGTCGGCGGCGGGTTTGCGAGTGGAGCAGGGCTTGACTGACTGTCTAACACCGACCAATGACGTGGTTTTGTCACCTTCGATCCGTGGAACGAAGGAAGATATGCAGCGTTATTTGGACTGGGAAGTGAAATTGGAGCGTTAGGCGACGGACTCAGCAGTTGTCGTATTTCGGGCTGGCGAAGGTTTTGACGGTTCCGGTCGCCATATCGAAACGCAGTCGTGGCATGTCCGTCAGATCCTTGCCGTAGACGTGAATCTCGACGGTGTCCCGATCGGTGACGTTGTTCATCTCGTGGATGTCGTCATTGGGCGCGACCAGGCAGGAGACCATGCCGGCTTTGTTATTGACGACCTTGGTTGCCTCGACCAAGGCGCGACCAGGCCGGCTTCCGTCATCCTTCCGTACAAAGCGCGTCTCCTGAATTTCGTTTTCGACCACGCCGACCATGCCCCAGGTGTCATGGTTGTGCGCCTTGGCGTTGTCGCCCGGTCCCCACACCACGGCGGAAATATTGAACCGCGGCGCGCGGTGCAGCATGTAGCGTCCGTAGGCAGTGGCGCCACGCTTGCGGTACCGCGGCTCGATGCAATTGGAGTGGCTGACCAGCTTGGCGAGCAGCGGCCGCGCCGCGGCGACGATCTTCTCTTGGGAGGTTTCGTCCCGAGTGATGCGATCGAGGTCGGCGATGAAATCGTTGAGCGAGTAGAGATAGGTCATTTCAGTCGATCACTTTCCGCGCACGGTCATTACCGGGCAGGCCGCGGTGGAGACTACGCTGCCAGCGACGCTGCCCATGAACAATTTGGACAGACCGGTACGTCCGTGGGTGCCGATGACAATGAGATCGGCTTTCTTGCTCTTAGCCGCCCTGACGATCTGCTCACGGGGGGAGCCCTTGAGCAAGAGACTGTGCGCCTTGACTTTGAGCTTTTTTAGCCGCTCCATCAGTTTCGACATCGAGGCCTGCGCCTCCCGTTTGGCGATGTCCTCCAATTTGGCGTAAATCTCGGCGCTGGCGAATTCTTCGCCGGCGACGTACGGCGTCGGCTCGATCACGTGCACCACCAAGAGCTCGGCGCGATTTTGCTTTGCGAGATCGACGGCTTGGTCCAAAGCCCGTGCCGATGCTTTCGAATAATCGGTGGCGTAAAGGATTTTCTTGATGCTTTTCAAAGTTGCGCTCCTATTTTGCTCCCGGACTGAGCAGCCATCGTTTGTTTAAGCCGCGCGTTTTTCGACGCGCGGCAGTTTGGCGGCATCGATGTTGTACAACCGGCAAACGTTGTCGCAAACCACCTTGCGCTGAGTTTCCGGTGGCAGATGGCCCAGGTCTCGCTCGATAATTTTCAGCGAATTGGGCCAGGTCGAATTCGGATGGGGAAAATCGTTCGACCACATGATATTGTCCGCGCCCCAGAAATTTAGATTTTCGCCGCACACATGATCGTTGAAAAAGCACGCATAGATCTGATCTTTGACAAAGCTGCTGGGGTTCTTCGTGAACGGCGGCGGGTTCTGTTTTTTGAATCGATTGTAATAGTAATCCCACTGCTGAAACATCCACGGCATCCAGCCGCTCTCATTTTCAACCGAGACGATCTTGAGCTTGGGGTTTCGCTCCAAGACGCCGTAAAAAACCAGATCGAAGAGGGCGTTGGCGATGTCCATGAGCTTCAAATTCACACTGCCGCGATAACGCTCGATGCCTTTGCGATTCTTATCCTTGTTGTAGCTGTGACCGGTCAAAATATGCAGGCTTACCGGAGCATCGAGGTCCCGGCAAGCCGCCCAAAATTTATCGTAATGATTGGAATGAAAGGGAAGATCCGGATGCGGCGCTTGCCAGATGATCGCGCCCTTCAGACCGGCTTTGCGGCAGCGCTCGAGCTCCTTGACGCCGTTGTCGACATTGTACATGGGGATGGCGGGAATGCCGATCAGGCGGTTGGTATCGACGCTGCAGTAATCGATGAGCCAATCGTTGTAAACGCGGAAGCAGGCTTCCTGCAGGCCCGCGTCGTCCAGTGCGAACAGGTCGAGCATCAATGTCGGATAGAGCACTTCGGCGCTCAAACCGTCCTTTTCCATCTCCTGAATTCTGGCGTGAGGGTCCCAGCCACCCGCATGCTGTTGAAAACCCTCGCCGACTTGATGGGGCGGGAACAGCGGCGCCGCTTCGCGGTAATTTTCCGGAACGCCTTTCTTCCAAAGGTCCACCGGTTCCATGACATGGGAATCCGACGAAATGATGAGATCGCTCGCTACGGGCATCGGTCGATCCTCCTTAGATAGGTTGGTCAATGGCAACTTCAAGCGCACCTTAATCGATAGTCGGCGCGACTGTCAATTGGCGAAAGGCGGGAGGCGAGAGGTATGAGTCGAAAAGACAAGGTTTCTCGCTTCGCTCGAAATGACAAGCACGAACTGCTATTTCGAACGGAGTGAGAGATCTTTCTCCATTTCAGACTTTCTCCACACCGACGCGAGCCAGGGTTGCTGCTCCGGCGGCAATCCGGGTGGGCGATAGTAGTGGGTGATTTCGATGAACCCCGCTTCGGTAACGAACTTGCGCCAAGCTTCCAGATTATAATAGCAGCCGTAACGCTGGCCGCTCCACCCCTCTTCGTTTTCGCCGCGCGGATTGGAGCTGAACAGGACGCCTCCTGTTTTCAAAGTAGCCCGAAGCTCTCTGAGGACGCGCGGCAATTCCTGGCTCGGTACATGAAACAGCGAGGCGTTGGCGAATATGCCGTCGAAAAATGCTGTCGGCAGGTTGAGTTTTAGGAAATCCTGCAGCCAGACCTCACAGCTGCTGTAACATCGCGCTAGCTCGACAAAGCGTGCGGCGCCTTCGAGTCCGATCGCTTCATGGCCCAGGTCGCGGAAAATTTTCAAGTCGCGGCCGGGACCGCAGCCGAAATCGAGGATGCGATACGGCCCGGGGCCACTGAGGTGCTGCAGCAACGCCTCGCGATTTTGACTGACATCGTGGTCGCGGGTGCCCGCCCAAAAGCTTTCGGCATGGTCGTTATAGTGGGCCAGGGTGATCGCCGAGGTTTTGGCGAGCTCGTCGACGGAAAGGTTCTCGCTCACGTGGTTGCGCTCCGCAATCATGATGGCAACTCAGGCACAAAGATTCAATTGACTCGGACGAGGGCAGTGCCTAGCAAAAGGGGAAGGGCAGGAAAAGCCGATTCAGCGGTCCTTTTTTGCGACTTCGGGATTTAGCAAGGTTAAGGGCTTGCCATCGATGAAGGCCAACATGTTGTCCATCGCCTGCTGGTAGCGCTCGCTCAAAATTTCCACGGTGGCATAGCCGCGATGCGACATCAGGATGGCGTTGTCGAAGCCGCGGAGCGGATGGTCCATCGGCAAGGGTTCGACGTCATAAACGTCGAGCCCGACGCCCCCCAGCCGGCCGCTGGCGAGCGCTTCGATCATCGCGGTTTCGGCAACGATCGGCCCGCGCGCCGTGTTCACCAGCAGCGCGCCTCGTTTCATCATGGCAAACTCTTTAGCGCCAATGGCGCCGCGGGTTTGCACGTTGGAATTGATGTGAATCGTCAAGATGTCGGATTCCTTCAGCAGCGTATCGAGCGGAACGCACTCGGCGCCGACCTCGGTCGCGCGTTCGAGCGTGAGGGTGCGGGAATACGCAAGCACGCGGGTGTCGTTGAAGGCTTTGATGATTCGTGCCACTTCTTTGCCGATCCTGCCGAAACCGAAAACACCGACGGTTTTGCCGGCCAGCGTGTTGCCGGCGATAGCCGGCCAGGCTTCCTCGCGCATGCGCGAATTTACCTGAGGGATCTTGCGCAGCAGGGCGAGAATCAACGCCACGGTCAGTTCCATCGTCGACATGCCGTTGTCCGGCGCGGTGCCTGCGATGGCAATGCCGTGGCGGGTCGCCGCCGGCAAATCGAGATGCACCGTGGTGCGGCCGGTTTGCGCGATGAATTTGAGCTTCGGCAGCTGCGCGTATTCCTTGTCGCTAAAAAAAGTGCGCTCGCGCATGAGCAGGATGGCGTCGAAGTCGCGCAGGCCGGCGACGATACGCTCGGGGCTGTCCAGCCGCTGGCGCAAAACTGTGATATCGGCGCGCCCTTTAAGCTCGGCGAAGGCGGGCACGGTGGCGGCAATTTGCTCGAAATCGTCGAGAATCGCGACTTTAAAATTGCTTGCCATGGCGGCCGTTCCAATCCGTGAACCTTGTGGAGTCGCCTAGTTGTCCCCTTGCCCGAACGAACAAATTCCGCCGTTTCCCGCTTTGGCAAAGGGGATATTTTGGAGAGGCAGGGGAAATTTCAAAGTAGTATCGTTGGCCATATTTACTCAAGTCATCGCCGTGACTTCGACCTCGCAGAATTTCCCTTCCGACGAGTAGCCGTCGACGAAGCAATATTCTAATTGCGGAATTCTTATCGTCACGTGGCGCGCAAAAAGCGTTTTCAGATTGTCGATACTTTGGCTGCGATGGAGATAAAACGAAACGCGAGCGGCTTTATCCCAGGAGCTGCCGGCGTCATTAAGAGAGCCAGCGATGCGTGGGAAGATGTTGTCGAACTGCTCCGCCAGCGTCGGCAGCACCGTGGTGACGCCGGAAAGAACGACGACGGAGTCATAAACCAGAAAACGGATCGGCGCGATCGGAGGCTCGTATTCGACAACGCGCTTTGCCGCGCTGGCGACCGACGGGCGCATAGCGAGCAAGTCGAGCGCAATTCTTGCGGACGAATCGAAATTCCCCGGCGCAATGTAACTCGAGCTCGCCGAGCGCGCTTTGCCCGATAAAATCTTCACACGCTCAACGCTGCCGAGGTCGCGGCTTTGACGATCGCGTCCCCAGAGCCGGCTGCGCACAGTATTGTCGAGAGAAAGGCCGTGCGCCTTTAACTCGTTGTCGAAGCGCTGAAAAAGCTCGTCGGTTTCGATCGCCGCATTCGCGGCGACCTTCGCTTCTCCGGACAGCTCGATAAATTCTTTGCCGAGCCAGGTGAAAATTTTTTTGCGCATATTGCCGATTCGTGGAGTCGCGGGGATCCTACCTCAGCCGCAGCCTTCGATCAACTTGATCCAGCGATTCGCGGATGTTGCCGGCCGATCCTAATGCACCCAGTCCCACTGTTTTGCCTGAATCCAACAAACAGGCGAGCGGAATAGATGGCTACTGTTTGGTGGTCAGGCGAATCACCCGGTCGTCATCCGCTGCCGGATTGCCCCGGCCATCGCGATTGCTGGTAAGCAGGTAAAGCGCTTTGTCTGGGCCCTCGACGATATCGCGGAGCCGGCCGAAGCGCCTGGGAAAATGGCGCTCGAACAGCTGCACCTTGCATGGATCGTTGGAATCAAAAACCACTCGATAGAGAGTTTGTCCGCGCAATCCGGTAAACAAGAGGGAGCCCGCCCATGATCCCTGCGAAACAAAAGCAGCGCCGGAAGGCGCCCAGGTTTCGCTGCTTCCGGCGTGAAGGACCGGCGACACCATGCCCTTTTTGGCCTCATCGCCGCGGATCTCCGGCCAGCCGTAGTTTTTGCCCGGCTCGATCAGGTTGACTTCGTCGCGGCAACAGCCCTGAAAACCGCTGGGACCATGCTCGGTGGCGTAGAGCCGACCGCTTCCCGCTTGCCATGCGAGGCCTTGCGGATTGCGGTGGCCGTAGGAGTATATGTAGGATTTAGGAAATGGATTATCCGTGGGTACGGTGCCGTCTGGGTTAAGACGAAGAATCTTGCCGTTGAGCGACTTGAGACTTTGGGCGTAGCGTGTGGTCTGGGCGTCGCCAGTTGTCCAGTAGAGCTTGCCGTCGGGGCCAAACTTCACTCTGCCGCCGTCGTGGTTGTTGGCGCCGGAAACTTCGTCGATCAACGTCTTGTCGAAAACCCCCTTGGCGGTTTTCGGATCTTCGCGCAAACGCACGAGCCGGTTGCGCAGCGCAAAGGCGCCGCTCCGATAGCTATAGGCTACATAGACGTAGCGGTTTTTTGCAAACTGCGGATCGAGGGCGAGACCGAGAAGTCCGGCTTCACCCGTGGCGGTGACCTCGAGCGTCATCCAGGGCTCGACCAGAAGCCGCCCTTTTTCGACGACGCGAATGCGCCCCGGCCGTTCGCTGATGAACGTTCGGCCATCCGGCGCGAAGTCGACGGCCCAGGGAGTGTCGAGTCGGCGGGCCATCGTCTCTATATTTAAGTCGATCGCAGCTGCGCCGAGCCGTTCGCGACTCGCGCCGCAGGCCAGGATTGTAAGCAGAATTAAAAATAATCGGGCGCGAAGCGCCATGAGACGACTCGTTCCGGCGATTGCTTGCGCCGGGGCCCGGCGACTCAGTTGGCAGTTGAACCGACAGCGCAACAGGTTACATGGGCGGATTTAGCTTCTCCTTGCGACTTGGCTTCCCATACGGCGCGCAAATCCGCCGAGTAGGGGTAGCGAATGCCGTTCTCTTCGAGAATCTTTGTCGTGGCATCCTCCAGATCGGCTCGGTTGAATACCATAGTCTCGTGGGTCAGCACGCCGGAGCTGGCGAATTTGAAACTGATCTGCGCGTCGCGGTTGTCGCGCAGAATCTCGACCAGATGGCGCAGGTTCTTAACCTGAATGCCGTTGACTTCGCTGAGCACGGCGCGGGCGGGATCGTCGTACCCTTGGGTCAGCCGGCTGGGAAACAACGGCGAGGCGACAATGACTAGCTCTTCGTTTTTGAAGGCGGGCTTGTCAAATCGCCGCGTGACTAGCGGACTCGGTACGCGCCCGAGGGAAGGCATGCGTTGATTGCCCAAGCGCTCGAGGTAGTCCTGCGTCGTCTGCGAAAAAACGAAGGGCCCGAAGATAAAAAATCTCGGCACTTTGTCCATCAGATAGGGAATGACCAACTCTCTTTGCGACTGCACCGGCAGTTCGATTTCCCTGAGCCGGCCGTCACGATAGAGGGTCAGCGGCAGCATGCCGTTCTTGGCGAATTTCTGGACCAGATACGCGGCCGATAGCCGCAGGTCGTAGCGAATCGCCACTTTACCATCGCTGTCGACCGGCACATCGCCGATCTTCGTAATGACGTCCCACTCCTGCAACGGATAATCCGGATCGCTGCGGTAAGGCTGGGCAACCATCACGCCATTGATGCCTTTGGGCAAACCGAGGCGCTGGCGCAGCGCGTCGTTTTCGACCGTTTGTATCAAATCGAACATCTGCGGCTTGCCATCATAGACGCCGTCGGCGATGTCAGCCAAGAAAAGCTTGATTTCCTCGACCGGAATCAGATAGCCGATGTTTTGCGCGTTTTGAATCAAGCTAAAGACCAATCCGACGAGCTTGCCGTCCGAGACCGCCGGCCCGCCACTGTTGCCAAAGTTGAGTGCCGCGTCCACCTGAATGCGCAGCCCGGATGTCTGGTAATAATAATCCGTATACTCGACGCGCGACACGATGCCTTGGGTGACCGAGAGCTCCGTGCCGCCGGTGGGGTAGCCGTAGACATTGATGGTGTCCTTGACGCGCGGCATCTCGTCGGCAAAGGGCAAACTACCGCGATGGTCGAAAAACGATTCGTCATCGAGCTTCAAGATCGCTAGATCCATGCCCGGCGTCATCGCCTCGACCCGCGCGGGAATGTAGCTTGCCGACTGGTTCGGCTGCACGTAAATCTGGCTTGCGTATTTGACGACATGGGCATTGGTCAAGATCCGTTTGCCGTCGATGACCACGCCGGAACCTTTGACTTGCTGCGGGCTGACTTTGGTCCAAGGACGGAAGAGATCCGGACTGTGGTGGATCGCATGAATCTTTACTACCAAGTCTCGAATCGAATCCTGAGCGTAAATCCCGTGCGGAGAAAACAGGCACAAGCTTAGCATGATCAGCCCGATAAAGCGTCGGTCCATGACAACTCCTTGCGGTAAACCGTGTCGAAGAATCCACCGCATTATATATGAACAGGATTTTAAGTTAAGTCATTTAAAATCGCCTTGGGCTTTGACTGACATACCATTGTCTAGTACATCCAGCCCATCTTACTAATTCATGGCACCTGAGGCGATTGCACTTCTGGCATCGGTTTCGTTTGCGTTGTTTGCCGTGTACGGCTGGCTCGGCTTGCTTTATTCGACGCCGCTCGTTGGCACGATCGTGTCATTGTCGGCGCGCACGATCACCCTCGGTGCCGCGGTGGCGCTCAGCGGTGGCATTCCAGAATACCAAAACACGGCGTTGACGGTATTCGTTGGCCTGGGTCTGTTGCAAAGCGGGATCAGTCTGTTGACCTTTATCGGCCTGCAAAAGATCGGCACCTCGCGCAGCCAACCGCTGCGCAACAGTTATCCGCTCTGGAGCGCGCTCATTGCTGTGGTCGTGATGCACGAAAGGGCGAGCTTGGCCGTGCTTGTGGGCACTTTGCTGGTCGTCGTCGGCGTGGTGCTGATTTTCTGGAAACCGGAATCGACATTGCCCAACTATCGCGCCTGGCATGTGATGTACTCGCTCGGCGCCGGCTTTCTCGCCGGTCTGGCTTTTCCTTTGCGGCGTTACGGGCTCACGATCAGCAACGAGCCGATCTTTTTTAGCTTTGTGGTTGCGGTAGTGTCGTTGTTGGGCGCGGTTCCTTATTTATTCTGGAAGCGAGCCAATCAGAGGTTGGTTTGGCAGCCCAAAGGCGTGCTGCATTTTCTGATCTCGGGATTTTGCGAGGCCTTGGGAGCATTGCTGACGCTCGTCGCCTTGACCAACGCTAGGGTGGTGATCGTCTCGCCGATCGTCGCGACTACGCCGTTTTTCAGTCTGGTTATTTCGTTGGTTTTCCTGCGCGGCAAGGAAAGGGTTACCGGTTTGACGATTCTCGGCACAGTTGCGGTGGTGGCCGGCACGGTCGCGATCGCGCTGGGGAAATGACAAGGCCGACATAACCTTGACAGCGCGAAGCGCTGCGACGTATCGGTAATGACTGAGGTCAAACCAATTTCTTCGTCGGTCAAAAGAGGAGGGAACATGTGGTATTTGGTTTTGCGCAGGCCGGTCAAACCACGCGAGGAGTGGACGGTCAGTCTGGATCAACATCTGATCTGGATGAAACAGCAACATGAATCCGGCAGGATTCTTTTTTCCGGTCCGACGACGGATCGCAAATATGGCGTCTATGTCATTCATGCCGGCGACAAGGCGGAAGCGGAAAAAATTGCCGCCAGCGATCCCTACACCGCCGCGGGTTTTTGTACTTTTGATTTGCTCGAGTGGGAGGTGCATCAAATTATGGGCGTCGGTCCCTTCACCGCGGCTGAGATGCGTGCCCATCGATAGAGCACAGACCGGTTTAGGAAAAATTGCGGCATGCGATTCGAGAAAAAAATTCAAAAAGAGTTCTTGACATAGATAATTCACGGCGCTAGCGTTTTTTTAGCCTCGCATTTTTAGCGAGGCGCGAAGAGCGGAGGCAGAGCGCGCCTGTCGGAGCTCTTCCATAAGCGGAGGTTTTTATGACCGGAGAAGATAGTCCACCGGGCGACTCAAGCCCGCTGGCGGCGGACGCCAGCAGTTCGATCGAAATAACCGCAGGAAATCGAGCTGTGTGAACCAAGCCCTCAACCCCGGCGCCGTTCGGCGCGAACCCGAAAATGGGTCACTCAGAAGGTTGGGCTTCCTCGAAGCAGTCTCGAAAAAACAATCCCAGCGGTGAGTTCGAAGCGGAGGCTGGTTGGATCGTTGGTAAGCGGGCTGCAGCGAAAAAATTAAATATGTAATCTATGGCGCGATGGCGTCAGAGGAAGGGCAGTCTGACTACTCAGACTGCCCTTCCTGTTTCGAGCGCCGCAGCGATGCACATCGCGTCGCATAGCCCAAGCGATTCTCCAATTAATATCAGCCCCGCAACAGTTTGCCGTAGCCCTCGATGGGTGCCTCTATACCGAGGACGTTCATGACCCACCAGAGCGAGGCGGCGGTGCTGGATACCACCGGCTTTGCCGTATCATCCTCCAACTCCTGCACGTAGGCGACCGAACGCCACCGCCCCTGAATCAACAGGCTGTCGACCTCGGGGTGCTGGCGAAATAACTCGCGAGCTACTCTATAAGAGGCGTAGTCTGGTAGCTTGACCTGATCCACCGGTTTAGAAACTTCCAACCCCTTGATTGCTAGAACTGTCACGCCGCCATCCTCATAGTATTTTTTGACGGCTTGGTTGATGCTTTCCTTGTAGGCCGTGGCGATCACCGTGGTCCGTATCCCCAAATGTTTGAGCGCTTCGACGGTTGCACCCATGGCGGTGCTGACCGGCAGACCGACCTGTCGGGATAGCTTGGCGACGATTTCCTGCTCCGCGCTGTAACCGCGCTGCGTTCCAAGGGTGATACCGCCCATGAGAATCGCATCGCATTCCTCGGCGGCGAAGATTCCCAAACCCGCACCGAGCGCGTCGATGGCCCTGTTGAATTCGGCATCGGTGTGGGCTTGGACGTTGAGCCCAGACGCGACGATGGTAAACCCCTTGGGCAAAATTAGGTCCCAATCCGACGGCGTTTCAAAAACCGAGGGTGATAAATAACCGATGCGTGCTTTCCAACCTGACAAGGCGTTCTCCTTTTCGTGCGGCTGCAACGCTGATCATGTGATCCATGACGGGCTTGCCGAGCCACAGCCATGGAGCGGGCGCGCGGGGCGCTTAGAATACCTCAGAAAAAGGCGGTTCGGGCAGGACCTAACCCTTCCGGAGGATTTTCCTTCGCGCTTTTGTAACTTAATAAGTCTCTCATGGAAAGACTCGCTGCCGTGGCGCGCGTCACTTTTGGCGGACTCCTATCGACGCGCCGGCAAATCATGTGGGCAGGCGGTACGAAAATCGTGACCGCAGCCAACGCAGCTGATCGCTCCGTTGCAGCGCGCCCCGCTTACCGCTTTGTCGACAAAGACGGTTCACATGGCTCGAAGCAAAGGTTAAAAAGTAATAGATGGCTTGCCAGCCCGCAGCCCTGGCAAATCACGCCCTGCGTGAATCGCTGGGATAGCTTGCGAAACTCGAATCGCGATGTTACTTGAAGCCCAGAAAATGCTAGATTATGCGTCAAAGTTAATGAAAGGGGTTTACTTGAGCTCGATGGCGCGGTAAAAAATTCAGCCAAAAATTTGATTTGATGCGTTAGGTATATGAAAAATAAAAGATTATTTAATAAACAACTTTTTTGTATAGGTTTGGCGAGCGCCTTCGTGCTGACGTCGCTTTGGACTTGGATTCCGCTTAACGCCCGGGCCGCCGATGGATTGGAGTTTAACCGGCGCGCGACGGCGACGGCGCAAATTCTCGCGGGGGTTACACCCAATCCGTCCGACTCGGCATTGCAGCGTCTGGTTGAAACTGAGGCGTTCAAGGAACATCAGCAGTGGATGACCTCGAATTGGAATCAAGTGCGCGGCCGCATCCTAACCATGGAGAACTGGCGCAGCCAGGAAATCAAAATTCCCGGCGCGTCGAAAAAGACCCTGCTCTATCCTTTTAGCGGTCCCGACTTTCTCAACGCCTATACCTTTTTTCCCGAGCATGGCCGCTATATTTTTTTCAGTTTGGAACGGCCCGGCACGCTGCCGGATCTAGAATCGGTGACGCCCGCACAGTTTGCCAAGTTGTTGCAGGACGTGCGCAGCGCGTTTCGCGACATCTTCGAGCGTAATTACTTTATCACTTCCTACATGACCAAGCAGCTAACCACGCCGTGGATTCGCGGCACAGTTCCGGTGATGGCGACCATGATGGCGCTGATGAATCGCCGTATTGTTCGGATCGAGCCCCTCGACCTTTTTCCCGAGATTACTCGTAGCTTCGATTCGTCTGAGACGAAACGGCCGCGGGTTTTGATGCGTGCCGTCCGCATTGAGTTCGGCAGCCCGAGCGGTTCCAACACACAGCAACTGTATTATGTTTCGCTCGACGCCACCGACAAGGCCCTGGAGTTCTATCCCGACTTTCTGAACTGGGTGAGCCACTACAAGCCCGCCACAGTGCTGATCAAGTCGGCCTCCTATCTTCTGCACGATCAGCAGTTCTCGAAGACCCGCGCGATGTTGTTAGACGCGGCCGATGTCCTGGTGCAGGACGACACCGGCATTCCGTACCGCTACATCAGCCACACCCCATGGCAGGTAAAGCTCTACGGCCGCTACCACAAGCCGATCAGACCGATGACCTATGGCTATCAAAAGGATCTTGAGAGCGCCTACAGCGCCCGACCGGAACAGACTCCGTTGCCTTTTCCTTTCGGTTATCATTGGCGTGGCCAGCAGTCCGGCCTTATTGCTGCTTACCGCTAGCTCGGTGATTTCATGGTGCGCGGCATCGGGCTCGCTTTGGTGTTGCTGACCGTGACCAGACCGAGCGATGCCGGTGAAATCGTCCGGCGATCGTTTCAGACCAGCGACGGTGTAAAGCTTTCTTTTTTACAGGCCGGGCAGGACCATACCGGTAATAAAAAGCCCACCATCGTCTTGATTCCCGGCTGGTCGATGCCGGCGACGATCTGGCACAAACAACTGGAGGTCTTCGGCCACCGCTATGAAACGGTTGCTTTGGACCCGCGCGGCCAGGGGGAATCGGACGTTCCGGCCACCGGCTACACAGCAGAACGGCGTGCTGCGGATATCCACGAGTTTCTGCTGCCGCGACCCAAGGTTTTGCTGATCGGTTGGTCATTGGGCGCCATCGAAGCGCTGCAAACCATCCACATGTTCGGCAGTGCGCCGCTGGCGGGATTGGTTTTGGTCGACAGTTCGGTAGGCGAAGAACCAGCCCCGGGGCCGGGCGGCAATTTCAAACAGCGCTTGCGCGAAGATCGGGCTAAAGCTATGGCCGAGTTCGTGCGCGCTATTTTCGCTACGCGGCGCGATCAAAGGGAATTGAACGAGTTGGCGCGCAAAGCCATGCGCATGAAACTCGAAGACAGTCTCGCGCTACTGGACTATCCTTTCGAGCGCAGCCATTGGAAAAGAATCGCACTCGGACTTAAGAAACCTTTGCTCTATGCCGTTACCCGCCAGTTCGAGCAGCAAGCCGCAAACCTCAAGAAAGATCGTCCGGCCACCCAAGTCGAGCTGTTTAAGAAGGCGGGTCATGCCTTGTTTGTCGACGAGCCCGAGCGCTTTAACGCTCTGATCGAGAAGTTTGCAGAAAAAATTTCGCGCTGAAGCGCATGGCTGGCGCCGACTAACGATTCTCGATGCTATTTGCTTGTCCGCGTTCAGCGAGTGCCGATCGGTTCTAAGCCGCTTTTCGAAATGACGTCAGCGGCCTCTGGCGAGGCGAGGAATTTGATTGCTGCGCGAGCCGCGTTCGAATCCCCGGTGCTTACCGCGACGCCAGCCGAGAAGACGGACACTTTCTGCACTTCTGGCGGCAGCGGTGTGATGTGATCTATCCCGGGCACAGGGAGGAGCTCGCTCATCTGCTGGAAACCAATTTCCGCTTCTCCGCGCGCGATCACGGCGCCGACGCGCTCGCCGCCTTCGATACGCCGGCTTTTACTCAGCACATGGTCGGCTATTCCTAAGCGTTGAATCAGCTCGGTGGTGAGGTACTCGCCACTGACGCTGGCGGAGTAGGCGATGGATTTCGCCTGCAGAAGCGTCCGCTTCAGCGCGTCGACCGTGCTGATGTCCGGCTTCGGAGCTCCCGCGCGCACGGCCATGCCGATGGCCGAGCGCGCGAGCGGAGTGTAGCTGTCGGCTAGGACCAGGCCGTCCTTGATGAACCCCAGAAGTACGGCGTCCGCTACGATGACCACGTCAGCCCGTTCACCGCGCCGCAGCCGATTTGGAATTGAGTTCTCGCCGGTCCCGATGGACGTTGCGGCAGTCACGAGTTTTTTCTTCGTCAGGATCTCGAGTCGCGGCACGAGCTCAAGATAGGCCGCGGTGAAAGCGCCTGAGGTCATGACCCGGAGGTCATCGGTGGTTGTGTTCATGTCATCTCAATATTTTCAGTGTATTTGACGGCGATTGTAGCGCACACCTTAAAGTCTTTTATCCCCTAAAGTCCGCGACTGTTCAAGGTGGGGGGGAGCGGATTTACGCATCCAAAGGTCAAGATTCCACGTTCGAGCTTGAATTTAAAAGATCCGAGCTTGAATTAAGCAAAGCGTTTGATTAAACGGACCAACATCGGATCGACGGACACATTTCACTAACACGATCTCGATAGATCCAAGACGGCGAGACGTATCCGCGAGTTGTTCATCATTCTTCTGTAACACTTTCTATGCGGTGTTGCTCTCTTGAACTTTGATCGATTTTCATCACATTTAGTATTGAGCAAAGGAGATCACCCCATGCCCGTGATTGATGCTGATACCCACGTCGACGAATGCGAAGAGACCTGGAAGGATTTGGAGGGCACGCCGTACGCGAAGTATATTCCCGTGACCATTTCTATGCCGCCCGACGAAGCGAAGCGCGCCGGTTATAACCCGACCAACAGCCGCTGCTGGGTGGTGGAGGGTAGACTGCAGAACCGAGCGATCCGCGACGAGGTCAATCATCCCCCTCGGGTGTTTCGCGAGCTTCAAGACGTGCCGGGCCGGCTCGCCCATATGGACAAAATGGGCGTCGATATTCAGGTGATCTTCCCGACGTTTTTTATCCGTTACAATACTACCAACGCGGAAGCCGAATGGGCGCTGACCACAACTTACAATCGCTGGATCGCCGAAAAATGCGCGAAAACCGATGATCGCCTGCGCTGGGCCGCGGTATTACCGCTGCTCCAGCCCGACAAGGCGGTCGACGAGCTACGCTGGGCGAAGCAGCACGGCGCTTGCGGTATCTACAAGCGCGGCTTCGACCTCGATCGGCAGGTCACTGACCCGCACTTTTTTCCGGTCTACGAAGAGGCCGCCGCGCTCGACATCCCTTTGTGTATCCACACCGGACACCCGCTGCCGGCCCACGAATGGGACCGGGGCTTTCCGATCATCTACTCGTTCACGACGTTGGTGAGTTCCGGTGTTGCAAAAAAGTTTCCGAAGCTTCGCTTCGGGCTGATCGAGTCGGGCGCCTCCTGGATTCCCTACGCGATTTCCCAGCTCGGAGCGGTGAAGCGCCAGTCGCTCCGCGGCAAACAAACTCGCTTGCCGCGCCTGTTCGAACTGGAGCCGGAAATCTTCCGCGCCAACCGGATATACATCACCATCGATCCGATCGACGACGTGGAATCTCTGCTGCAGTTCGGCACCGAAGACAACCTGATGATCGGCACCGACTATAGCCACACCGACATCTCAGCGAACTTGAGCGGTTTGGACGAAGTGCGGAGCTGGGTGGATGAAGGGAGGATCACCAAAGCTCAGAGCGATAAGATCCTGGAGACTAATTCTCAAGCTTTCTACGGCTTGTAGAAAATGATGTCAGATGGCGGTCAATGATCCGATTGCAAGCTTCTGGCCGCAACCGTCAATGACGTCGGCCGGATAAACGTTCGCTGACGGCGACTAGAAAACATCCGCTCGGTTCGATTTCCGAGGCGAAGGAGGCCAAGGAGTTCTTCCATCCGTTCCATTGCGCAAATAGAGCGGATTGTATTGACTCCGCGTTCGATCTCGCGAGCCAAAAATCGTCGTTGCGACATATTGACGAACGTTTAGAATCGCGATACCCGTAAGCATCCAAAAAACTTTTGAAAAGGAGACAAATTATGGCCCTTAGAATAGGTGACGTGTCGCCGGATTTTTCTGCGGAAACTAGTGAAGGTAAAATCAACTTCCACGATTGGATCGGCAATAGTTATGCAATTCTCTTCTCGCATCCGAAGGATTTCACACCCGTCTGCACCACCGAGCTCGGTTACATGGCCGGCCTCAAGCCCGAGTTTGACAAACGCAACTGCAAAATCATCGGTCTGAGCGCCGATCCGGTGAGCGATCACAAGAACTGGTCCAAGGACATTCAAGACGCGACGGGACACGCGCCGACTTACCCAATCATCGGCGACGCGGATCTCAAGGTCGCCAAGCTCTACGATATGCTTCCAGCCAGCGAGACACCCGGCCAGCGCACCGCCGCGGACAACCAGACGATCCGGTCGGTGTTTGTCATCGGGCCGGACAAGAAAATCAAGGCGATGCTCATCTATCCGATGAGCACAGGCCGCAACTTCGATGAAGTGCTGCGCTTGCTTGACTCGGTGCAGATTACCGCCAAGCACTCGGTGGCGACACCGGTAAATTGGAAACCGGGCCAAGACGTCATCATTCCCACTTCGGTGTCCGATGATGACGCCAAGAAGAAATACCCGCAGGGCTTCAAAACTGTTAAGCCCTACCTGCGATTCGTTTCACAGCCAAAGGATTGAGCGAGTTTTGCGATTTTTGGAGAGGCGAGCGTCGATCGTTCGACGCCCGCCTCTTTTTTTTCCAGAAACCGCTCGACGTTGAATTTTCCGTAGCTTCGTCGAAGATCCGCTGACTTCAGTAAGCTAGAGGCGGTCGATCGAAAAGCTCGGCTGCTCGGCGTCAGGGAGGCGTTACCCACCGTATGGCCGCAAAGACGCCCGCCGAGAGGGAATCCTCGGCTGTTACGCAAGCAATGGCGACGCTAATTAAGATATCCTCGCTCCCGATAAAACCGTTTTGCGCCCGGGTGCAATGGCGCATCGAACGGAGCTTCGTCGTCATTGGCGCAAAGCTGGGCGATGTCGAGCGGTTTATAATTATCGGTGGGGAAATCGGCCCGGCAGCGCTCGATCGCCTCGCACAGCGCATAGGCGACTTCGTCGGCCATGTCGGCGTGGACGATCATCGGCCAGCCGCTGAAGTCGAGCGTCGGAATCGGACGGGCGATTCCTTTGAAGTGGGCGTTCGACACGAGCGCCGAGCGGTAGCCCAAGCGAGTAAGTTGTCTGAGCATTTTACCTTCAATAGGCAGGTATCGAAAACCGTTGTCCAGAGCGGTTTGTCCCCAGCTCTTAATACCTTCGTCGAAAACCGCGTTCACTGCGCCGCTTTCGATGGCGGCACGCCGGCGCGGATCGCTTGGCCGCGGTGCAATGTGAAATGTCCCACCCCACCGGCGGATTTGCGCCAGCGAAAAGCCGGCGGCCTTGAGCGTCGCCGACACAGTAAACATGGTTGCGTTGCCACTGAGATCGCTTTGTGGAATGCGTCCCGTGGAAATCCGCAGGGGGATTTTTTGCGCGGCGATTTGTTCCAATGACGTGATGCCGGTGGATTCGTGCACGGCGAATCCCATGACGTCCCACGAAGGAAATACGGCGATGGCGCGCAGCGGCAAGTGTTTGCGAAAAGGACCCGCGCCGCGACAAGCCATCGTCAGCAACACCGACGGATTCACCCATGCCACCGAGTACCGTTTGTCGGCCACCGCGACGATCTCGCGAAAGCTGCCGGTCGCAAAAGTGAGGGACACTTCGTCCTTGGGTTCACCGGTCCTGCTGCGGAGCGACAAGCGCAGGCGGCGACCGAGGCGCGTGTCTGTCTGCAGCACGCCTTCGGCGGCGCGTTCGGTTTGACGTGACAGCGAAGTGTCATACAAAGCCGCTGCGATTTCCAGCAGGCCTTTGGCGCGCTGGATTCCTGCATTGTAACGCTTGATTGCCATGGCTCGCTCCCTTGAACAAAAAACGGCTAGAGAGTAGCCGTGATCGGACTGGCAATCAAGCATCAGGGCTTCAAATTATAGATAGAGATTTTGCAGCAAGGAACTCGAACCAAAAGGCCCCAGCCCGACCGCCGGCGAACGGCAGTCGGGCTGGGGCCGGGGGAAGCGATGGGGCAGATTAACGTTTGCGCAAATTGCTCTTGAGTTCGCGGTGCGCCGCGTCAAGCGTGGCTTGGTCTTGGCGCAAATCTTTGCGGCCGTCGGCGATTTCTTTATAATCGCCACGAATCTCCTGGCGATCCTTCATGATCTCCTCTTTGCTGGCGCCATTGCGAATGTCGCGCCGCAACTCTAGGCGATCCTTGCGCAGCTCGCTGTAATTCTTGCGCAAATCTTTACGACTGTCTTGGACTTCTTTACGCGCGGCGCGGACATTCTCAAAGTTGTGGCGGATCTCCGGCTTGCTGTAGTGGCCTCGGTTGTCGAACTTGCCATGGTCGCGGCGATCGTAGCGCGCGTCGCGGCGGAAGTCGTGGCGATCATACCGGCCGTTCCACCGGGAGTGTTCGCGCTCTCCCCGATGGTAGTCCCATCGACTGTCCCGATGAAGGTCTCGTTGGTGATGACCGAAGTCGCGCCGGTCATGGGTCGAGCGGTCAAATTTCTTGGAATGAGGGTTGTCCCAGCCCTTGTGCTGACCCTGGTTTTCGACGCCATCCTTAGCGTCAGCGGTCCTAAAAATTGCGGGAACGACCAGGCTCCCGGCGAGCACTCCAACGAAAAGAAGTTTTTTTGAGCGGTTCATGGATTATTTTCCTCCAATGTTATTGAGCGTTGATATTTTGTTCTTTCTTTAGCGTTAATTGATATTCGTGCCCCGGACTGGCGTTCGCGATCCATGGCGCGCTTGCTTTGCTGAAACTGTTGCGGGGTTATCTATTGTAGTAGTCGTCTTGTTGCTGACCCTGCATGTAGTCGCCGATTAAAGCGCCGCCGACAAGGCCGGTGCCCGCACCGATCGCCGCGCCCATACCGGGACGATGGAAGGCGCTACCGATTAAACCTCCCGCCGCTGCGCCGCCAACAGCGCCGATTCCGGCACCTTTTTCCCGCGTGGTCAGGGGCCCGCCGGCGCATCCCGCCGTAGTCACCAACGCAAGTCCGAGAGATGCGATCCACAGAGAACTTTTGGTTTTCATCTTGCCTCCCATTGCATTTGCTCCTTATTCGTTGCGCACGCATCGCAGTAGAGCAACGAATGTGCCACAGATGTATCGAACAGCAATTCAATGAACTTGCCTAATTTGAGACGGGATGCTCTGGAAGAACCCGTAATAATTACCGGTCGGCAGGGAAAATATTCGGCTAGCGAGATGTGCCTCACCCTGACAGAAATCAGCCAAACCGCCGATGGCGGGTTTCAGAAGTGTGCCAACGCGCGCGCGAATTACAGGGATTTCCTTCGTTGTTGCAAATTGGTGTGGGTGCGTTTTGGGGGAGAATTTTTACAGTCTGGACGCGACTTGAATGTCAAGATACGTAGGGTGATTGTTCCCCTCATTGACCAGCTTGACGTACGGTTCCGCTCCATTCCAGGTGGCAAGCATAAAACAGATTTTTTAAAAGGCGAGAGGCTAACTTGGAGCCGATACTTTTGTGCGGCGCGCCGAGGAACCGCAAGCCTTCACCGCCGGTTCTCTCTGTAAGGGGATCATTTATGCGCGCGGATGATGTTTTGGCCGAGCCGCCAGCGCAGGACTTCGTTGGCGCCTTCGGTAATGCGGGTGCTGCGGATCTGACGGTACCACCACTCGAGGGGCAATTCCTTCATCAACCCAAGGCCGCCATGGACCTGGATGGCGCGGTCGACAACGCGGCTCGCCATCTCCGTGGCCATGACTTTCACCATGTAGGATAGATCGCGCACGTCCTCGCCGCGATCGACGCGCCAGGCGCATTCGTAAACCAGGTTGCGAACGGCGTGGAGCTCCATCGCCGAGTCGGCGATCATGAACTGAATCGCCTGGCGGTCGGCGAGCAGTCTGCCGAAGGTTGTCCGAACTTTGGAGTACTCGATCATCATGTCGAGGCAGCGCCGGGCGATGCCGACGGGACGCGCGCCATGGCCGCGGATGCGTCCTTCGCCGATCCATTTCTGCGCGATGGAGAAGCCGCCGCCGACTTCGCCGATCACGTTAGCGGCGGGCACGCGGACGTTGTCAAAAACCAACTGCCAGGG
Organism: Chloroflexota bacterium; assembly: GCA_050257635.1. Taxonomy (GTDB): domain Bacteria; phylum Desulfobacterota; class Binatia; order UBA9968; family UBA9968; genus DP-20. Next base: position 55,438 of record JBLMXG010000023.1, read on the forward strand.
CGCTTCGCCCATCATCGCCGGCCACTGTCGTTCGAGCAGCACGCCGGGGCTTTTCAGATCCACCGCGAAACAAGTGATGCCGCCGCGAGCGCGTTTCTCGGTATCCGTGACCGCCATCAACTGGGCATAGTCCGACCTTCCCGCCGCGGTGATGAAACGTTTGGTGCCATTGATTATAAAATCGTTGCCGTCGCGCGCGGCGCGCGTGCGCATGTTGGCCGGATCGCTGCCGGTGTCGGGCTCGGTCTGAGCGAAGCAGAATCTCAATTCGCCGCGCAGCACGGGCTTCAAAAATCGTTCTTTTTGCTCGTCGTTGCAGTGAAATAGAACCGGCCGCACTTCCGGACCGAAGAGCTCTAAACTTCGAAAGGGGAGGGACGCGGCGCGGGCGATTTCCTCGTGGATAATGCAGCGCGGCAAGAGGCCGAGCCCTGCGCCGCCGTATTCGGCGGGCACGTCAAGCATCCAGAGGCCCATCGCTTTGGTCTTGTCTTGCAGCGGCTTGAGCAAGTGCTCCGGCATCGGCCCTTCGCTGTCATGGCGATATTCGCGCTCGAGCGGGATCAGCTCCTTGTCGACGAAACGGCGCACGGTGTCGCGCAGGATTTGAATTTCTTCGGGTAGATTGAAGTCCATGGAGGTCCTTTTTGAGAAATAGATTTAACCACAGAGGGCACAGAGATCACAGAGATTAAAATTTGGATTTCTATTATCTTTCTCTGTGCGCTCGGTGATCTCTGTGGTGTAAACCTCCGTTCCCTAAGCGCACGAAAGCCGGGTTGGGATTAACACTCGTTTACAGACGAAATCGTTTAATGCCTTCCACGAGTCGTTTGACGTTAAAGTTCAGCAACAAGCCCTTAGTGATGTTTGACAATTTCATATACGTGAGCAGTTGGGCTTCGTGAATCGGCACGGTTTTGTCAACACTCTTTAATTCTAAAATCACTTGTTCGTTAACCACCACGTCGATTCTATAACTACAGTCGAGATGGATCCCTTTGTATTCAACCGGTAAAGGGACTTGCAAGCGAAACGGAATTTCCCGTAGTGATAGCTCTCGCGCCAAACATTGTTCATAAGCCGACTCCAACAGTCCTGGGCCGAGGGTGCGATGGACTTCGATCGCACATCCAATGATCTTTTCAGTCAGCGCATCTGTTTCCTGTAATGGAGGACGCATAGCCAATCTATCGCGCTCGCCCCTATTTTAAATAGAACATCCGGGCTGTCATCGGCACGTAATAGTTTACGCCCTAAGGTTTCACCTTATTCATTGAAGACTGGATTAATCGCTCGCGACGATCTTATTCGATAGCGCGCCAATTTTCGAAGACGAGACTTCGACGGTGTCGCCGATTTTAAGGAACAAGTCGAGCGGGCGTTTGCCATCAGGGCCGCGCCGGGATTTGTCCGCCGCGGTGCCGGCCGAAGTGCCGCCGGCGATGACGTCGCCGGGCACGAAGGTGAAATCCTGGGAAAGATACTCCAGCACCTCACCAAAGCACCAAATCATCTCCCGGGTGTTGTAGCTTTGGCGCACCACGCCGTTGACCCGGGTCTCGGCGTCGACGTTTTGGTGGTCCGTCTCACCGACGACGATGCACGGTCCCATGGACACCGCGCCGTCGAAATTTTTCTGCAAGTTGTAGCTCACCACTCGGTCCGTGACGCCGGCGTCGCGGATGCTCCAGTCGTGGAATAGCGTAACGCCCCACACGTAATCATGAATCTTCGCGGCGGGAATGTTTTTACCGCGCTTGCCGATAATGATCGCGACTTCGCCCTCGTAGTCGAAGTAAGTCACGCGCTTGGGAAACGGGATCGGATCGTTCGGCCCGGCGACTTCCGCAGGCACTTTCCAAAATCCCCATTGGCCGGCCTTCCTGGCTTCTTCAGTGATTTGCTCGATGGAAACGTCAGTCTTGCCGAGCCGGTTCGCCCACATGCCGGCGAGATGGGCGGCGTAGTTGCCGCCGACGCAGGCGATGCGCCGCTCCGGCCAGGGCGCGTGCAGTTTGACTTCGGCGGCCGTGTAGACGACTCGCGGCTCACCGCGATCGTCCTGCGCCGAGGCCTTGCCGAAGCAATCGATGACCCGCTGCGCTTCCCGGAGCGCGGCATCGCCCGCTTCGATGAAAGATAAAAGTCGCGATGGAATTTGTTTTGCCACCAGTTCTTCCGGATTAGCGCTACCGTGATCTCGAAGTGTTCGCGCCAGGCCGTAATTGAGGTCGACAATAGATTCGCCCACGAGAGCGCCGACGCGGCGATCTTGACCAAACACAACGATTTTCATTTATTTTCTCCCGCTGTTTTATGTGTGAGATTGCGTACCATCATGCGCGCGCTTCGGTCAAGGGTCGGTTAACTTCGAGGTTCTTCACGGGAATGTTTTCTTGACCTTTGGGCTGGTTCCCCCTATGTTTTCGCCGGTGCCCAGTGTTCAATCGATCGCTGGGTCACGCGATAGCTCGTCAGATCGGGTTTGCCGGTCGCAGCAGTTACAGACGAGGTGAAGAATGTTCGAAAGCTGGAGAGGCGTCGTCGGCGATATCAAACCGACCTATCGGCCGGGCTCGTTGGAAGACTTCATACGTTTGCTCCCGGAAGGGATCGGCGTGATTCCGCTCACCGTCGGTATCAGTTCCGGAACCGAAAAGGAATTTCGCGACGTGCTGGAGGATTACAAACAAAAGGCCGAACAACTGGCCAAGCTGGGTGCGGATCTCGTTCACATCGGCGGGGCACCGCCGATGATGGTGCATGGATTTCACGGCGAGGACAAAATCGTCAAGGATCTCGAATCCAAAATCGGCGTTCCCGTGAGCACGTCGGGCAGGTCGCAGATCGAAGCCATGCATGCACTCGGAGTCAAGAATTTTATCGGGGTGACCTACTTCAATGACCACATGAACGGGATTTTCGCCCACGATTTCGGCGAAGCGGGAATTACCGTCAAAGCGATGGAGGGCATCGAAGTCGCTTTCAAGGACGTCCGGCGATTGTCCGGAGAGGAGATTTACAAACACACCAAGCAAGCGTTTCTAAAACATCGAGATGCCGAGGCGATCTATATGCTCGGTTCCGGATGGCGATTGCTGAAAGTCGTGCGCCTGCTGGAGCAAGACCTGCAGGTGCCGGTGATTTACAATCTAGCCACCAAACTCTGGGACGTGCAAAAGCGTTTCCACGTGCGCGAGCCCGTGAAGGGCTATGGTCGATTGCTGGAGGAATTACCCTAGCGCCTTATTTTTGGCGACCAATGCGCCAAACACTCCGATACTGAAATAGAAGAGTCTTGCCTAATATGCGGATTACAACTCCGCTATTCTGATTCTTATCTTGGGTTTCGTCATTGCCCGCCGGCTTGGATGTGAAAGGTCTGCTGGTATTCTTTGAGCCAGGTCTGTATGCGCTCGCTTACTTTGGCATCGGGCGGTGCGGGATGTTTGATTTTATCGAGGCTCAACCTCGGAAAGCGCGCTTTTACCCCGGCGTGGGAGCTGGTGAATCCTTCTTCGGTGAATAGCGTTTGGCCTTGTACCGACGCGAGGAAATCGTAAAAAAGTCTGGCGGCGCTAGGGTGCGGTGCTTTTTCGGATATGCCGACGGGGTGAATGCTATAGACGATCGGGTTGGCGTCTGCGGACCAATCCACAGGCGCTCCTTTGGCGCGCGCCAGCTCGATCCTGTGCGCTCGAACCACCGCAACCGGGAACTCGCCGGCGACCAGAAGATTTGCAGTGTTGGTATAGCCTGGTTGGGTTTGCGGATCTTGCGCGGCCAATGCTTGCATGTATTCGCGGCCTTCTTTATCGCCGAGGTAGCTCACCATCCCGCCGTACCATTGGTAGGCTTCGGCGGGCAGACCGATCTTTTTTGCTTTCCACTTGGGCTCCAGCAGATTCTTCCAGTCTTTGGGCGCATCGGGACTTCGAACCATTTACGTGTTCCACGCGATGGTGGCAATGGCGCCGTAAATGCTCACCCAGGCGCCGTTTAGATCCCGGTGCGCCTCGGCAAATTGCCGAAAGTCCGACGTAAAGTATTTGGCCAAAGTCACGTATTTAGGCAATTGGAAGAATTGCACGTACTCCGCGGTGGCAACGTCCCAGAGGAACTTTCCCGCTCGCGCTTCGCTTCTGATGCGTTCAATCAGTCCGGCGCCTCCCATGCGCAGGTATTTGACCTTGATCGATGGATGTCTATCTTCAAACGCCTTGATGATCCTGCCAACAATCGTTCCTCCGGTGAGAGAGCCGTACCATACGACTTCTCCCTCTTTTTTGGCGTTATCCGAATTCGCAGGATCAGTCTGCGCGCGTGCGACGCTGGTGATAGCCAAAACCCCGGCAAGGACGCCAAAGAGAGCACGGTTTGCGAAATGCTTCACAAATTTCTCCTTTCGGCCGTCATCGTTTACGCGCGTACTTGGTTCAACGCCTGGATGCCAACGCGTGAATGACGCCTAGCACCGCAGCACCCTTACGGTTAAGGTTTATACCAGGCGGCGCCGGATCGTTTACCGCTTTCCTAAACCAAATAGGCAAAAGAACCGACATCGGATGATTGCCGCACGGCCGGTGCCGGGAGAAGGAATTTCTCTGGTTGGCGGCAATAGTTTTTGATAAGGTCGCGCGGAATCAAGGCTTGATCCGATTGGCCGAACAAGCCGTTAGATCAAAAGGAGTTCTCTATGAACCTGCATCCGAAGATTTTCTGGGGCTGCCGTGCCCTATCGATGCTTATCGCTCTCGCCTTATTGCGAGGTTCTGGACTGGCGGCGGACAAGCTCATCGGTTTTCACTCGGCGCGGACCATGTCCCAGGCGATGCCATGGATCGCGGAGGAGGCGGGCCTGTTTCGCAAATACGATCTGGATTTTCAACTGGTCTATATTTCCTCGGCGTCAATCGTCACTGCGGCGCTGCTGGGCGGCGATGCTCAGGTCGCCGTGAGCGGCGGCGAAGGCATCGTGCGCGCGCACGCGCAAGGGGAAAACGACTTGGTATTTATTGCCAGCGCCAAAAATACCCTGACGCATAGCTTGCTGGGCAAGCCGGAAATCAAAAGACCGGAGGACCTCAAGGGTAAAAAAATCGGGCTCACCCGGATCGGCAGCAACTCGCACTATTTCATCATTCAGGTGCTCAGAAAGTACGGCATTGAGCCGACGGACGTGCATTTCATTCAAACCGGCGGCCAGGTCGAAAACCTCGCGGCGCTGCTGAGCGGTGCCGTCGATGCGGCCACCATGACCGGTCCCTCAGGAGGCACGCGGGCGGCGGCAAAAGGATTTCGCTACGTGGTTTACGGCCCCGACTTGAAAATTCCCTTCGTCGCGGCGTCGCTGATCACGCGCCGCTCTACGATTGCGTCTCGCGGAGCGGCGATCGAAAAGTTCGTGCGCGCGATGGCGGAGGCGATGAAGATCATGTTTGTCGACAAGGAGTTCACATACAAAGTCTTGGGCAAGCAATTGCGGATCAACGACCGCAAGCTTCTCGATGCGGCCTACGACGAGGAGATCAAAGTACTGGAGCCGCGCCTGGAGTTCAAAAACGAAGCGTTCCAGGCGATCATCGATGAAACCGCGAAAGTCGACCCGCGCGCGAAAAAGATCAAGCCGCAAGAACTGGTCGACCGCCGTTACCTCGACGGGCTGAACAAGCGCGGCTATTTCGACAAACTGTGGGCGGGGAAGTGACTCCTGCCGAGAGCTCTCTGAGGCAGTCGCACCAATGCCCAGCGCGACGGAGCCGCACCCGCGGGGAAAAAGATTCACCGCTAAGACGCCGAGGGCGCAGAGTGATTTTTTTAGACTTTCCTTCCTCCGCGTCCTCCGCGCCTCCGTGGTGGGTCTTCCGGAAATTGGCGTGAGTCTATTTCACTCGATGTTCTTTGACGGCGTCTTCGTTGAGCTCCAGGCCTAGCCCGGGTTTTTCCGTCAATGTGATCCAACCGTTGACCGGTCCCGGCAGATCTTTGTAAATAGTGTTGGCAGTGAGCCAGTTGTTGACGTGAACCTCGGCACGCCAGCCGTTTGGCACCGCGGCGTGCAAGTGGATATCGAAGTGGTCGCCGTTGCCGACCGCAAGATTGAAGGCGTGGGCCAATCCCACCGTCTTCATGCCCATGGTATAGCCGCCCACCGAAAGCACATGGATGTTCAGAAAGTCGACCGAGTCGTGCTTGACCAGATCGGCTAATTTGGAAAAATTCTCCCATTGGCCGGCGGCGATCGGAATGCTTGTGTGCTTGCGCAGCTGAGACAGCAGGTGCGGGTCGTTGTGCACTATCGGTTCCTCGAACCACATGAGATTGTAAGGCTCGAAGCGCTTGCACCAGCGCACCGCGGCATCGAATTTCATCAGACAGTTGGCGTCGGCCATCAGTTCCACGGCGTCGCCGACGGCTTCGCGCACGGCACGAAGCCGTGCTTCGTCTTCGGCCGGATTGTCTTCGCGGTGCTCGCCGCTGGCACCCGAAGGATCCACTGCGCCGCGAATGTTGGAGCGACCGACCTGGATTTTGAGCCGGCTCTGGCCGTTGGCGACCCAGTATTTTGCGGCCTCCGCCAGCTCGTTCCGGCTATAAGCGCGCAGTCCAAAGGTGATGTAAGCGGGCAGCGACTTTTGCGCACCGCCGAGCAAACGCCAGACCGGCGCATTGTAAAATTTTCCCTTGATGTCCCAGAGCGCCACGTCGATGGCGCTGACCGCGAAGTTCCACACCCCGGCGTGGGCGCGCGTGTTGAACTTCCACAACATCTGGTGCATCAGGCGCTCGTTTTCCAGCGGGTCCTGGCCTTTCAAAAAAGGCAGCAGCTCCTGCTGGATGAAAGCGGCGGTGGCCGAATGCATGAAACCGCCGAATTGAGAAACGCCGACAATCCCGCCGTCAGTCTTCACTTTTAGCAACCGCGCGGCCGTGCGCACCGGCTTTTTAAAGAGTGGCGGTGTGACCGGGATGTTTTGCAGCTCGATAATTTCGATGTCGGCTATCTTCAATGCGAGTCTCCTTTGCTGCAGTGAAAAGTCCTGCGACGCCGATAAAAAGCAATACCGATACGAACGGCGAGCATTTCTTCCTCGGTATTTTCTTTTTACAAGCGTGCGCATAATAGTCTGACCGTCGTGCCGATAACAAGGCTAACGTGAAACCATTCGCCGCTGCCTAATCTCAATTCAGCTAAGTCCGCGCCGATGGGAGAGCGGCGCCCGTAGCGGCTTATTCGCAATCGACGGGACGAGGGAGAGGGACAGGCGCAGTCGGCTATTTTACCCCGCTACGGCGCGCATGCGACCGATGCTGAATAGGACGACGGCCGCGGCAACGCCGCAGATCACGGCGGACGCTTCGAAAGTGCCCTGAATGCCGATCAGCGAAGCGACGCCGCCGAGTATCAACCCCCCGATGGACCAGAGGCCACGGTCCATAAAGAAAAAGCTCAAGACCCGGCCGAGCAGATGCGGCGGTGTGTTGGCTTGCAAGGCTGTGTTGACCGAAGCGCGAAAAGCGATGAAGCAGAAGCCCACGGCGAGCAGCAGCAGAAGCGACAGAAAGAAAAAGTGCGACAAGGCAAAAAGACCGAGAAATAGCGCGTAACCGAGAACGAGGGCGCCAACCCAGAATAGATTCGGACTGGCTTGGCCCACTGAGGCGAGCCATAGCCCAGCGACGGTCGCGCCGATTCCTGGCGCGGACATGAGCAGGCCAAAGCCGCCTGCGCCGACGTGCAACACGTTGGTAGCGAAGACTGGCACGAACGTCACGTAAGGGGCGCCGACCAGGGCGACCACATAGGACAGCGCGATGATCGAGAACATCTGTGAATTGCTTCTGAGATAACCAAAGCCTTCACTGACTTCGCTCCACAAACCGACCTCACGGCGCGCTGGGCTCCAGGGCGGGAGCTCCATCAACAAAAGCGTCGCGATCAAGGCAAGAAAGCTCACGGCGTTCACAAAGAAGCAGCCGGCGATACCGACCAGCGCGATCACCAACCCGCCGATAGAAGGACCGAGGATGCGCGACAGATTGAAAACCGAGGCGTGCAGCGCGATGGCATTGGACAAATCTTCCTTGGGAACCAAACCGTTCACCAAGGACTGGCGCGCGGTCTGATTGACCGTGTTCACGATTCCCAAGAAGCAGGCGAGGAACAAAATATGCCAGTAACGAATAAAATCGAAGTAAACCGCAAACCAGTAAATGAACGCCTGCGCCATGCCCAGGCTCTGAGTGACGATCAACAGGCGCCGCCGATCCAGCCGATCGGTGAGCGCGCCACCGAGCGCGCCTAAAAAAAGCCGAGGTATGCTGTCGAAGAAACCGACCAGCCCGAGAAGAAAAGCGGAACGGGTCAAGTGCCAAACCAACCAAGCCTGTGCGACGTTTTGCATGAAGTCGCCGGCATTGGACAAGAGCGCGCCGATCACGAGCAGCCGGAAGTTGCGATGGCGCAAGGATTTGAGCGTTTGCAGTCGCGAAAAACTAAACATCGATAGCCGCGGAGTCAAAAATGTTGACCCTCATTGATACGCGATTTCTCCAGCGATGCAAACGCCAATCGGGCGAGCACTGGTGAATTATCCGGTTGGAAGCAGTCGCGGAAATTTTCGTGACTCACGGAGAGATTCGAAAACGATTCAACGCGACTTTCTGAGGTAAAGGGTCGAATGCGTCAACCGCTGGATGCGGTCGCGCTCGGAGGAATTTAACCCGATAGGGCGTTAGCGATTTTGGTCGATCGAACGTGGGTGAACTAAAAAGGGGTTAAAAGACGGGCGATGTATTTCATGTTAGCGGCGCCGAACTCATTAGATTATTTAATCTCGGATACAGCAGCTACTGATGCTTCACAGATCCCTCTCCAGCAGAATGAAAATCTAGATGGTCGTGCAGCAAGATATCGCTTTGGCATGATAACGATAAGCGGCTGAGTTTACTTACTGGCGCGCCGACTGAGATCGCTCGATTTCGTCAGCTATCAATCGTCGCTGCGCGGTTACCCGAGCGATCTCAACTTTTTTCTCGGTGATGTAAGCAAGATGTTCCACCTCGGCCACGTCGTGCTCTTCCGCCCAAAGCCGGTCAGCCGCACGCAAAGCCTGTTCCGCTCTTTCCAGAGCCGCGCCGGCCTTCTTTACGATCAGCGGGTCTTGGCGCGCCTGTTGATAGGCCTCGTGCGCCCTTTCTAACGCCGGATTGCGAACGGCCGCGCACGAGACCGCGACCAACGACCCTAACACACACGCTAGCTGGGTTTGGCGCGAGATCAGTGAGATTCTCCACAATCGCATAAGCTCCTCCTATGGAGATTCATGGCTGAGCGATTTTCTTGACTCAAGTTCGGCTTTCGTCGGCGGGGTGTCGCCTTTGTGCGGCACCTGACCGGCGGCGCGGCGCATGATCTCAGCCTCGGCCTTCGCTTCGGCAAGCTCCGCGTCTACCTGAGCGCTTTCGGCGAAACGGCGCGCCTCGATATAGTTCTCGGTGGCCATGGCCTGCTTGGCTCTGGCTATTTTTTCTCGGGCATTTTTCAAATCGGCGGGTGCGAATTCATCGGCACGAGCCTCGTCGGCCGCGCGCAAGCCGAGTTCTGCGTTTGCCAGTATATCGGTCGGCGGCCTTGCCGTGCTGCAACCGGCGAATGCGATGAGGGCAGCGGTTGTCCAGCTCCAAAATCGTTTACTTCCTCGGGGCATGGTTCCGCAGCGAACATGATGGATCCAGCTCATGAGATAGCTCCTGGCTAAAAGCCATTACCGATGGCCTGAATCGATCAGAGGATCTGAAAGACAAACGTCTTTAGACAAATTATATAACCTCGCTTCGCCTTCACAAGGTCTGGCGACCAGGATCGAATGCCCAATAGATTTATCTCCCCGCTGGCTCGACCTCTCGCGCTACCCGGCCCGTTGGGGGATACCAATCACGGCGACCGTTCCAGGGGTGGTAGCACTTTGGATGGTCGTGCTCGTTGACAAATCAGTCTCGGACCGGATATTTCCAGAACAAGAGCTGCGATACCCTTGCGGGAATTCGAGTGCGGCCGGCTCACTTGTGCCGGTTAGCGCTCAAGCGATTTCTGATAATGTCTTTTAGAGGAGGATTTCAACCGTGGTAATGCTGGGCACCGACATGAAAGTCGCGGAGACCCCGAAAGAGGGCCTCAAAGATTTTGTCTTAGCTGATCCTTACGCGGAGTGGCTCAGGAAAGAAGGTGTGAAGGTCTACGAGGATTATTACTTTCCGAGCCTGGCGAAAATCGAGCTCGGACCCTGGGAACGCAAGGGCGGTAGCGGCGCAGTGGTTCACATCAACAACAACCACATGCCCAACGACTGTCATGTCGTCGAAATCAAGCCCGGCGGCAAGTCCGAGCCCGAGCACCATATGTATGAGCTGACGTTTTACGTGGTATCGGGGCGCGGCGCCACTTCGGTTTGGCATGACGAGAAAAAGAAGGCGACCTTCGAGTGGCAGGCCGGCAGTCTGTTTTCGATTCCGCTCAACGCCTGGTACCAAAATTTCAACGGCAGCGGCCAGGAACCAGCCCGCTACATCGCCGTCACCAACGCTCCACCGATGATGCGGCTGTTTCGCGACAACCATTTCATCTTCAACAATCCTTATATGTTCACTTCGCGCTTCGGCGGTGAAGACGATTACTTCAGCGGCAAAGGCAAGCTCTATACCCGCCGGGTGTGGGAATCCAACTTTATCGCCAACGCGCCCGACATGCTGCTCTACGGCTGGAAGGAGCGCGGCGCTGGGGGTATCAACGCTATGCTCGAAATGGCCAACAATAATACCAAGAGCCATATTTCCGAATTTCCTATCGGGACATATAAAAAGGCCCATCGCCACGGGCCCGGCGCGCACCTGGTGCTGCTGAGCGGTACCGGCGGTTACTCACTGATCTGGACGAAGGAAGATCGCTCGGACATGATCAAGTGCGACTGGCAGCTCGGTTCAATGGTCACGGTTCCCAGCGACAACTGCTTTCACCAGCATTTCAACTCCGGCACGACTCGGGCGCGCTATCTCGCGCTGCGTCCAGGCGACATGGGACTCTACAAGAAGGGGCGGGGCGGCGGCGGCGAGAACGCCGACCGGAACATAAAAGAGGGCGGCTGGCAGATCGAATACGACGACGAAGACCGCGAGATTCACGAAATCTTCGAAAAAGAGCTCAAGTCGCACGGCGCCACTTGCAAGATGAAGGCGTTCGTTCCGTGGTGCACCGGCGAAGTCGGGCCGACGAGCGAACGAGACACCTAGCTCCCAACGAGCAAGCACCGAATTCCCGGTCGCGGCGAGTTTAAAGAGCCGCGACCGGGGTGTGTCTTAAATATGTAATCCTCCCGCGGCCAAGAAATTTCGTCGATGATGCCGCAACGAACAGTCCCAGAACACGATAATCTGGAACTGCTTCGATTCTGGGCCGTGCTATCGAATCCTGGATTATCCCCCATGATCATTCCTCTGTAAATTCATTGCCGTGAATTCGCTGCCGACTCTTGGAGTGCGGCACGGAATCGTATACCCTTCCTCGGCCTGGTGGAATTTACAGCATGCACACAGCGCAATCATTTTTGCCGCTTCTGATCGTCTTTCTGATCGCTTTTGCCGTGCCGATATTATTGTCGCGGCTAAAGCGTCTGTCGATACCCATCGTCGTCGGCGAAATCCTTGCCGGCATGGTAGTTGGGCGCAGCGCCCTGGCGGTGGTTCCGGCGAACGATCCGTTTTTGCTCATGCTCGCCGACTTCGGGATTGTATTCTTGATGTTTCTCGCCGGCATGGAAATCGATTTTCGCAGCTTGCGCTCCTATGCACCGGCGGGCGAGCGGCATGGCGCTAACGGCGTCGATGTCTTTCCGCTGGCCTTGTTACATTTCACGCTCACTCTGATTTTGGCCAGCGCCGCGGCTTACATCTTGGTCCGTTTCGGATTGGCGAAAAATATCTGGATCGTGGCGCTCATTTTGTCGACGACTTCGCTCGGCGTCGTCGTCCCAGTGCTCAAAGAAACCGATCTCATCGCCGAGCGGCTCGGCCAGTTTATCCTGGTGACCGCGGTGATCGCCGACTTTGCGACCATGCTCTTGATCACGATCGCCGTGGCGATTGTCTCTCAGGGCTTGACCTTCCACATCCTGCTGATCGCTTTGTTATTCGTGGCCTTTTTCTTGATGCACCACTTCGGCGCGATCTTCAACAAGATTCCGGCGCTGCGCCGGACGATTGAAGAGCTGAGCCATGCCACCGCCCAAATCAAAGTGCGCGCCGCGTTTACCGTCATGCTCGCCTTCGTCGCGCTCGCGGAGAGCCTGGGCTCGGAAATTATCCTCGGAGCGTTTCTGGCAGGAGCGATCGTCGGCCTCTTGCGCACCGCGGACGACGCCGACCTGGCCCACCAGCTGGAAGCGATCGGCTACGGTTTTTTTATTCCGATTTTTTTCGTCAAAGTCGGCGTCGAGTTCAATCTGCCGGTTCTGCTAGCTTCTCCGGGCGCTTTGCTGTTGGTGCCGTTTCTCCTGCTCGGCGCAATTCTGGTCAAAGTGTTACCGGCGCTCGCGTTCACGGTTAATTTTTCGCTCAAGGAAGCTTTGGCGGCGGGAGCATTGCTGTCGGCGCGGTTGTCGTTGATCATCGCCGCCGCGGCCATTGGCAAGCGTATCGGTGTGATCGGCGAATCGGTTAATGCGGCAATTATTCTGGTCGCGGTCGTTACGGTTACGACAGCGCCATTGATCTTCGTTCGTTTCGTGCCTGGACGCAAGCGCTCCCGACTCGGCCGCATTGTCGTCGCCGGCGCGGAGGACTTGGGCATGCATGTGGCGCGCCGGCTCAGGGCCCACCTGGAGCCGCTGTCCATCGTCGACACCGATAGCGAGCGGATCGCGCGCGCGGCGCGGAACGGGTACGAGGCCTTGTGCTGCGCCATCGAGCCCGACGATTCTCAACTGAAAAGTGTTTGCGAATCGGCCCGCGCCCTCGTGTGCACCTACGACGATCCGGACTTGGCCTATCGCGTCTGCGCCCTGGCGAAAAACGCCTACAAAATTCCTCATGTGGTGGCGCAGGTGAGCGATCCGGCCGTGCGCGGCCGCTTCGACGCGCTCGGCGTCACGACCATGAACGCCGCCCTCGATCGCCCGTCATTGCTGGCTCTGCTCGCGCGCGCTCCGGCGCTTTACACCCTGCTTGCGCGCACTGACGATGATAAGGAAGTGTGCGAAGTGGTGGTGACGGACACGCGCGATGTGGACAAGCCTTTGCGGCAGCTTGATCTTCCCGGCAGCCTGCTGGCGGTAGCAATCCGCCGTGACGGCGAACTGCTGGTGCCGCACGGCAACACTAGACTCTGCCGGAACGATCGACTAACGCTGGTGGGCTCGGTCGAAGACATCGAGCTGGCTAAACAGATTTTCGCCGAGCGCGAGTCGCCGAGAGAGTAATCGGATCACTTGCAGTTTTGGTGGCTCCTGCCGGAAGTTTATCCGCGGGCGACGGTGTGATTCTAGCGCCTAAGCGAGTATTCCCCGCGCCTTTTGGGGGCGCGGGGAATGGATTGAAAAGATCAGCCGTGGTTTCTTCGGTCGCAAACGGCGTCCACCAGAGCGGGTTTGCCTTTTTTCACCTGCTCGATGGCGCGTTTGATCGCCGGACCAAGGTCGTCGCCGTTCTCGAACGGGCCTTCGGCGTACCAGCCCATCGATCTCGCCAAGCCAGCGAAATCGGGGTCGGGTCCGTAAAGATCCATGCCGATATGGGCGCGGTTGGGGTCGGTGCCGCGGGTGCGGGCGAGCACGAGCTGATGATTCCAGTCATTGTAGTAGGCGCGGTTGTTGAACATGACGATGAGCATCGGGATCTGATACTTCGCCGCGATCCACAGCGAGCCGGCGTCGAACATCAAATCGCCGTCGGGTTGTAAATCGACAACCAGGCGGCCGGTGCCCTTGTTCGCCAGCGCGACGCCGAGCGACAATCCGATCTGCGTGCCGGTGCCGAGTTCTCTGCCGGCATGGCAGTAGGGCCGGTCGAAATTCCAAAGCTTCTTGCCCCAAGCGCCGAGGTCGCCGGTGGTGAGCACCCAGTCTTCTCCCTTGATCTGGTTCCACACTTCGAGCGCGAGCCGCGGTACGGTCATCGGTTTTTGATCCCAGTGCTCTTGGGCTTGTTTGCTCCACTTGGCGCGATTCTCGGCGTGGCGCTTGCCTATCTCCTCCGCCCGCTTGGCGATCTTCTCGCGCAGGCCCGAAGTTTTGGCGATGCGTTCTTTGAGGAGCCTTGCTAATTGCGGGGTTGTCGTGACCGGGTCTGCGGTCATGCGCTGCTGCGCATAGAAGGGCCGGGCGTAGTCCATCGACCATTTGCTGATCTCAATGTCGGTGAAGCCGATATCGATCCAGGTCGCATTGGCCGCCACTTTGCTGACGACGGTGCGGGTGGCGATGTCGCGCACGTGCGTCGGCTTTTCGAAATCAGCGATATCGAGCGTCAGGACAACGTCGACGTCCTGATAGCAGCCATCAGGGTCCATTGTGAGATTCAGCGGATGGTCACTGGGAAAATTCAAGCGCGAGCCCACGTCCCACACAGAGGCGCCGAGGATCTCGGCTAATTCGACGACGTGATTCCAACCGTGCGGCGGGCGGGCGGCGAAGTCGGCGACGATCGCGACGCGATTGGCGCCGGCGAGAGTATCGGCGGCTTTTTCCAACGCGATCGGGTCAGCGGCGGGCGCCGTCGGCACGGTGGCCGCGCCGCGCGGCGGCATCTCGACATCATGATCGAGCTGCGCTTCCTGCAATCCGGCGTCGTAGCACATGTAAATCGGTCCCTGGCGCGCGCTCATCATCACCGAATAGGCGCGCGCGAAGGCGCCGGGCACGCCGTCGACGGTGGATGGCTGGTAATCCCACTTGACGAAATTGCGGATCGCCTCTCCCTGGACGTTGGCGGTATGGATCCAGTCGATGAACGGACGGCGCTTGGGTTCCGCAAGCGGACCTGTGGCGCCCATGATGAAGACCGGTGCGCGGTCGAGATAGGCGTAGTAAACGCCCATCGGCGCGTGCAGCAAGCCGACCAGGTTATGCACGATGGCGATCATCGGCTTGCCTTTGGCGCGGGCGTAGCCGTGGGCGATCTGCACCGCGATCTTTTCATGCTGGCAGAGCAGCATGGGGGGATTGTTCTCACCGTAATTGACCAGGGAGTCGTGCAGCCCGCGATAACTCGCTCCCGGGTTAAGCGCGATATATTCGAACTCGTAGCGTTTGATCATGTCGACGATGACGTCGGACTGCCAGCGCCGATCGGATTTTTTTATTGTCGAATCTGCCATGCGGATGTCCTCCTAAATATTTTCTTTGAGGGGTAGGGGCGATTCATGAATCGCCCCTACAAGGTTCTACGCGTTTTCGCCGCGGCGCCAAACGATGGCGTCGACCAGCGCCGGCTTGCCGGCTTTGACCTGAGCGATGGCCCGCTTTACTGCCGGGCCGACTTCGGCCGGATCTTCGATCGGTCCTTCCGCGTGCCAGCCCATGCCTTTGGCGATATGCGCAAAGTCGGGCGGCGGGCCTTCCAAGTCCATGCCGATATAAGCGCGCGCCGGGTCGGTGCCGCGCTGGTGCGCCATGTGAATCTGGTGCGCCCAATCATTGTAGTAAGCGCGGTTGTTGTACATCACGATCAGCATCGGGATCTCGTACTTGACCGGCATCCAGAGCGCGCCGAGATCGAACATCAGATCGCCGTCGGGCTGGAGGTCGACGACCAGCTTACCCGTGCCCTTGTGCGCCAGCGCCACGCCGATGGACATGCCGATCTGCGTGCCGGTGCCGAGCTCGCGACCGACATGGCGGTACGGCTTGTCGAAGTCCCAAACCTTGTGCACCCATTCTTTCAGCGTATTGGCCGTGAGCACCCAATCTTCGCCTTGAATCACCTGCCAAAGCTCATGTGCCAGGCGCGACTCGGTCATCGGCCGCTGGTTCCATTCCTCTTTGACCTGGTCCTGCCATTTTTGCCACTGACGCGCGTGGCGGTCGCCGATGTTTTTTTTGCGCTCGGCGATTTTCGTCGTAAGCGACTTGTTGCCGTCGATGCGTTTTTGGCAGGCGGCAGTGAGCGCGGGCAGCGACAGCGCGCTGTCGCCGAGAACACGGAGATCCCAGTTGTGATGCTTGTTGTAGTCGGTGGCCCACTTGCTGATCTCGATATCGGCAAAACCGACGTCGATCCATTTACAATCGGGCGCGGTGACGACGCTGATTTCACGGGTCTGAGTGTTGAGCTTGTGCGAGCCGCGCGTCCAGTCGACGACGTCGAGCGCCGCCACGACGTCCACGCCTTTGAAGGCGTCGCCGTGGAAGCTCACGCTCAACGGATGGCGGTTGGGAAAACCGAGGCGCTTGTTAATGTCATAAACCGAAGCACCGACGGTCTCGGCCAATTCCACGGTCGAGTTATAGCCGATCGGCATCCGCGCGGCGTACTCGGTCAGCAACAGCGGATTTTCCGCGGCCATGAGCAGGTCAGCCGCTTCTTCGATCACCGCCGGTTCCGGCGCTACGCGCGACGGCACCTTCACTTTATAACTTGGCAGCGCCATCTCCTCTTTCATCGGGCTTTCCTGCATCGCCGAATCGTAAACCATGTAGATCGGCCCCTGCGGCTCGCTCATCATGATCGAGTAGGCGCGGGCGAACGAATCGGGCACGCCGTGGATGCTGCCGGGCTGATAATCCCACTTGGTGAATTGCCGCACCGCGTCGCCTTGGGCGAAGGCGGTGTGAATCCAGTCGATGAACGGGCGGCGGAGCTTTTCGTCCATCGGTCCGGTCGCGCCGACGATGAAGACCGGGCAGCGGTCGATGTAGGCGTAGTAGATGCCCATCGGCGCGTGCAGCAGACCGACGACGTTATGCACGATCGCTATCATCGGCTTGCCGCTCGCTTTGGCATATCCATGGGCGATTTGCACGGCGATCTTCTCGTGGTTGCAGAGTATCATCGGCGGCTTGTTCTCGCCGTAGTTGACCAGCGAGTCGTGCAGGCCGCGGTAGCTCGCGCCGGGGTTGAGCGCGATATAGGGAAATTCATATTGCTTGATCAGATCGACGATGACGTCGGATTGCCAACGCTGGGAAGATTTTTTGATGCCGGTTTCTGCCATATTTGTCTCCTCGTGGGTAGGGGCGAGTCGTGATTCGTCCCTACGGGGTTCGCTCGACCCTCTTTGTTATCTGGGAAATCGCACGCTCGCAAGGGCTTACTTGAGCAAATTTAAACGACAATCTTGACGTCTCGACGGAGGTCCGCCGCGGTCTCTTTTCTATCTATGATAATGGTGCCCTTGCGACAAAATCCGTACCGTCGGCCGGAGCATGCGCTATAATTAGGCCGTCGCGGGTTTTTTAGGCGCCCGGCGGGTATAGAGACAAGGCGAGCTTGAAGCAGGGCTCCGCGCAGCTAGAATTTTCTTAAGACGGCGGTTGGATTCACTATGTTTAGAGCGAATTCAATGAAAAATTTTCCCGGCGCGGTCAATGGGACGGCCGCCGCCGGCCTGACGAGTTTCACCGCCTTTTGTGTCGCGGTCGCTGTATCGGTGGCGCTCGGCGTATGCGCGCTCGCCATCGCGACTCACTGGGGCATCGGGATCTACCCGGATTCGATTGTCTATATCGGCACGGCGCGCAGTCTGCTCAACGGCGACGGCGTGCGGTTTTTGAACGACATTGGCGAAATCGCGCCGGTCACGCAATATCCACCGCTCTATCCTTTGATGATCGCCGCGCTGGGAGTGCTGGGAATAGATCCTTTGGACGGCGCGCGCTGGATCAGCGTTTTGTTTTACGCCGGCAACGCTTTGCTTGCGGTCTACTTCGTTTATCGTGTGACCGCTTCGTATGTGGCGTCGTGGTTGGCGTGCTTTCTCTCGCTCAGCGCGTTTCCGATGATTTATATCCACTCGCAGGCGCTCACCGAGCCGGTATTTAATTTTTTTATTCTGTTGGGTGTTTTGTGGCTCGTGGAGTTTTTAGAGGGCTCGCGAGCTAGGGCGCTTTACTCCGCCTCCCTGACGATCGGCTTGAGCTGTCTGGTGCGTTACGTCGGCATCGCCTTTTTGCTCACCGGCGGCGCAGTGATCTTGTGCCTGAGCGCGTCGCGCTGGGCGCATCGTTTGTCCGCTGCCGCGAAGTTCGTGGTCTTGGGTTCGCTGCCGTTGGCGGCCTGGGTGCTGAGGAATTTCTTTACGGCCGGCAACGCGGTCAATCGCACTTTTGGAATTCATCCGCCGGGTTTGAGCGACTTACTGCCGGCGCTTGATACCGCCGGCTATTGGCTGCTGCCGATCGCCATCGTCGAAAATAGCCCATGGTTGGCAAGGTCGATCGTTGGGGTTTTGTTTGTTTCAGTTTCTTGGCTTGCCGTGCGAAAAAAATATTTCGCCTCGCGCTATCTCCAGGTGTTGTTTTTCTGTCTTATGGGTTACGGGTTATTCTTGCTGGTCTCCATGTCGCTCAACGACCAGCCACTCTATTTCGACACTCGAACGCTGGCCCTGCCGTACGTGGCGGCGATGATTGTGACGCTATCGGTCATGACCGATTG
This sequence comes from Chloroflexota bacterium, assembly GCA_050257635.1. Classification (GTDB taxonomy): domain Bacteria; phylum Desulfobacterota; class Binatia; order UBA9968; family UBA9968; genus DP-20. The sequence continues at coordinate 74,086 of JBLMXG010000023.1, forward strand.
GCTTCGGGCCGCCAGGCCGGAGCAGAGAACTGCGCGGTGGTTCGCCTTCGATCAGCTGATAATCGTTTTTTTGGCCGTGCAGACTATCAACGGCGTTGCCTGGTTGAGGCAAAGCTATGTGGACGGTATCGGCTTTGCCACCGAACCCTGGAGGGCTTCCGAGCTGATCGGTTTTGTCAAGAATTCTCGGCCGCCGTTGTTAATTTTCAGCAATGCGCCCGACTTCATCGCCACGCTGACCGGCAGACCCGCAGCGCTGATTCCGCAAAAAGTGAATCCGAATAACCATCGGCCCAACGATCGTTACGGTACCGAGATCGATGCCATGCGCGAGCAGCTCAAGGAATCGAACGCCGTGGTTCTGTATTTCAACGATGAAAACCGCTTGTGGTATCTCCCGGCAGCAAGAGAACTGGAGGCAAGGGTGCCTTTAGAGGTGATCAAGCGTGCTTCCGACGGGAAGATTTACCGTCTCAAATCCGATCCGACTTCAGCGAAGCCTTAGTTCGATCGATACCCCGAACCATCGAACCGTAGCACCACCACGCATCACACACCCAAATAGGCCTGTCGCACGCGCGTATCGTGCAACAGCTCGCCGGCGGTGCGCGAGTCGAGGGGGCCGACGAGACCATGGGCGCCTTCTTGTATCAAGCGCTTGGCGCGGGTGCGCCCGGTGTCGACGCTGGTTTCGGTGTCGGCATTCATCAGCTCGATATCGACGCAGAGCAAATCCTTTATGACCGCCGGCGCCGGGCCCGCGCATTTCTGACAGGTCTGGCCCTTCAAGCCCAGCAAGCCGGACTTTTGCAGGAGGACAGCGATTTTTAATTTTTTACTTTGCGCCCGAACCATGTTGAACGGCGCGAGCGTTGCCGCGCTGGTAAGAAGTGTCTTGGCGAATTCGTGTCGGTTCAAACTCGCGTCTAGACGCGGCGATTGCTCATCATCAGAAATGTTTAAACAAACGGGTTGACGATGCGCACGTTGCCGTAAAGGCGGTCGTGCTGAAAGTCCTCGGAAATCAGTTCCCCAAGAGCGAAATGTTCGGCATAGGCCCATAAATGCGCATCGAACCAACTCAGTTGATAGGCGGCAGCGCCGCGCAGGGCGAGTCGAAGGAGCGCTGCGTTTGGGTACAGAATTTCAAATTGCGCCAGCATCTCTTCCGCCTCCTGTCTTGCTTCCTCCGGTGTCAGCAATGGCGGCGCGTTGCCCAGCGGGCGCGTTGCCGCCGCGACAAATTCGACAACGGCCTGATGGGGTATGCGGATGGAGTCTTCGAGTATGCCGCGGCGCAGCAGGTTGATGGCCGTTTGCTGCTTCTCGGGAAATCGCGGATCGAATCGGTAAACCAGGATATTGGTGTCAACGAGCGATGCCACTTTCGGTCAAGCCTTGCGGCCGCGCTCGTATAGATCTTCTCGGCGCCAGCCCCGGTCCGGCGTTTTCGTTCTCGCCGCGCCGCGGCCGAGCTTTTTTTCTCGTTGGCGTTGTCGTCGCGTCGCCTGATCGAACCAGCGCAGCCGATCCTCCGGCCCGCTTTTCGATCTTGCACGTCGGGCGACCGGGGTAATGCGCAGAACATCGCCTGCAAGTTCCCAGTCGATCTCGTCACCCGGCTGGATGCGAAGTTTTTCCGCCATGCTTTTGGGAAGCGTGACTTGAAGCTTGCTGGTGACTTTACTCATATCCTTACTCTAACAAGGACATAATCCTTGTCAAGGCATCATTACTCCTGCCGATCAAACTCCGGCTGCAAATGGAAATAGACAAATTTATTCAAACTTGGTTAATGATCCGTATCAACTGACCGCTGTCTTGGAGCCGCGTCACCGACCATGCCGCGTCGATTAACTTCGCTTGAGCTGTACTGTCCAATACGCCCTCGCAGCACGAGCGCACTTTGGCTTCGAGATCGGCGTCGCTGAGCGGATTCTCCGGGCCGCCGCGATAGCGTTCGTCGGCCCAGCCTTCGACCGTCCTGCCGGTTTTCAGTCGGATGGCGATGCGCGAGCGCATTTTGTCGAAGCCCATTTTTTCGATCGCAGGATCGAGTTCGGTCGTGATTCGTTTCTGCATCGCTTGCATTGCCGGCGAGGCGACGAATTCGTCGGAGAACTCGCGCTTGCCGGCTTTGCGGGCGAGCGCGATCATCGCCAGCGCCGCCGGCAAAGAGAATTTCGCCTGCAGATGGTTGACCGCGATCGGGTAGCGGATCGGATTTAGGATATTGCTGCCGGCGAAGACTTTCACCGTTTCGATGTCATCGGGCTTGACGTTGTTCTCCATTACGAGCTTGAGCATCAGATCGATGGTTGGATGGGTGAGCACGCCGCAGGGGTAGGGTTTGATCGAGACGCCCGGGTCAACGATCGTCCACAATTTGCCGAAACCCTGGGAAGTTTTTTCCGCGCTCACGCCGCCGCCGTGCACGGCGTAGAAGCCCCAAGGGCCGTCCAAGGCATCGGGGTCGGCGGTGAAGCCGCGTGCGGCGAGCAGGGCGGCGGTGACGCCGTTCTCTGCCGCGCGGCCGACGTGAAGAGGTTTGGCCATGGTGCCGAAGTTGCAGCGAATGCCCGCGGCGAAGCTGGCGGCGATGCCGAAGCCGCTGCGTAGTCGGTCGCCTTTCAAGCCGAGCAATTTCGCCGCGGCGGCGTAAGCGCCGAAGGTGCCCACGGTGCCGCTCGAATGCAAGCCGCGCAGATAATGTTGTGGCAGCATCCACTCCGAGATTTTACACTCCACTTCAAAGCCGGCGAGAAACGCGAGCATGAACCGCTTGCCATCGACCGCACCGAGCTGTTGCGCGATGACCAAGGCGCTCGACAAAGGCGGAATGGTCGGATGAGTCAGCAGGCCATAGACATGGGCGGGGTCGACGCTCACTTGACTATCGTCCCAATCATGGGCGTGGCCCGCGGTGGCAAGCACGCGCGCCGCCATGGGCGCGGGGACTCTTTTGTCGCCACAGCTGAGAAGCAGGGCGTCTGGCCGACCACCCATGGCTTCGGCTTCTTCGACGAGCAACTGCACGGTGTGCTCTTCCGAGCCCGCGACGAAGAGACCGAGCCCGTCGAGAAGACAGCGCGTGCCGATGCGCAGGGCGTCGGGCGGAATGGTATCATAGGTCGCGGTTTCAACGAACGATGCCGCGGCGGCCGTAGTTTTCAATCCCGCGGGAATGCTTGCGTAAGGGTTTTGTTCGGTTGCCATGATTTTAAACAGAAACTAGCTGTGCGGGATCTGGTCCATTGTCAGTCGAGCACCTCGGAAATGTAGAAGTCGATATGGCGGCGGCTGGCGTTGGCTTGCTCGCGGCCGGCGGCCATCTGCTCGCACTCCTCTTTGCTGTGCGTCTTGAGCGCGCCGAGGGGCACGGCCATGATCTGAATTTTCGCTGAGCGGACGAGATCGATGCCCCGGCGCAACAGGGTGTCGATATTGGAGGCGACCACCGTGCCGCCGTGGCCGCGCAAGAGCACGGCATTGCGGTCGCCGAGGGTGGCGGCGACTTTGTCGCCGAGCTGGTGGCTGCGGATCAGCAGCGGCGAATCGTAGATCGGCGTGCCGCGGTAAAAATGCACGCCGCAGTTGGCGATGACCTTGATCTCCTGTCCCGCCGCGGCGACGATGACCAGCTCGTCGGGATGGTAATGGAGAATGCACTGCACGTCCGGACGCGCCTTGTAGATCGAGGTGTGCATCGGCGTTTCGCCGTTGGGTTCGCCGGCGCCTTCGAGCTTGTTGCCCTGGGCGTCGATGATAATCATATCGCGCACGGCGACTTTTCCCGGCGGCATATGCGGCGTGCTCAAAATGCGCCCATCGGGCAGGCGCGCGGTCAGGTGACCGTAGCCGTCGAGCAGCCGCTGCTTTTGCAGCGCCTTGCAAGCCAGAACCATTTTTTCCTTGGTCGCTTCGATCGCGTCGATCATAGTTTCCCCTCATTCACGCTCAATTTGTTTCATTGGCTGCGGCGCGCTTCATAAAGTCGGCGAAGAGCGCGGCCATCTCGCCGGCCTTTTCGTCCCATTCCTCCCGCGGGCTGAGCGGCTCGTCGTAGTGCTTGGGAAACAAAACATAAACTTCGCTTTTTGGGATCAGACGGCCGAGATTTTCCCCGGTCTGCCGGCCGTGGGTGTTGTCGTTTCCCGGCACGATGCAAGCAGGCACTTTGATCGATCTCAATTCCTCTTCCGTGGCGCCGATGACCGGCAGGTCGATGCCCTTGAGAAAATATTCGCGCCAGTGGGACATCACCTCGATGAAGCGTTCCGGCTTCATGCGCATCAGCGCGTCGCGGTTTTCCGGCCGCGCCGCGCACCGCTCTTTCCAATGCTCCATCTCGCATATCTCGGCCATGCCGCCTGCCTTGGCCGCTTTGATGTACTGACCGTAGTATTCCTCGGCCAATCGCTCGCAGGCAAAGCGCCCGCCGGTGACGCGCCACAGCAACAGGCCGCGCACCGCCTCGGGATGACGCAGCGCGATCAACAGCGCGGTGCGGCAACCCGACGAGCTGCCGCCGACGAAAGCAGGAAGGGCGCCGAGCTGCGACAGTAGCTCATGGATATCGTCGGCCCAAATTTCGTATTCGGAGTCGTTGCCGTCGATGACGACGTCGGAGGCGCCGCAATTGCGCCGGTCGAAGATGACGACGCGGTAACCGCAGGCGGCGACTTCTTTTGCTTGAATCTCGATCCCGCTGATGTCGCGCCGGCCGCCGGGTGAGAGCGCCACCCAAGGGCCATGATCGCCGAGGATTTTATAGTTGATGTTGACACCGAGTACTTTTGCGATGGGCATGTCGCGCCTCCCTTCATTCGACCGCCGCACCATAACCGATAATCCACGAATGGATCAACCGAGAGCGTTTGCGATCGAGGAGTTCTAGGTTCCGTGGAAAGCGCAGAGCGAGTCGGTGCCTCGTCAGGTGTCGATGCGCCGCAGGCTAGAGGCAAATTTCGCCACCAGCAGCACTGCGGCCGATCCGATGCAGCCGCCGAGGATCAATGCGCCGGGCACGCCGATAAAAGTCGCCGCCGTGCCCATCTGCGCGTGGCCGACGTAAGTTCCCGCCGACATGAAAACTTGATCGAAGCTTTTTACCCGTCCACGCATCCGGTCCGGCGTCGTCAGTTGTACGAGAGTGTCGCGCAGGGTTTCGCCGATGGCATCGACCAGTCCCAGGAAAAACACGATGACGAGAGACAGCGCTAGAGATCGGGACAGGGCAAAGCAGATTAGTCCTGCGGTGTAGAGCAGCGTGACGACGATGATCAGCTTGCCTTTGCGGCGCGGGTTGCCCGCTGCCAAGACGATGCCCGAACCGGCTAAGGCGCCCAGCGCCGGAACACCCAACAAAGCGCCGAGCTCCACCGGACCGGCGCGGAGAATGTCTTTGGCGAAGGCGGGCATCATCGAGCGATAAGCGCCAAAAAACTGCACGCAGGTATCCATGCCCATCAACGCCAGGATCACCGAATTGTCGCGGATGAAATTGAAACCGGCGCGCACGCTCTCGAACGCCGACTCTTTTTTATCGATCGCGGGCTTCACCTCCCGGCGCATGAAGACAAGGCAGATGATCACAGCGAGGAAACTCAAGGCGTCGATGAAGTAGGCTGGGCTAAGTCCCAAAGCGCCGATCACGACGCCGCCAATGAACGGACCGCCGAGGGTGGCGATCTGCCGCCAGGTGATATTCAGTGCGTAGGCCGAAGCGAGTTGTTCGGCCGATACCAGGGCGGGGATCATCGCCGTTCGCGCTGGCGCGTCGAAGATGCCCACCGCGCCGGATAAAAACGTCACGGCGTAGATATGCCAGACGCGGATTTGCCCCGTCGAAGTCAAAAGCGCAAGCGCAAGGGACAAAAACGCCGCGAGAGTCTGGGTAACGATCAACAGTTTGCGTCGATCCATGCGGTCGGCGAGCACGCCGCCGGGCAGGGAAAGGAGCACGACGGGCAGGGCGCGGAACAGTCCGGTCAGACCGAGCTGAAAAGGGGAGTCGGTAATTTCATAAACCTGCCAGGCGATGGCCACGGTGGAAATCTGGCTGCCCACGGCGGAGAACAGTAAGCTCACCCAGAACAGACCGAAGTCTTTCTGCTTGAGAACTTGCCAGGGCGTGACCGATGGAGTCATCTCGGTGGTTTTCGTCGAAGCTGCGCGTTGTCGGCGTCGGGCATAATCGGCGCTGACCGTAAACGAAAAGCGATTTGCCAGTCAAGCTGGCGAGGTGTTTGATTCGGCTTGACAGTTTCGCCGGATTGCCGTTACAAGGGCGCTGCGAGAAGGGGAGAATAAAATGATTTTTACTGCGATCATTGCGGCTTTCGTCTGGATGTTTCTGCCCGGCGGCACGGCGCAGGCGCAAAAGAGCCTGCCCACCGTGCGCATCGGTATCGAAGCGCCGGCGGGAACCAACAGCCATTATTTCGTTACCAAGCAGCTGGGGTTGTTTCAGAAGCACGGCACCAATATCGAACTGATCTCTTTTCCCGGCGGCACCGTCGGGCTCCAAGCGCTGCTGGCCGGTGATATTCAATTCGCCACCTCGGACGGCGTGGCCGGCTTGTCAGCCAACTTGCGCGGCGCCAATCTGTATTTCATCGCCGGCATGATCAACACCTTTCCTTTCAGCATCCTTTCGCGGCCGGAAATTCGCACGCCGCAGGAGCTGCGCGGCAAGAAGATCGTCATCAGCCGCTACGGCTCTTCGTCGGACACAGCGGTGCGCGCCGCGGTGGAAAAATACGATCTCAAGCCGGACAAAGACGTAATCATCCTGCAGGGTGGCGGACAGAGTGAACGGTTTGCCGCGCTCCGAGCGGGCGGGGTGGATGCCGCAATCGTCAGCCCGCCGCTCAATCTGGCGGGGAAGAAAATGGGTTTTAATGAGGTCATCGATCTCTCCCAGTCCGGCGTCGCCTACTCGCACCAGCAGATCGTCGCGATCAAAAGCTTTCTCGACCGCAATCCCGACACCGTGCTGCGCACGCTGCGCGCGCTCTGCGAAGGCTTGGCGGCGTGGAAAGATCCGGCAAAAAAACCGGCTGTGGTGAGTGCCATTGCCAAGTATCTGCGTCTCGATCCGGAGAAACAGAAAGATCAGCTCGAAGAGACCTATCGCTACTACGGACATACTTTCCCGACCAAACCCTACGCCACCGCCGAAGGACTGGAGCTCACCGCCCGCATCTTGAAAAAGAACCGGCCGGAAGCCAAGGACATCCAGGCAAAGGATTGGCTCGACAATCGCTTCATGGCGCAGCTTGATAAGGAAGGTTTTCTCGCCAAGGTGTTTGGCGGGAAATGACTTATTACGGAAGGCATTTTCTGATCAGTCGCCGCTCTTTCAGTGGATGTCATCTGTTTGATAGCAATCGCCAACGGTTTGTATCGGGCCCCACCAGAGTCAGGCGACGGAGCGCTTCGATGAAAATTCGGATATTTCTTATCTTGATGCTGGCGTTGGCGCACGCCGAGCCCGCTCACAGCGAAGCTGCCAGGCTGATCGTGGCCTATGCTTCGCCGGCGGCGACATTTGCGCCGGGGTTTATCGCCAAGCGCGAGGGGATCTTCGCGAAGTACAATCTCGATGTCGAACTGGTGTTAATGCAGGGAGCTTCGACGTACATGCCGGCGCTGGCGAGCGGCAACATTCAAGTTCTCTACGGCGGCGGTACTGCGGTGTCGCGCGCCATCGCCACCGGCGGCTTCGATGTCGTGGTGATTGCCACCGAGACCCGGTACGTGCCGCTGCGTCTGATGGTCAGTCCTACAATTCAAACTGGGGCGGATTTGCGGGGCAAGAAACTCGGCGTGGGCAGGGCCGGTCTCGACGAATACGCGACGATTCTTTACTTGGAGAAGCTCGGTCTGGCGCCGGGCAAGGATGTGCAGTTTCTTTATCTCGCCGGCGGTATCCCCAGCCGTGTTGCGGCGCTCAAGCAGGGATTGATCGACGGCGTGGCGGTGAATCCGCCCAACGAATTCGGTCTCGAAAAGGAAGGGTTCCGCGAGCTGGTGAATTTTCTCGACCTCAAAATGCCCTACGCCGGCGTGCCGCATACGGTGAGCCGGTCTTTTCGCGATCGCAACCGTAAAATGCTCGAAGACTATATGACGGCGATGGTCGAGGGGATTCGGATCTTCCGCGCCGACAAGCAGGCGGCCTTCCGCGCGATCACCGAGCTCACGCGGCAGAAGGACCCGATCCTGCTCCAACGCACCTACGATTCCTATGCCAAGCAATACGAGGCGATCGGGGGCGTACCGACACCTTGGGAGGCGGGCTTCGAGAGCATGATTACCGGCTTTCACGAGCGATTCAATCCGCAAGGAATCAAGAACCGTAACGCCAAACCGTTTCTCGATCCGTCCTTTGTTCAGAAAGCGGTGGAGCGTTTGAAGCTCGGGAAAAAATGATCGCGCCAAGCTCTGCCCTTGCCAGCAGTGCGTGGGGCCTAGCGCAATGTCAGCTTAAGAAAAGCGCTCGGGTTGACGCAGGTATGACACGCCGGCAAATCAGGGTTTCTTGTATAGCGCGTCGATGAAACCGCTTTGATCGAGCTCTTTGATGAAGCTCGCATCGTAGAAATCTTCCGGCTTGAACGATTTGCCTTTCGGTTCGGCTGCCAAAATGGTTTTCAATCCTTCGACGGAGGGATACTGCTTTTTCGGCAGCACCGATTCGCTTCGCATATTTTCCCAGGTCTTTTCCAGAACATCGCGATCGACTCTGCGGCCGATATACCGCGACAAAGCGCGAAGCGAAGCTTCTTTGTCGGTATAGATGAGGTGGACCGCTTCGAGTTGCGATTTTACGTAACGCATGACGGTGTCGCGGTGTTCGCGGATATATTTTCTTGTAGTCGCCGCAGTGGTGTGCTGGTAAACCAGGCCAAGTTTGGGCAGGTCGGCCAGAATGTTCATGCCGCGCTTCTCCGCGATAATGCTGGCGGGCGGATTGACCACCGTGGCCTGGACTCGACCGGTCAACGTGGCGTCCACCCGCGCCGTGGTGCTGCCGATTTGGACGAGGGTTACATCTTTACCGGGAGTCAGTCCGATTTTCCCCAGCGCGAAGCGGGCGATGAAGTCCGAGGCCGAGCCGAATCGGCTGATCGCCACGGTGCCGCCCTTGAGCTGCTCGGGAGTTTTTATCTCGGAGCGGGCGAGGAGGTAGTAATTGAGTGAAGTGACTCCGCCGGCAATGAGCGCAGCGTCGGAGCCGGCGATAACCGAATGGACGACGGCGGGGCCGGCCAATTGAGCGATCGGCGTGTCGGCGGACACCAGCGCCATCACCGCGGTAGTGCCGCCGGTGAAGAACACCAACTGCACATCGAGGCCGTTTTTCTCAAAAATTCCGGCGTCCTTGGCCACCCACGCGGGCATGGCGTCGCCGCTGATGGCGCTGTAGCCGACATTTATTCGGGTCATCTGCGCGCCGCCATCGCCGGGCCAGATAGCCGCGGCGAACAAAAAGCATGAGATCAAGACTCTCGTTCCAAGTTCTTTCATAAAGCGTTCCTTTCTTCCGTCTGGCGGTTCGATAAGTATGCACTTTCAGGTCGCCGGCTTCGGCCGGGACGAGAAAGCGACTGTTGCTTTATCCGGCCGCGCTAGCTAAAAAATAAAGCTACCCACGTATACCGTATAATAAGGAGTGGTCAATATGGCACAAAAGTATGTCAACAGTTTCGGCACCCGCAAAAAGCTCAGCGTCGGCGGCGAAAGTTATGATATCTTCGCGCTGGCGGAGCTGGAGAAAGCCGGATTTAAAAATATTTCGCGGCTGCCGGTTTCACTGAAAGTCTTGCTCGAAAACCTGCTGCGTCAGGAAGACAATCACCACGTCAACAAAGCCGATATCGAGGCTTTGGCCAACTGGAACCCGAAAGCGAAGCCGGAGAAGGAAATCGCCTTCATGCCGGCGCGCGTGTTGATGCAGGATCTGACCGGCGTGCCGGCCGTGGTCGATCTCGCCGCGATGCGCGAGGCGATGAAACGGCTCGGCGGCGATCCGAAGAAGATCAACCCGCTCGCTCCGGTGGATCTGGTGATCGACCACTCGGTGCAGGTGGATTTTTTCGGCTCCGCCGACGCCTTTCGCAAGAATTCCGAGATCGAATTCGAGCGCAACGTCGAGCGCTACGCGTTTTTGCGTTGGGGCCAGACCGCGTTCGACAATTTTCGGCTGATCCCGCCGGACACCGGCATTTGCCATCAGGTCAACCTCGAGTATCTCGCGCCGGTAGTTTTTCGCGCGAAAAAGGACGGCGCGCAGTTCGCTTATCCCGACACGGTGGTCGGCACCGACTCGCACACGACGATGATCAACGGTCTGGGCGTGGTCGGCTGGGGCGTCGGCGGCATCGAAGCCGAAGCGGCGCTGCTCGGACAGCCGATCATCATGCTCGCTCCCGAAGTGATCGGCTTTAAACTCCATGGCCGTTTGCCTGAGGGGGCCACGGCCACGGATCTCGTTCTCATGGTCGTGCAGATGCTGCGCAAAAAGGGCGTGGTCGAAAAGTTTGTCGAGTTCTATGGGCCGGGCCTTTCGAGCCTGAGCCTCGCCGATCGGGCGACGATCGGCAACATGGGGCCGGAGTACGGCGCGACCATCGGTTACTTCCCGGTGGACGAGGAGACACTGCGCTACTTGGACCTGACCGGACGCGACCACCATCAGATTCAACTGGTCGAAGCCTACGCGAAAGAGCAGGGAATGTTCCGCACCGATGCGTCGCCGGAGCCGATGTTCAGCGATACGCTGGAACTCGATCTGGCGACGGTGGTGCCGAGCCTGGCGGGGCCGCGCCGGCCGCAAGACCGCGTGCCGCTAACCGAAAGCAAAAAGGCATTCAAAGAAGCGCTGCCGTCTTTGATGAAGAGCGGCAGCACGGACAAGAGCGTTGTCGTGCAGATGAACGGTGATAAATTTCAGCTCAAGCACGGCTCTGTGGTAATCGCCGCGATCACGAGTTGCACTAACACCTCCAATCCTTCCGTGCTGATCGGCGCCGGTTTGCTCGCCAAGAAAGCCGCCGCGAAGGGATTGACGCGCAAGCCCTGGGTGAAAACCAGCCTGGCGCCGGGGTCGAAAGTGGTCACGGAATATTTAAAGGACAGCGGCTTGCTGCCCTACCTGGAAACGATCGGTTTTCACATCGTCGGCTACGGCTGCACCACCTGCATCGGCAACAGCGGCCCGTTGCCCGAAGCAGTCGCCGCCGGCATACAAGAGGGCGACTTGGTCGCTGCCGCGGTGTTGTCGGGCAACCGCAATTTCGAAGGCCGCATCCACGCTAACGTGCGCGCCAACTATCTGGCTTCGCCGCCGCTGGTCGTGGCCTACGCGCTGGCCGGCAGCATGGACATGGATCTTTACAACGATCCGCTCGGCAACGACTCTCAGGGCAAGCCGGTGTACTTGAGAGACCTATGGCCGTCGCCGCAGGAGGTCAGCGAGACCATGCGGAATTCGGTGCGCCAGGAGATGTTCAAGAAAGAATACAGCCAGGCCACCGAAGGCGACGCGCAGTGGAAGAAAATGCCGGTGCCGCGCGGTGAGCTGTTCCAGTGGGACTCGCAGTCGACCTATGTGCGCGAGGCGCCCTACTTTGACGGCATGACGAAAACGCCGGGCGAGCCGAAAGCGATCGCTAGCGCGCGCGTTCTGGCGCTGCTCGGAGATTCCGTGACCACGGATCACATCTCGCCGGCCGGCGCGATCGAAAAGAACGGTCCGGCGGCGCGCTACCTCACCAATAACGACGTGTTGCCCAAAGATTACAACCAGTACGGCGCGCGGCGCGGTAATCATGAAGTCATGATGCGCGGGACTTTCGCGAATATCCGCCTGAAGAACCTGCTGGCACCGGGCACCGAAGGCGGCGTCACCGTCCACTTGCCGGACAAAAAGCAGATGTCGATCTACGACGCCGCGATGCAGTACCAAAAGGAAGGCACGCCACTCCTGGTGATCGCGGGAAAAGAATACGGCACCGGCTCGTCGCGCGACTGGGCCGCCAAAGGACCGCGCCTGCTGGGTATTAAAGCCGTAATCGCCGAAAGCTTCGAGCGCATCCACCGCAGCAACTTGATCGGCATGGGCATCGTACCGCTGGTTTTCAAACCCGGCGAAAATCTGAAAACCTACAACCTGACAGGGTTCGAGACTTTCGCCGTTCTGGGCATCGGGCCGGGATTGAAGTTGCGCCAGGAGCTCACCGTCAAAGCAACAGCGGACGACGGCAGGACGACGGAATTCCAAGTCATCTGCCGCATCGACACGCCCGCGGAGCTGGATTACTACCGCCACGGCGGCATTCTTGAATATGTGCTGCGGCAGCTGCTGCAAAGTTGAGAAAAAAGATTCACCAAGATGGCCGGAGGGATGTAATATCTTACACCCCTGCGGCCATCGCACGAAATTTGTGACTACCCGACGCGAAGCGCTGGCGACAATCGGCAAAACATCGCTGGCGTTTTTTTTTGCCCATTCGATATTTCGCGGCGAGAGCGCGGCCGCTGAAGGGACTGCGATGGCGACACCGAATTTTGTCGGCAAGTTTACCGCTAACAATCCCGGCATTATGACGCTGCAGGGGACGAATCAATATATCGTCGGGAAAGAGACCGGCCTGGTGATCGACGTGGCCTTGAGCGCCGATTCCAACATGGACGGCATTATCGAACAGGCCGAGGCCATGGGGGTCAAGAAGATCGACAAGATTCTGCTCACCCATATTCACAGCGACCACTGCGGCGGTGCGCTGGCGCTCAGAAAGCGCTGCGGCGCCAAGCTCGGCATTCACCGCTCGCGCAAGGGGTATCTGGGCGGGGAAGACTTTCAGTACGACGACAACGACCGGATCGCCTTCAGCGGCGGCGAACTACATGTGCTCCATACCCCGGGGCATGAGTCCGGCCACTGCTGTTTTTACGAAGGCGGCGACAAGGTTTTGTTCAGCGGCGACAATATTCTCGGCTACGGGACAGCGGTGATTCATCCGCCCGACGGCAACATGACCGACTATATGAAAACCCTCGAACGCTTGCTCGGCTTCGACATCAGCTTGATCCTGCCCGGTCACGGCCCGCTGATCGGCAAAGCCGAAGCGAAGATCCGCGAGTACATCCAACATCGTCTCGAGCGGGAGCAGCAGGTGCTCACCGCAATGCGCGCCGGACGCCAGACCATCGGCGATATCACGCAGATGATCTACGTCGATGTGTCGGCGGCGCTGCAGCGGGTGGCGGAATTTTCCGTTCAGGCGCATTTAGAGAAACTGATGCGCGAGGGGCGGGTGATGCGCGAGGGCAGCCGCTATCTGCTGACGAGCGACAATTGACGCGACCGCTTGCCCAAATCAAACGGCAGATCCATCGTTTCCTTTTCAATCTCTAAATCCAGCCAAGCGTCATTGGCGAGATCGATTAAACGGCCCGCCGGCGCCGCGCTGATCAGCAGCACGACCGTGCCGCGATTTTGCAGCAGCCAGCCGCGCTGGTCGCCACCGCTGGCGATCCATGGGGCATTTTTGGGCGCGGGCGAAAAATTGAAACGGATAGCGTGGCGATGCTCGAGGACCGCACGATAGGCTTGTAAAAATTCTCGGGCTTGATTTTCCGTCGACCACGAGCTGAACCACGCCGTCGTCAGGTTGGCGCCGTCGCGAAATGCGAAGAGCCGGTCGCCGCGCCATCCCGAGGCGGTCGCGTCGGCAGATTTTTCAGGGTGGGCGCTTGCCAGCGAAGCGGCGACGGCGTCTTCGCCCAAGGATTGTTCCAAATTCGGGATTTCTTTGTAGCGGCGCAGCAATGCCGCGGGAAAATAGCGCAGCGGCGCAGCGTGCTGAAGGAAGTATTTTTCCGGATGGAGAATCTCCGCCGTGGAGACCGGCGGGTTGACATAAAGAGCGTTGACGCCCGGCCAACCCCGCGCTTTGTAGGCCCAGTAGATGAACTGGCTGCCGGCCCGGTAGGGGAGGGTCAATTGCCGGCGCATATAACCGGGTAACGCCGCCGCCAGCTTATCGACTTCCGCGGCGATTTGGGCGGAGGCCGTGAGAATCGCCGCTGACGAAGTCGTCTTGCTCGAAACCAGGGAGATCGCCGCGAGTGCCGCATCGCCGCCGGTGAGAGCGTAAAACGCGGCGCGACGGTCTTCGCTCGCCATCGAACGGATGCGCTCGCGCCAGTTGAACTGTTGTTCTTGCAGCGCCAAGGCGATGCCCAAGGCAACAGGCAGCTCGCGCGCCGCGCGCGGATTGGCCCTTTCAAGCGGCGCGCCAAGTCTAGCCGCGCCGGGGGCGAGGCTCAAGGTGGCGGTCGCGCTGTTATAATCGATCAGCCGCAGGATATGCCGATACTCGCCCCATGCTTTGCCAAGTTGCGCATCATTGGCTAACAGGCCGACGCTTTTGTAAGCGCGTTCGAGATCGGGAATCGGCACCGGACTCGAAAACGCGCTCTCCAAGCTTGCGGCGCCGTTGATCTCTTTCCGATTGAGTCGAATTTCTTTGGCGACCGGTAAGCCGCGCGATTGCGCGAGCGCTTGGACGAGATCCCGAAAAGCGCTCACCGAGGGCATCGGAACGGCTGAGGATTCCGGCGAAAAACAGCCTGGGAGCGCGATTGTCAGAAGAATCAGCAGCAAAAGACCGCGATCGGGTCGGAAGCGCAGCGGCGCGACGGCAATTTTTAACCGATTCGGCTCATCCACCTACTGCTCCATGATGATGACCGAATAGCCGGCCTGGGATATTTGCCGCGCTCGCTCTTCGGCGTCGAAGCGGCTGGAAAATTTTCCCAATTGCACCCGGTAGAAGGTGGCATCTTTGGACTGTAGCGGCGCGATCATAACGTCACCGTAGGACTTCGCCAGACGATCGCGCAGCTGTTGTGCGTTTTCCAATCGCGCGAAAGAACCTAGCTGGAGCGTGTAGTCGAGGGAATCCCGAATGGTTTGAATTCTCATCGGACTGTCGATCACATCGACGCGAACCAAGGCCGTGCCTGGTCCGACCATCTCGAGCAGTTGCGCCGCCGAGTAGGAGAGATCGATGATGCGTCCCTTGGCGAACGGGCCGCGATCGTTGATCGTAACTTCTGTGCTGCGGCCGTTTTCGAGGTTGGTGACCATGACTCGGGTACCGAGCGGCAGGGTTTGGTGCGCCGCGGTCAGATCGTTCTGATTATAAACATCGCCGCTGGCGGTGGCTTTGCCGTGGAAGCCTGGGCCATACCAGGAAGCGATGCCGGTCTGGCTTAGCGGCGTGGCCGGCCGCTCCGGGACACGGACCCTGCTCGGCGGGATCGAACAGCCGGCAGCGAGAAGAAGCAAGAAAAGTAGCGCCGCGTTCTTAAGACGCGCCGGTATGCTAAAGCCGAGGGCTGTTGAAATTAGCGGTAGTGCGCCGCTCATCGCCGCCGAGTATAACGAAAAACGCCGGGAGAAAAAAGCAATTTGCGCTGTTCCATCGCGCCGGTGTCAATCTTCGCAAACGCCGTCCGTGCGCGCAAGGAGCGGATTGGGGCTGTCCCTACAAGGGCTGGTCCAGAGGTCATGGAGGGCGCACTCATGGTTTACCCAGCAACGCGTTTGTGTTAGCTTACCCCCGAATTCAAAGGGAAGGCTTAGGTTATGTCCGGTCATTCAAAGTGGAGCACGATCAAGCATAAGAAGGCTGCCAAGGACGCAAAACGAGGCAAGATCTTCACCAAGCTGATCAAAGAAATCACTGTTGCCGCGCGCATGGGCGGCGGCGATATCAACGCCAATCCGCGCCTGCGCACGGCGGTGCTGACCGCGCGCAGCAACAGCATGCCCAGCGATAACATCGAGCGGGCGATCAAAAAGGGGACGGGTGAGCTCGAGGGAGTGACTTACGAAGAGGTCCAGTATGAAGGCTATGGGCCGGGCGGTGCGGCGATCATTGCGCAGGTTGTGACCGACAACAAAAATCGCACGGTTTCGGAGATTCGTCGGTTGTTCACGAAGCACGGTGGCAACCTGGGTGAAACCGGTTGCGTCTCCTGGATGTTCGATAACAAGGGACTGATTACGGTCGAGAAATCGCAGGTGGACGAAGAGCGGCTGATGGGGATTGTTCTCGACGCGGGAGCTGAAGACGTCCGCGAGGAGGATGACCTTTTCGAAGTCGTGACCTCGCCGGAAGCCTGCGCCGCGGTCAAGGATCGTCTGGATCAGGAGAAGATCGCCGTGGCCAGTGCCCAGGTGACGCTCGTGCCGAAGAATACCGTTGACGTTGACGCAAAGCATGTCGAGCAGATTTTGAAGCTCACCGAAGAACTGGAAGATCATGACGACGTACAGAGCGTTTCGGCTAATTTCAATATTCCCACCGAACTGATGGAGAAGGCGAGCTGAACCAGTGGCGCCGACGCTAAAGAGCAGCGCCAGGCGGCTCCATCGCGAAATCATCCTCGGCATCGATCCCGGCTCGCTCGTCACTGGTTGGGGGCTTGTGGAAATCGACGCTAATCGGTTGCTTTACCGTTGCCACGGAACCATCGGCACCTCGGCCTCGCTTGGCCTCGCCGAACGTTTAAGCCAGATCTATCGTGGCCTTCAGGAAGTCATCGAGCGTTACCAGCCGACGGCGGTGAGCCTGGAAAAAGTATTTTTTTCCCGTAATGTCCAGAGCGCGCTCAAGCTCGGCCAAGCGCGCGGCGTGGCCCTGCTGGCGGCGGCGGAAAATCATCTCAGTGTCGCCGAATACTCCGCGGCAGAAATCAAGCTGGCTGTGGTTGGCTATGGTCAAGCGACCAAGGAGCAAGTGCAAAAGATGGTCGGCGCGTTGTTGTGTTTGCGAGGCTCGATGCGCGCGGATGCCGCCGACGCATTGGCGGCGGCGATCTGCCATATCCACCGGCGTCGGTTTCACACCCTGATCGGCCCGTCGGCGCACGGCCGTGCCAAGGTGGCGAGTTGGCGCGACTATAACGAAAAGGCGTCGCGGTGATGAGATCTGCGGGAAGAGCGTTTCGTTGTTTTTTTCGATCTTAAAGTGATTGCACAAATCAGCGGCAGATTGGCCGAAAAGATTCCCGGTGAAATTGTCGTCGACGTTGGCGGAGTGGGCTACCAAGTTTTTATCCCGCTCAACGTGTTTTATCGGCTCCCCGATGTCGGGGCGCCGGTGAAGCTGCAAATCTTCACCCATGTTCGTGAAGACGCGATTCAGCTATTTGGCTTTCAAGACGCCGGTGAAAAGCGGCTGTTTTTGCTCTTGCTCGGCGTCTCGGGGATCGGTCCAAGGCTCGCGGTCAATATTTTATCGGGCATCCCCGCGGAAGAATTAGCGCGGGCTTTGAAAGAAGGCGATGAGATTCGTCTGGTGGCGATACCTGGCGTCGGCAGGAAGCTCGCCGAGCGCATGATTGTCGAGCTCAAAGATAAATTCGCCACCTTGGCGCCGGCCGCGGCGGGGAGCGCGAAGCCCGACGAGGGATCGCAGCTGGCGATGGATGCGGTTTCAGCGCTGGTGAATTTGGGTTATAAAAAAGCTGAGGCGGAAAAAATGGTCCGCGAGGTGCTCCAGAGGGGCGAGAGCTCCCTCGAGAATGTCCTGAAAGAAACGCTGCGGCGCATCGGCCCGTAAGGCGTTGCGCCGAATTCGGGCCGAGCTGGTTCTCATGCTGAGCGGCAACAAAACCGAAGACGATCTAACCTACGAAATCAACCTTCGTCCGCGCGCCTTCGACGAATACGTCGGCCAGGAGCAGGTCAAGGCCAACCTCAAAGTCGCGATCGCAGCGGCGCGCAAACGCGGGGACGTGCTCGACCATCTGTTGTTTCACGGCCCGCCGGGGCTTGGGAAAACTTCGCTGGCATACATCATTGCGCGTGAAATGGGCGTTAACATTAGGGCTACTTCAGGTCCGGTGGTGGAGCGTCCGGGCGACCTGGCGGCGCTGCTGACCAATCTCGAAGAAGGAGATATTCTTTTTATCGACGAGATTCATCGCCTGAACCATGTCGTCGAGGAAGTGCTCTATCCGGCGATGGAGGACTACCAGATCGATATCATGATCGGCCAGGGGCCGGCGGCGCGCTCCATCAAACTGGATCTCAAGCGGTTCACTTTGATTGGAGCCACCACCCGCTCCGGGTTGTTGACTTCCCCGTTGCGCGATCGCTTCGGCCATATTCACCGTTTGGATTTTTACGACAGTGCGGCGTTGTCACTGATCCTCAAGCGCTCGGCCGCGATTCTCGGAGTGCGCGAGCAAAACGACGGCATCGCCGAGATTGCCTCGCGCTCGCGGGGCACGCCGCGCATCGCCAATCGATTGTTGCGCCGCGTGCGCGACTATGCCCAGGTCAAAGGAGACGGTACGATCACCAAGGCGGTGACCGACGAAGCGCTGCGGTTGCTAGAAGTCGATCGACTCGGCTTGGACAAGATGGATACAATGTTACTGCTCACCCTGATCGACAAGTTCGCCGGCGGACCGGTCGGGGTAGAAACACTGGCCGCGGCTATCGGCGAAGATAAGGATACCATCGAAGACGTTTACGAGCCGTTTCTTATTCAGGCCGGTTTTATTCAGCGGACGCCGCGCGGCCGGGTCGCCACGCGGCTGGCTTTCAATCACTTCGGGCGCGAGTTGAACAGTCCCGCGAGCAGCGTGGCAAGAAAGCAACCGACGCTCTTTTAGTTGGGCCAAACAACCGAAACGATGGATATGCAATCAATCTAAAGCCGTAAATCGATGGCCGGATTCGGCAAAATTTTTATTTACCTCGGATTATTGCTGGTGGTCGTCGGAGTGATTTTTTCGTTCGCCGGCAAATTGCCCTGGCTCGGCCATTTGCCGGGGGATATTTCGATCCAGCGCGAGGGTTACTCTTTTTACTTTCCGATCACCACTTGCATCCTAATCAGCGCCATCATTTCGCTTGTTCTTTACTTCTTTAGAAGGTAAACTTTTCCTTAATTTTCTAGCCTCTTAGCACAATAAAGCCGATGCAAGTCGCGAATTCTGCTACGTTCGTCGAAGAAACTCTCAAACGGGAGGAAAGCAAGCGCCGCAAACGCGAAGCGATCGTCATCCTAATTACCGCGTTGATGGTGGGCGCGCTCATCTACTTCGAAGTTCAGCTCCCCGACGTCTCGCCGGAATATTCTACCGGCAGCAACATCATCTTTTTCCTGTTGATCAACGTCAACATTATTCTTCTCGGGCTGCTGGTTTTCCTAGTCGTCCGCAATTTGATCAAGCTGGTGGTCGAACGCAAGCAGCGCATTCTCGGATCGCGCCTGCAAGTGCGTTTGGTCTTGGCTTTTGTGTCGCTCTCTCTGGTTCCAAGCGTCTTGTTGTTTGCCCTCGCCGGTGGCTTGTTGACCCGCTCCTTCGACCGTTGGTTCGATTCCAAGGTGGAAAGCGCGCTGCAGGGGTCGTTGGAAATCGGCCAGACCTACTATCAAAATTCGGCGAACAACGCGATTTTCTACGCCCGACAACTGAGCCGGCGAATTAGCGATGAGGGGCTCCTCGAAACCCGCCGCGCAGCGGAGCTCAAAGCGTTCGTTCAAGCCAAACAGCGCGAATACAATCTCGGTACAGTCGAAGTGTTCGCGCCCGACGGGCAGGCTTTCGTGGCCGCGTTCAACCGGCAGGTGCCGACCGGCATGGTCATCAAGCCGGAGGGTGAATTTCTCAACCGGGCGCTGCGAGGCCTGGAAGTGACGCGCACCGAAGTTTTTGGCGACGGCGACGTCATCCGGGGCGGTGTGCCGCTCTACGACCGTGATCGACGAATTCGCGGCGTGGTGGTGGTGGACTACTATGTGCCGAAGAGCATTTCCAAGCGCGCGGTGCAGATCTCGCAATCTTACGAGCAATACAAGTATCTTACCTTTCTCAAGACGCCGGTGAAAAATAGCTACATCTTGACCATGCTGTTGATCACCCTGGTGATTATTTTTGCGGCGACCTGGTGCGGTATCTATCTTTCCAAGGGAATTACCGTGCCGATCCAAAAGCTTGCCGAGGGCACCCATGAAGTCGCGCAGGGCAACTGGGACTACCGGATCGAGTCGGGCCGCGACGACGAAATCGGCGTGCTGATGAATGCGTTCAACCAGATGACCGGGGATCTGAAGCAAATCAAGCTGGAGCTCGAGCGGCGCGGCACGGTGGTCGAGACACTGCTTGCCAACATCGCGGCGGGCGTTGTCTCAGTCGATCCGGCGGGCAAGATCACCACATGGAACAAAGCCGCCGAGCAAATTCTGGGAGTTCAAGCCGATCACGCATTGGGGAAAAGGTATCGCGAGGTTTTCCACGCCGAGACATTGCGCGAGATCCGCGAGATTCTCGACAGCGTGGTGGGACGCGGAAGCGTCGAAAGAGAAATTAAACTTTCGTTGCAAGATCGGTTGCTGACTCTTTTAGTGAGCGCGGCGACGCTGCGCGAAGACGACGGCTCGATCTTGGGCGTGATGTTGTTTCTCGACGACATCACTCAGATTCAAAAGGTGCAGCGCATGGAAGCCTGGCGCGAAGTTGCCCGGCGCATCGCCCACGAAATCAAGAATCCGCTGACGCCGATCCAGCTTTCGGCCGAGCGTCTCCGCAAACGCTACGCTAAAATGCTTGAAGGGGACGGCGCTGTCCTGGACAAATGCACGACAACGATCATCCAGCAGGTCGAAGAGCTCAAAAATCTCGTCAACGAATTTTCTCAGTTTGCGCGCTTGCCGTCGGCGCGATTGGCGTCGAACGATCTCAACGGCATTGTCCGGGACGCTCTGGTTTTGTTTAAAGAAGGGCACCACGGCGTTCAGTTTCATTTCGGCGGCGGGCTGATCCCGCCGCTCGAATTGGACCGCGAACAGATCAAGCGCGTTTTGATCAATCTGCTGGACAATGCGGTGGCAGCGGTGGGGGGACAAGGCGAGGTCAAATTGGCGACGGCCTATGACCCGCAACGGGGCGTCGTTACCCTGGAAGTGGCCGACGATGGATGCGGCTTGCTCCCGGAGATTCGCACGAAAATTTTCGAGCCGTATTTTTCGACCAAGGAGAACGGCACGGGCCTAGGACTGACCATCGTCAGCCAGATCATTGAAGACCACCGGGGATATATCCGCGCCTGGCCCAACGAGCCTAGAGGGAGCCGCTTTATCATCGAACTGCCTGTGAGCGCAGACGCGGGCGTCGAAGAGACGGTCAAGAAGACCGCGCAGCTGTAAGCGGATTGTCGAGGAGGGTTAGTGGAAGAGTTGGTCATGCAAAAGACGATTTTGGTCGTTGATGACGAAGACGGCGTGCGAGAGTCGGTGCGCGAGGTCTTGACCGATGAAGGTTACCGAGTCGTCGACACCGCCGATGGCACTCGAGTGCTCGAGATGATCAAGGAAGAGAAGCCGGAGCTGGTTCTTCTCGATATTTGGATGCCTCAGGTCGACGGCATCGGTCTGTTGAAAGAGATTAAATCCGAAGAGCCGGAGATCAACGTCGTGATGGTGTCCGGACACGGCAACATTCACACGGCGGTAACCGCCACCAAATTCGGTGCTTTCGACTTCATCGAAAAACCAGTTTCCCTTGAAGGGCTCCTGCTCACGGTGCAGCGTGCGCTCGGAGACATGCCGGGAGCGTCGCTGCAAAAAATACCGTCTGCCGGCAACCGAAGAGGACGGTCGCTCAAGGTGATGGCGCCGAAGAACGACGCAGTTTCGCATTCAGTCAGACAGAAGACCTTGAAAAAAAGCGTCGTTCTGTCGGGGCAAGGGCTTCATTCGGGAATTAAAACCGGATTGATTCTGCACCCGCTGCCGGCCCATCGCGGCATCTTGTTTACGGGAATTTCCGGCGACGTGACGCTGCCGGCGCACCTCGACTACGTCGGCTCGACAGGTTACGCGACCTCGTTGCGATCTAAGGGTTTTGCGGTGGGGACGGTGGAGCATTTTCTCGCCGTAGTGCACAGTTACGGGATCACGAATTTGCTCGTCAAGGTCCAAGGCGAGCTGCCGATCATGGATGGCTCGGCGCTAGAGTTTTGTCAGGCGATCGAAGAAGCCGGTATCGAAGAGCAAGCCGAAGAGTGTTCCGAGATCGTGATCGACCGGCTCTACCAAATCCAAGCGAAGAACGGCGAGTCGATCAGCATCGCGCCGGCGGAAACGCTCTCTGTGCATTACCGGTTGCGTTACCCGGAACCGGTGGGCCAACAGGAGCACACTTACCAGTACCAGGGGCCGGGTTTTTTCAAAACGGAAATCGCTCCAGCGCGCACTTTTGGTTTCATACGCGATATCGAAAAGCTCCAAACCATGGGGCTAGCCGGCGGCGGTAAGCTCAACAACTGCATCATCATCGGCGACGATAAGATCATCAATACCGATTTACGCTTCGCTAATGAGTTCGCACGCCACAAGATATTGGATATTCTCGGCGATTTTTATTTGCTCGGTCGACCGATTCGCGGCGCCATTTCGGCTTGTATGACCGGCCACTCGGACAACATCGCGTTGCTCAAGCAGATTCGCAGCGGCATGGATTTATAAAGGTATCCGAGCGAACACGAACGGCGCGAATTAGAGATTCACCGGACGACGCATTTATTCATGAGCTCTTCGGATCATTACGCGCGACTTTTTACCGTCAACGAGGCCAATGCGCTGTTGCCCCAGCTGCGCCCGCTGGTCGAGCAGATCCTCGAAAATATTCGGCGCTTGAAACGCGCCAGCGAAACGACGATCCGCAGAGAAAATCTCGATCCCGAGGCGCCCAACCTCATGAACCGACTGCGCGAGGACGGCGAGATCGCTAAACTCATCGGACAGATCACCGGCTGGGTTGATGAAATCAACGCCTATGGCTGTATGTGCAAAGGCGTTGAGCAGGGACTGGTCGATTTTCCCTGTATGCTCGGCACCGAGGTGGTTTTTTTGTGCTGGCAGATTGGCGAGCCGACGGTGAGTCACTGGCACCGCATTGAAGACGGCTTTGCCGGGCGGAAACCCTTGCTTGATGGCGAAGGTTCCGATCCCGACGATAACATCTCCTATCATTGATTTCGCTTCCGGCCTTTTGGCCATGGCGAGGTCGGCGCTGCGATTCCGACCTGCACCTGACGAAAGTGTTGAGCTTTAGGTTTTAGGATGAAGCCTTCTTCAGAGCGGAACGTTGGCGTCTTAACTCAACAAATTAAGGAAGCATCCCGAGGGCTAGGCTTTGATCTGGTCGGCATCTCGGCGGTGCAGCTGCCGCCGCATGAAACTTCCTTCGCGCGCTGGCTGCGCGAGGGGCTTGCGGGCGAGCTGGATTACATGAAGCGGACCGAGCTCCTTCGGCGCGATCCCAAGAGCCTGGTGCCCTGGGCCACTTCGGTCGTTTCGGTTGGGATGAATTATTACACGCCCTGGCCGCGTCCCGATCCCGCCGGCGGATCGAGCGGTTGGATCTCACGCTACGCCTGGGGAGATGACTATCACGGATTGATGAAGTGCAGGCTCGATGCATTGCTCGATCGTGTATCGGAATTGTCTGGCGGCCCGGTGCAAGGTCGCGCGTTCGTCGATTCCGGGCCGGTTCTGGAACGGGATATGGCCGGCGTCGGGGGGCTGGGCTGGATTGGCAAAAATACGCATCTTATTTCGCCGCGGCGCGGCTCGTGGTTTTTTTTGGGCGAATTGTTTCTCGACTTACGGCTCGCCTACGATCGCCCGATCCGCGATCGCTGCGGCCGCTGCGAACTTTGCCTGAAGGCCTGTCCGACCGGGGCGTTTATCGGCCCCTACCTGCTCGACGCGCGCCGTTGCATTTCCTATCTCACCATCGAATTGAAGGGCTGGATCCCGTCTTATCTCCGGCCGATGATCGGCAATCATATTTTCGGCTGCGATATCTGCCAGGAAGTTTGCCCGTACAACGTAAAAGCGCGAGCCAGCGCCGAAGCGGCGTTCCGGCCGAGGACCGGTTTGCATGCGCCCGAATTGATCGGACTTTTGGCCCTTACCCAGGATGAATTTCGCCGTCGTTTTCGCGGCAGTCCGATTCTTCGTGCGAAAAGGCGCGGCCTGCTGCGCAATGTTGCGGTAGCTCTCGGCAATCTCAAGTGCGCAGAAGCCGAGCCGGCGCTGGTTCGGGCGCTCGATGACGACGAGCCTTTAGTGCGCGGCCACGTAGCTTGGGCGCTCGGACAAATTGGACTGGGCTCAACGCTGGCAGCGCTCCGACGGCGATTGCGAGTTGATACCGACAGCGAGGTTAAAGCTGAGATTAGCGGCGCGATCGGAATGATAACCGCGAGGTTGGGCGATAGCTCGCCGACTTAGCCGGGAGCAGCGTGAATCGCGTCAAACATGATTTTGGGTATCCGCACGATTCTGCCGGAGCCATCGATCGATGCATGCTTGGTCGCGCCAGTGGCCAAGATCCGGTGATCGGCGGCGCGGGAAATGCGATAGTTGAAAGCCAAAGACGCCCGGCCCAGTTCCGCCAGCTCGGTGCGGATTTTAACCAGGTCGTCGTAACGCGCCGATTCATTGTAGCGGCAGGTTACTTCGACCACGGGAAAACGGACTCCCTGCCGCTCAATAGTCGAATACGGTAACCCGATCTGACGGAGAAGTTCCGCGCGGCCGCGCTCGAACCAGCGCAAATAATTGGCGTAATAGACAACGCCCATTTGGTCGGTGTCGCCGTAAATGACGCGATAAGATGTGACATTGGCAAGCCGCGGCGGCGCGTTTTCCATAGCCAAATATTAGTATGGTGTTTCTCGAGTTTTCTCAACGCGATCGCACGCGCGCCTGCGCGGGATCATGTTGAATCCCGATCTCGCTCAAGCCTAACGATCGAAATACGCTCGCCTCGGATGTCCACTCGACGAACCCCGCTCGTGAATCGCGGGACAGTTTCGGCGTGGTCGGGCTTGCGTTTGGCAGCATCACCTTGACAAGTCAAAGTCAATTATGGTTTAAGCTTTTAAATTTCGTTCGAGTGTGGTCGAAACGAAGACTGTCGGAGGCATTTTTGCGACACCCAAGGAGGATGAAAAATGAATAGCGTATTCAAATGTGCAGCCTTGTCTGCCGGGATTTTTCTCGCGAGCTCGCTCTTGGCCGCGTGCGCCTCGGTTGGCGAGCAAACTGCGCCGAAGCCGGCCGCATCCGCAGCGCCGCCGGCGCCTGCAAAAACAACCAAAACCAAAGCGGTCGAGGTCCAAGGGGTGATTAGCTCGGTGGGCCAGCGAACGATCACGTTTCAAATGGAGCGCAAAGGCAAGGTCCGGGAAGAAGTCGTCGGCGTGGACGACAAGACCAAGATCGAAAAGAACGGCGCCAACGTCAAGTTGCGCGATTTGGAAGTGACCGATCAAGCGATGATCAACTACGTGCCCGAAGCGTATACGCCGGCGATCGCCATCAAAGTCACCGGTAAGGGTAAACTCAAGAAAAAAGGCGGCGACGACTAGGAGCGATAACGGTCGGCGCGGTCGCCGCCGACAACCTCCAGGTCAAAAGACTGATCGTCCCGCAGGATGTGAAACGAGATCCGTTCTCCCGGGCGCTTTTTCCACATTTCTTGATAAAGCTCTCGGCGGGTTCGGATCTCCTTTTTTCCCACGCTTAAAATGATATCTCCCTGCGCCATGCCGAACTTAGCCGCGGGACCGTTGGCTACAAGACCGCCGATCACTACATGCCCGGCCATCGCCTGAGGATAAATACCGAGCCAAGGCCGGCGGGGCCGGCTGCGAACCTGCCCATACTGTTTCAGTTCCTGCTCGTAAGCTCGATAGCAATCGATCGGGATGGCGAGAGAGAACTTGCCCACGTCGCTCAGATTCAACGACACCACGCCGATCAATTCGCCGCGGAAGTTCGCCAGGGTGCCGCCGCCAAAGCCTGGGTTGAAAGTGGTGACACGAATCGATTTGTCGATCATGTATTCCCACTGGCCGTCATAGGGTTCGAGCGAGGTGACGTAACCGCCGCTGACGCGGCGCGCGGCTTGTCCACTACTTGCGATCATGACCACGGCTTGTCCGAGCTCGACCGCGTCCGGCGCTGCCAGCTTGAGACACGGAAGGCCGTGCTCTGCGACTTTCACCAAGGATAGGCCGGTCTCTTGATCTTGGGCCGCAACTTGCGCTGGGTATTGTTCGCCATCCGGCAAGGTCACGGTGATTGAGGTGGCGCCAACCGTGACATAGTGAACCGTCAAAATGTAACCGTCGGAATCGATGATCGTGCCCGAACCGACTCGCTCGGAACCAAGATTGCGTGCCGACGGGTGATTCTCGGGGATTTTGACTTGGAGATCGACCGTCGCCGGCAGGATCGAATGAATGAGACCGATATGACCGTTCAAATTGTCACTCCTGGATAAGATCCGGCAAGGCTTTGTGCCGGGGAATACTCTCACGCTCGCGTGAAAATAATCGACCTTGCCAAGTGTCCCGGCGTTGCAAAGCCTTGGAGATGGCGTTGTGAGTGCCGAGTTTATCGATCGACCAATCCGGCGCGACCGTGATCGCGCGATAGGTTTCTCCCGAAAGCCGATGTACGACGACGGCCGGATCCAAGCGCTCGAGAAAATCGATGACCAGCGCGACGTATTCGTCGCGACTCATCAGCGGTACCTGTCCCAACTGAAAAAATTTCTCCAGGGCGGTGCCTTTGATCACGTGCAAGTTATGCAGCTTGACGCCATCGATATCAAGCCGGTTGAGAAGCTCGGGGGTAGCCAGCATTTCCTCGCGGCTTTCGCCAGGAAAGCCGAGGATTAAATGCGTGCAGATTCGCAGTCCCCTCATTTTGGCTCTGGCCACAGCGTCGAGGTAGTGGTGCAAACTGTGACCCCGGTTGACCCAAGCGAGCGTGCGATCATACATGGACTCCAAACCGAGTTCGAGCCACAGGTAGGTTTCCTTGGATAGGTCGTAGATGAGGTCGAGCGTAGCGTTGGGTAAGCAGTCCGGTCTTGTTGCGATCGCTAGTCCTACCACGCCGGGAAAATCCAGCGCCTCACGATAAAGTTTATCGAGTTTCGTCGTCGAGTCATAGGTATTGGTGTAGCTTTGAAAATAGGCGATAAAACGTTCCGCTCGATGCCGTTTTTGCAACGCTGCGGCGCCGCTTTCGAGCTGCGCGGTGACCGAGGTCCGAGGGCGGTAGTTTTGCGGTGTGTGGCTCGCATTGTTGCAATAGATACAACCGCCCACCGTGACCGTGCCGTCGCGGTTGGGACAAGTAAAGTCGAGGCGCAGACCTATTTTATAGACGCGCGCATCAAAGGCCTCGTGCAGCACGCGGTTATAGGAGTTGTATCGCTTGCCGCGCCAAAGTTCGTTGAGTGAAACAGGAAAATTCATCGGTTGAACAAAAAACCGTTAACAAAAAGCTCTGGCATACACAAGGCGCGGGAATGACCGCCGCGTCGTCGATCGGAAACCATCCGTGCGCCTCGCGAGCGATTCCCCCCTTGTTCTGGAAGTAATTAATAAATCATGATCTTTTCGCCAATGGCAAATCGATCCAAGCTTGACAATGAGGCCAAATTGTCTATAGTCAAAGGACGCTCAACGGCCCGCGCGACTGCTGATGAAAATCTCCGTCGATGAGATTCCTCAATCTCCCAAAGAGATCAGGTTCTCAGAAAGCATTGAGGAACTCAACGAAATCTACCGCCGGAGTAAGAACCGGGACTTTGGATTTCCCTCCTTGTTGGAGGTGGAACTCGTGTATTACCGTTCGGGCTCCGAACTGTTTTTTAGCGGCAGCTTTCGCGGCAGGTTCACAGGGTGTTGCGGCCGTTGTTTGGAGAATTATAGCTTCACTCTGAATCAGAAGTTCGATTTCGTCCTGACTCCCGATCCAGCTAGATCGGAGCGCGGCGCCGAGGAGTTGCACTCCGATGAGCTTGGATTGAGTTACTACTCGACCGATGAAATTAATCTGACGCCGTTAATTATGGAGCAAGTGATGCTGGCTCTGCCGACGAGACCGTTATGCTCCGATGAATGCCGGGGGTTGTGCGGTGCCTGTGGCGCGAATTTAAACACCGAGCCGTGCACGTGTTCCAGTGCGGCAGGTGACCCGCGCATGGCAATATTTCGAACGCTCAAAGTCGGTCGTTAAGCCAGTTATTTAGTGTAAAAAGAGTTGTCGCGGCTGAAACGCGGAGAAAGATTAGGATTAAACCGATGCCGGTACCCAAGCGAAGGACCTCGAAGCGAGTCAAAAACCAGCGCCGCTCCCACGACGGCTTGACCAAACCGCAATGGAGCACCTGTTCGAATTGCGGTGAAACCGTGCTGCCACACCGTGCATGCGCCCATTGCGGCTTTTACCGCGGCCGCGCCGTAATTCAAGTTGAAGAAAGCTAACCCGCTCTCTCCATAAATATGCCAAAAATCGCCATCGACGCGATGGGCGGAGACCATGCTCCGCAAGTGGTGATCGAGGGTGCTTTATTAGCCGCCCGAGATCTCGGCGTCGATTTAGTCCTCGTCGGCCAGGAAAACGCCATTCGGGGCGAGTTGGCCAGGCATCGCGACGCGCCGAAGTTCGAGATCGTTGCTGCAGACCAAATCGTGCCGATGCATGAATCGCCGAGCGCTGCGCTGCGCAAAAAGGATTCTTCCATGGCCGTGGGGTTCGAGCTGATGAAGCGCGGCGAAGTCGACGCCGTAGTCAGCGCGGGAAACTCTGGGGCGATGATGGCGATTGGCATGTTCGTCATGGGCACGCTCTCACAAGTGGCCCGTCCCGCCATTCTCGTGGTCGTTCCAAACCTGGACAAGGGCACAGTGATCGTCGACGCCGGCGCCAACGTCGAATGCAAGCCGCGTCATTTGGTCCAATTCGGATTCATGGGCTCGATCTATGCCGAGCGGGTTCTCGGCATAGATCGACCGCGGGTGGGAGTGTTAAGCAACGGCGAAGAAGACGGCAAGGGTAACGATTTGACCCGTGCCGCAAGTGAATTGCTGTCGGGGACCACGCTTAATTATATCGGTTATGTTGAAGGACGCGACATCTTCAACCGCAAGGTGGATGTCGTCGTGTGCGATGGTTTTACTGGAAACATCGCGCTCAAAACCATGGAGGGTGTGGCTGGTTTCGCAGGCGAAGTATTGAAAGCGGCGTTCCAGAAGAATTTATCGACCCGCTTGGGATATTTGTTGAGCCGCAGTGCACTCACGGAAGCGTATCGCCGCTTGGATTATGCTGAATACGGCGGCGCTCCATTGATCGGCCTGGACGGGGTCGGCATTATTGCTCATGGCGGGTCTACTCCGTTGGCGATCAAGAACGCGATTCGCGCGGCGCGGGACGCCGTCAATCAAGAAATGAATCGTCATATCGCTGAGGCATTGAGCGAGGCCGAGGATATTGCCGGCCTCAAGAAGGAAGGCTTGCCAAAGAAACTCTGGGAGCGCTTCAAATCGAAGATCGAATCGCTAGGTGAAAAGGCCGAAGTCGGAGGTGAAACCGGGGACCGGAGGAAGGGTGGCGAGTAGTCGGATCGCATTTGTTTTTCCCGGCCAGGGATCTCAGCATGTCGGTATGGCCAAAGAGCTTGTCACGCAGTTCAAGGCAGCTCGAAAAGTTTTTGCCGATGCCGATGACACGCTCGGCTTTTCTTTGAGCGAGCTTTGCTTTGGCGGTCCCGAAGCCGATCTTAAACTCACCGAAAATACCCAACCGGCAATCCTTACGGCGTCGATCGCCGCATTGCGTGTGCTGGAGGCAGAAACGCCGTTGCGTCCGGCATTTGTCGCGGGCCACAGCCTTGGAGAGTATAGCGCGTTGGTGGCCGTCGGGGCGCTCAGTTTTCGCGATGCCGTGCAGCTCGTGCGTGAGCGCGGCCGATTGATGCAGCAGGCGGTGCCGGCGGGTGAAGGTGCAATGGCGGTGGTGTTGGGCCTGGAGATGGAAGCTGTCCGTGCGCTTTGCGTCGACGCGAGCCAGGGAGAGGTGGTATCTCCTGCTAACTATAACGGCGGCGGGCAGGTAGTTATCGCCGGTGCCAAGCAAGCCGTTGTCAGAGCGATGGCGCTAGCTAAAGAACGCGGCGCCAAACGGGTTTTGGATTTGCCGGTCAGTGCGCCGTTTCACTGTGCTCTCATGCAGCCTGCCGCCGATGGTCTGAGAGCGGCCTTTAGTAAGATTTCGATCCGGCCTTTCAGCGTCGGGGTAGTTGCGAACGTTGACGCGGAAATTAATCTCGACGCCGAACGTGTAAAATCCTTGTTAGTCGAGCAGGCGGTTCGCCCGGTTCGTTGGGAGGAGTCGGTGCGCAAGCTGGTTTCACTGGGTTGTACTGGAGCGGTGGAGATTGGCCCGGGCAAAGTTCTAAAAGGCTTAATTAAGCGGATCGCGCCAACAATGGAAGTCGATACCTTCGAAGCGCCGCAGGATTTGTTGAAACTGACCGCAGCATAATTCCATGGGCCTCGAAGGACAGATCGCTTTAGTCACCGGCGCCAGCCGGGGTATCGGCCGTGCGATTGCTCTGGCGCTCGGAGAATCCGGTGCCTATGTCATTGTGAACTATTTGGGTAACCAGCTCGCAGCCGAAGAATCGTTGTCTGCGATCATGGCGCAACGCGGGCACGGGGAGATATGCCAGTTCGATGTCGCCGCCGAAGATCAGATCGATAACGCTGTAAAGAAAATCGTTGACGGCCATAAAAAAATTGATATTCTCGTCAACAATGCCGGCGTAACTTCCGATAATCTCTTGATGCGCATGAAACCGGCGGACTGGGACCAGGTTATTGGCACCAATCTCAAGGGCACGGTACTGTGCACTAAGGTCGTGTCTCGCTATATGATTCGCCAGCATTATGGGCGGATCATCAATCTCTCATCGGTGGTGGGGCAAACGGGCAACGTGGGGCAAGCGCTCTACGCCGCCTCGAAGGCGGGGATCATCGGTTTTACCAAAGCGATTGCGCGAGAAGTCGCCTCGCGAGGGGTTACGGTTAACGCAGTAGCCCCCGGATTTATCGAGTCGGACATGACGGCGAAGCTGCCGGAAAAGCTGCGCGAGGAATTCCTTAAGGCGATTCCCCTGGGCCGCTTCGGCACTTGCGCGGAAGTTGCCGAGATGATTGTATTTCTCGCTGGGGTGGGAGGGGGATATATCACCGGCCAGGTGTTTAGTATCAATGGCGGGCTGTACATGTGAGGAATTTGTAGCAGGAGGTAAGCGAAGATGGCGGCATCTGTTCAAGCCAGAGTGAAGGAAATTGTATGCGAGCAACTTGGAGTGAGCGCGGAGGAAGTGACACCGGAAGCCTCCTTTATCGAGGATTTGGGAGCCGACTCGCTAGACATAGTCGAACTGGTGATGGCGCTGGAAGAAGAATACGAAATGGAGATTTCTGATGAGGACGCGGAAAAAATCAAAACCGTCCAGGACGTCATTTCCTATATCGAAGCCCATCGCTAAGATCTGATCTCCCGCGGCTTTGCATGGCAGTGGGGCCGTTGTTTGATTGCCCGAGCTTTGACCCGAAGAAATTTCGCAGATAGCAGGGAGCCGCGGTTCTGCCCGCGCGTTGCTGTTTTCTTTATCGATGGAGTAATCTTCCCCTTTAGAAGGCGGAAGTCGGTTGAGTAAGGCATGATCGCTTTCGGTTGCGACCACGGTGGCTTCGAGCTTAAAGAATTTTTGCTCAATGAGCTGCGCGCCAAGGGCTTCGATGTCCACGACTTTGGCACCGAGGGGCGGGAGTCAGTGGACTATCCCGACTTCGGCAAGGAGGTTTCCCGGTCGGTCGCTTCAGGCCAGGCCGAGCGCGGTGTGCTGATCTGCACGAGCGGTATTGGCATGTCGATCACCGCCAACAAGTTTCCCGGAGTGCGCGCCGCTCTGGTCCAGGACATCGATGGCGCGCGTTCGAGCCGAGAGCACAACGATTCTAATATTTTGGTTCTGAGCGGTGCCAAGACCGAAGGTGCGTTGGCGCGGCAAATTGTCGACACTTGGCTGGCGACGCCGTTTGCCGGTGGGCGGCATCAGCGTCGCATCGATAAGATCAGTCAAATCGAAACCGATCTCGGCACCCGTCTCAGCGACGACATGGAAAAGAAGTAAGCGAGCTAAGGTACCGACATGACATTTCTTGAACGGGCCGACCCGGAAGTTTACGCAGCGATCGAAAAAGAGACCCGGCGGCTAGAAGGCAACCTGGAGCTGATTGCGTCTGAGAACGTCGTTAGCGAAGCGGTGCTGGAGGCGCAGGGCTCCGTGATGACCAACAAATACGCCGAGGGTTATCCGGGCAAGCGTTACTATGGAGGCTGTGAGTTTGTCGATGTCGTCGAATCGCTGGCGATTGCTCGAGCGAAGGAGCTTTTCGGCGCTGACCATGCCAACGTGCAACCTCATTCCGGGTCGCAGGCGAACATGACGGTATATTTGTCCGTGTTGAAGCCTGGCGATACCTATCTCGGAATGAACCTTGCCCACGGTGGGCACCTGTCGATGGGTAGCCCGGTGAACTTTTCCGGATTCATTTATAAAGTTATTCCCTACGGTGTCTCCGAAGATACCGAAACCATCGATTACGCCGAAGTGGAGCGGCTAGCAGAAGAACACCGGCCGAAATTGATCGTTGCTGGGGCAAGCGCTTATCCACGGATCATCGATTATCCGAGGTTCCGTAAGATCGCCGACAAAGTGGGCGCATTTCTCATGGTCGATATGGCGCATATTGCCGGCTTGGTGGCAGCGGGTGTTCATCCCACTCCGGTCCCTTACGCGGACTTCGTTACCACCACCACACACAAGACTCTGCGCGGGCCACGAGGCGGCATGGTGCTTTGCAAGGCAGAGCACGCCAAAACGGTAGACAGCAAGGTTTTTCCCGGTATGCAGGGCGGCCCGCTGATGCATGTGATCGCCGCCAAAGCAGTGGCGCTCAAGGAAGCTTTAGGCTCCGACTTCAAGGTTTACCAGCAGCAGATTGTGAAGAACGCGCAAGCGCTCGCTCAGGCTCTCATGGCCAAAGGCTTTCGCCTGACTTCCGATGGTACCGATAATCATTTGATGCTTGTCGACCTGCGCAAGTCCGAGCTCACCGGCAAAGTAGCGCAAGAGGCTTTGGACAGGGCACGCATCACGGTCAATCGCAATGCTGTGCCCTTCGACACCCGCTCCCCCTTTGTGACCAGCGGGATTCGTATCGGCACGCCCGCGGTTACGACGCGGGGAATGAAAGAAGTTGAGATGGCAAAAATCGCGGATTTGATCGCTCGCGCGCTCAACCATGTGGCGGATGAGGCCGCGCTTCGATCCATCGCCGATGAAGTCGGAGCGCTCTGCAAGCAGTTTCCGGTTTATCCGCACCGCCGCGCGGAGGCTTGAGCCATGGATCGAAGATGGCGGCCGTCGCCTTTTATGGATTGTCCGTCCTTTCATTAGCAAGCGGCCATGAAATGCCCTTTTTGCCACGAGACCCAGAATCGCGTCATCGATTCGCGCTTGAGCAAAGACAATAACATGATTCGGCGCCGACGCGAGTGCGAGCGCTGTGCACGCCGCTTTACGACCTACGAACGGGTCGAAGAGATGATGCCGATGGTGGTCAAGAAGGACGGCCGGCGAGAGGGCTACGACCGGCTTAAGATCATCAACGGTTTGAAGCGCGCTTGCGAAAAGCGGCCCGTCAGCATCGATACCATCGAAGCGATCGCCGATCGCATAGAACGGACGCTGCAGGAACGCGGCGAAAAAGAAATCCCTAGCTCGGTCATCGGCGAAGCCCTTATGCGCGAGTTACACGACACCGATCCGGTCGCCTATGTGCGCTTCGCTTCGGTATACCGCTCATTCAAAGACATCAGCGAATTCATGGTCGAGCTGGAAGAGCTGCTCAAGGAGCGCAAAGGAGCGCCATCCGCCAAGGTCGCCGAGCTGCGGCAGAAACGGGAATAGCTTCGTTGACCGAATCTCGGGGCCGCGCTCAAGACGATTACTATCTGCGGTTGGCCTGCCGGCTGGCGCGCAGAGCGGCGGGCCGAACCAGTCCAAATCCGATGGTCGGCGCCGTGATTGTGCGCGCGGGAAGAATCGTCGGCAGCGGCTACCATCGGTTCGCCGGCGGCGACCATGCCGAAATTATTGCGCTCAAGCGCGCCGGAGCCAGGGCAAGGGGCGCGACGCTTTACTTAACTCTCGAGCCGTGCAGCCACCACGGCCGCACGCCGCCTTGCGCCAGTGCGGTGATTCGCGCTGGTATCGCCCAAGTGGTGTGCGGTACACGGGATCCCAATCCTTTAGTCGCCGGTCGCGGCATTAGCCAGCTGCGCCGGGCGGGCATCAAAGTCCGCGTCGGTGTGCTCGATCAAGAATGTCTAAAGCTGATCGAGACTTTCGCGAAATTTATCACACAACGCGTGCCTTTCGTGACGCTTAAATTGGCGGCTTCGCTGGACGGTAGGATTGCGACCGCGACCGGCGACGCGCGCTGGATCAGCGGCGAAGAGTCGCGGCTCGCGGTGCATCGGATGCGTAACGAAGCGGATGCGGTTTTGATCGGCTCGGGTACGCTGCGAGCCGACGATCCGCAGCTGACCTGTCGCATTGCCGGCGGGCGCAATCCCTGGCGGGTTGTTTTAGACACCCGCCTGAGCATCTCTCCCGCGGCCAAAGTCCTCCACCAGGCGGACCGGCATAAGACTATCATTGCGGTTGGTGACGGCGTCTCGGCGAGAAAGAAACGCGCCGTCGAAGCGCTCGGCGCGCAGGTATGGCGCTTGCCGATTAAACATAAACAAGTCGCTTGGTGGCCATTGCTTCGAAAGCTAGCGGACTTGGGTATTGTCAGCGTGCTGATCGAAGGGGGCGGCACGATTGCCGCCTCCGCGCTCGAAGAAAAGATCGTTGATAAGATTCTATTTTTTTACGCGCCGAAAATTCTTGGCGGTGATGGCCGCCCGATGATCGATAGCTTGGGATTACGGGCGGTGGCCCAAGCCGTTCCCGTCAAAGACTGGCGTTTTATTCGATCTGGCGGCGACTTGCTGGTAACGGGCTATCTCTAGTCGCCGCGGTGGCGCGTAGTCTCAGCGAAATTTTAACCGTGAAGCCAAATCATGTTTACCGGATTGATTGAAGATGTGGGCGTAATCGCAGCGCTGCGTATTCAAAAAGGCGCGGCAGTCATGACGGTTAAAACCACCTTGCGGGTATCGTCGATGCCGCTTGGGGCTAGCATCGCCGTCAATGGAGCCTGCTTGACCGTGGTCAAAAAATTCAAGCGGGCCTTTACTGTGGATGTCTCTCCGGAAACGCTCAGCCGAACCAATTTGCAAAGCTTGAAGGTCGGCAGCCTGGTCAACCTCGAGCGCCCGATGCGTCTACAAGAGCGCCTCGGAGGCCATCTGGTTACGGGGCATGTGGACGGGGTCGGTGCCATTGTTGGAATTAAGAAACAGGGCGACTTTACAATTTTCAATATCCAGGTTCCGGCCAAACTTGGTGCGTTGCTGGTGTCGAAGGGTTCGGTCGCCGTCGACGGTATCAGTCTGACAGTAAATGAATGCCGCGCCGAGCGTATTTCGGCGGCAATCATCCCATTTACTCTGTGCCATACGAATTTGCGCGGTCGCAGGGTTGGTGATAAAGTCAATCTCGAAACGGATTTAATCGGCAAATACGTTCAGAGTTTCATGAAGCAGCGCAAGTAAGCAACCACGAAGTCAAGTCGTCGTTCCTGTTCCAGTTCATGCCAATCTCCAGCATCGAAGAGGGTCTTGAAGAAATTCGTCATGGCCGGGTGATTATCCTGGTCGACGAAGATGCGCCGGACAGCGATGGGTTCTTTTGTGTCGCCGCCGAGAAGGTGACCGCCGAGAACATCAACTATATGCTCCATCATGGGCGCGGGATTCTCTACGTTACGTTGACCGACGAACGCATCCGCGAATTGGGCATTCCGATGATCCCGGAGGAGAACAGCCGATTGGCAGGGCTCATTTGCGGCGCGTCTTTCTCCGTTGCCTTGGAAGGCGTGCACGGAGTTTCGGCGCAAGGGCGGGCTCATACGATTCAAGCGGTTATCGCCGACCAAACCAAGCACGAGGACCTGGTTATCCCCGGTCACGTACAGCCGCTTCAGGCGCGCAGCGGGGGAGTGCTGGCTCGTTCGGGACGGACCGATGCATCGGTGGATCTGGCTCGGTTGGCCGGTTTTAAGCCTGCCGGCGCTATATGCCAAATTTTGGCTGACGACGGTTCGGTGGCGCGGATGCCCGCGCTTGAGCGGTTGGCCGAAGAGGAGGGGCTTAAAATAGTTTCGGTGGCGAATTTAATCGCCCACAGGCTGCGCAACGAAAGTTTGGTCAAACGCATCGCCGAGGAAGAGTTTCCGACCATACAGGGCGGCATGTACAGAGCAATCGTGTACCGCAACGAGGTCGATCGTGTCGAGCATATGGCATTGGTCAAAGGAGACGTCGAAAACGCCGAATGCGTTTTGGTACGAGTCCACTCCGAATGCTTGACCGGGGATGTCTTTGGCTCGGAACGCTGCGATTGCGGCGATCAGATCCGCCAGTCGCTCCGGCTGATTGATCAACAGGGCAAAGGCGTGCTCATTTACATGCACCAAGAAGGGCGCGGTATCGGTCTGACCAACAAAATTCGCGCCTATGCACTGCAAGATCAGGGACGCGATACAGTGGAAGCGAACATCGAGTTGGGCTTCAAGGAAGACCTGCGCGATTACGGCATCGGCGCACAGATCCTGCGCGACCTCAAGGTGAAAAAAATCGCCCTCCTCACCAACAATCCGCGTAAGATCACCGGGCTCGAAGGTTACGGCATAAAAGTGGCGGAGCGGGTTCCGCTCGAGGTAGCACCGCGGGAGACCAACATCCATTACTTGCGCACCAAGCAAAGAAAACTGGGCCACCTGCTGTCAAACCTCGAAGGCAAGTCCGCCAAAAGCTAAGCGCTCGCGGCGGCGCACCGACCCATGGCACAGCTTGTCGACGGAAAAAAGGACGCCCAAGGGCTGAGGATCGGTATTGTCGTCAGCCGCTTCAATAACTTTATCACCGAAAAGCTGCTCGAAGGTGCGCTCGACGGTTTTAAGAGTCATGGCGGCGAAGACGACAAGCTGACCATCGTGCGTGTCCCCGGCGCCTTCGAAATTCCTCTGATCGCCGAGAGGTTGGCAGCGAGCGGTAAGTTTGATGCGCTAGTTTGTCTCGGCGCGGTGATCCGCGGCGATACGCCGCATTTCGACTACGTGTGCGACGCGGTAACGCGCGGCATTGGTGATGCTGTGCGGACTTACAAAATCCCAATCGGGTTCGGTGTATTGACGACCGATGACGTTCAACAGGCCATGGAACGATCCGGCGCCAAAGATGCCAACAAGGGCTATGAGGCGTTGTTGACGGCTGTCGAAGTGGCGCATGTCATTCGCCAACTGCCCTAGTGGAGTTGCGCCCAACGGCACGAATCATTTGCAGAGTACCCATTGTCGGAGAACCAACAGGAAACCACGGCGGGCCACGCGGTCAGAGGCACGCGCCGAAAAGGGCGCGAACTTGCCTTGCAGGCGTTGTACCAAATCGAGATCACCGGCGACTCTTCGGTGAGCGCGGTGGAGCTTTTTCTGCGTCATTTTGAAGGCAATGCGCAGGCAAAAGAGTTCGCCCGCCGACTGGTTTCGGGTGTCGTCAGTCAACATGCCGAGATCGATCGCATGATCGAGACCTGCACGGAGCACTGGAAGCTTGCGCGACTGGCCAAAGTCGACTTGGTGATCCTCCGTTTGGCGACTTACGAGCTGGTCCATTGTCCCGATATTCCTTCTTCGGTGAGCCTCGATGAGGCGATCGAGATTGCCAAGCGCTTCGGCAGCGCCGAGTCGGCCAATTTCATCAACGGCGTATTGGATCATTTGGCGCACACGCACCATTTGAAAACTCAATGAGTTGAAGCCCATGGAAGAGCGCTATCAAGCCAAAGCCATCGAAGAGAAGTGGCAACGGATCTGGGCGACAGAGCAATCGTTTGATGTTCGCGAGGACGCGTCGAAGCCAAAGTACTATGTTTTGGAAATGTTTCCTTATCCGTCGGGGCGTATCCACATGGGCCACGTGCGCAACTATTCCATCGGCGACGTGGTGGCGCGCTATAAGCGCATGCGCGGCTTTAATGTGCTGCATCCCATGGGGTGGGACGCCTTCGGTTTGCCGGCCGAGAACGCCGCGATCGAGCGCGGCGTTCATCCGCAAGCCTGGACCGAAGAAAATATTCTATACATGAAAACCCAGCTCAAGCGCATGGGTCTTTCCTACGACTGGGGGCGCGAGGTGGCAACCTGCCACCCCGAATATTACCGGTGGAATCAATGGATCTTCCTGCAATTTTTCAAGAAGGGATTGGCGTACAAGAAAAATTCATATGTCAACTGGTGTCCCTCCTGTGAGACGGTCCTGGCCAACGAGCAGGTGGTTGACGGTGCCTGTTGGCGCTGCGACTCCGCAGTCGTTCAAAAGGAGCTCGAGCAGTGGTTCTTGAGGATCA
This sequence comes from Chloroflexota bacterium, assembly GCA_050257635.1. GTDB lineage: Bacteria > Desulfobacterota > Binatia > UBA9968 > UBA9968 > DP-20. The sequence goes on from JBLMXG010000023.1 coordinate 112,654, forward strand.
CCGACTACGCCGAGGAACTACGCCAGGATTTGGACAAACTCAGCGGCTGGCCCGACAAAGTGGTCACCATGCAGCGCAACTGGATCGGCAAATCGGTCGGCGCCGAAATCGAATTTCCTCTGCCGGAACATGACGATGCTTTGCGAATCTTCACCACTAGACCGGACACAATCTTCGGCGCCACCTTTGTCTCCCTAGCGGTGGAGCATCCCCTCGCGCTCACCTTGGCAGGCGGCACCGCGCAACGCCACGCGGTCGAAGAATTTATCAACCGGTTTAAAAAAATCAGCCAGGCCAAGCGCGGCGAGGAGGAAACCGAGAAAGAGGGTGTTTTTACCGGCGCCTACTGCCGCAATCCGTTTACCGGAGAAAATATTCCGATATACTTGGCAAATTTTGTTTTGATGGAATACGGCACCGGCGCCGTAATGGCAGTGCCCGCTCACGATCAGCGCGATTTCGAATTCGCCAAGAAATACGGTTTGCCGATCCGTGTCGTGATTCAGCCTAACGACCGATTCCTGAGTGCTGAATCTTTGGCGGAAGCCTACGTCGATGAGGGCACGATGGTCGAGAGCGGCGCATTCTCCGGCTTGCCCAACACCGACGGCAAGGAAAGAATCACCGCCTATGCCGTAGCGCAAAGGTGGGGCAAAAAGGCGATTCGCTATCGCCTGCGCGACTGGGGAATTTCGCGCCAGCGCTATTGGGGTACGCCGATCCCCATAATTTACTGCGATCGCTGCGGCACGGTGGCCGTACCGGAAACCGACTTGCCGGTGGAGCTTCCGAAGGACGTCCCGTTCAGCGGCAAGGGCGGTTCGCCGCTGCGCGAGAGCAAATTCTTTGCTCAAGTGACATGTCCGAAGTGCGGCGGTGCTGCCCGGCGCGAGACCGATACCATGGACACCTTTGTTGATTCCTCGTGGTATTTTCTCCGTTATACTTCGGCCGGTTTTAAACAAGCGCCGTTCGATGCCGACAAGGCGCGCTATTGGATGGCCGTGGACCAGTATATCGGCGGTGTCGAACACGCCGTGTTGCATTTGCTTTACGCGCGTTTTTTTACCAAGGCGCTGCGTGATTTGGGGCTGGCCAAAGTCGACGAGCCTTTTGCCAATCTTCTTACGCAGGGCATGGTGTCCAAGGAGACCTATCGCTGCGAGAATCATGGCTGGCTATTCCCAGGCGATCTTGTCGGCTCGGAAAAAGACGGCTGGCGCTGCGCCGAGTGCAGCCGCTCGGTGACCGTAGGCCGAGTCGAAAAAATGTCCAAGTCGAAGAAAAACATCATCGATCCCGAAGAGCTTATCAGCCGCTACGGGGCCGACACGGCGCGGCTGTTTACTCTCTTCGCGGCCCCACCGGAAAAGGATCTGGAGTGGAGCGATCAAGGCGTCGAGGGCGCTTACCGGTTTTTGTCTCGGCTCTGGCGCTTGATCTACCAGCAGCGCAGCCTGTGGACGCAGACTCAGCGGGCCGAGGGTGCCACGGAGCTATCCAGCGAAATGCGCGAGCTGCGCCGGGCAATTCACCGAACCATCAAAAAAGTCTCCGACGACATCGACGGACGATTTCACTTCAATACCGCGATCGCGGCGATCATGGAGCTGTTCAACGTGTTAAGCGCGGCTGCACAGGGCGATCTACAATCGAATGCCGCCAGCGGCGTTATCAAAGAAGGAACGGAAGCGATCATTGTCTTGCTCGCGCCGTTCGTGCCTCACGTCGCCAATGAGATTTGGGAAATACTGGGTCACGACGACCATTTAAATGAGGTTCGCTGGCCAAGTTTTTCCCAAGAAGCCATCGAGGAAGAAAAGCTACTGATCGTGGTTCAGGTCAATGGAAAAGTTCGCGGCAAGATTACGGTTCCGGCCGATGTAACACAGGAGTATATTGAAACCAATGCCCTTGCCGACCCAAGAGTCCTCGCTTTCATCGATGGCAAGAGCGTCCGACGCGTGGTTTATGTGCCGCGCCGTTTAGTGAATATCGTTGTGGAGGGCTGAAACCATGCATGGGAACCGACTTCGGTATTACGGTTGGAAGGATGTGAGCGTCGCCTTATCGTTGTTGGCGGCTTTCGGTGGTTGTGGCTACCAATTCACCGGAGAGAGTTCGCTCCTACCCAAGGATGCCCGGACGATTTATGTCGAGCCCTTCGTTAATCGCAGCCGCGATGTCGGCATGGACAAGGAACTGACATCGGCATTGCGTGGTGAGTTCTACCGCCGCGGGCAGCTCAATGTTGTCGAGCAGTCCGAGCGGGCGGATCTGATTCTGAGCGGAGTGATTCGATCGCTCGATCAAAACGTCGCTTCGGTCAACCGAAAAGACGAGGTGCTGCAGTACGAATCCGTGCTCATCTTGGATGTCACTTTACGACGGCGAGAGCCCAACGAAATTTTGTGGCGAGGCCAGGGAGTGCGCCTGAGCGACGTGCACGGTGGCTCACGCGCGGCTGTGGTCACAACCTCGTCGGATTTCCTCACAGGAACTTTGAACGCGTCGGACGTACGCCGAATGACCGATATACAGCTGACCGAAATCGAACGCAGGGCCGTGCGTGACCAGCTGATGGAGCGCTTTGCAAAAGAACTCCACCAACGGGTGATGGAAATGTTTTGAGACCGAAACCTTCTCAGTTTCGGACGGTTAGGCGACGGATCAACAGACGCTCGTCTGAAAGTTAGCCGGCTTTGGACAGCAGTAATGCCGATCGAGAAAGACGGGACAGCCAGCGCGACGCCGTGTTCCTCTGAATAATGCCTTTGCTGACAGCCATTCCAAGGGCTTTGTTAACCGCGCGGATGTGGCTCGCAGCCGACTCTTGATTTTTGGCGTCGATAGCTTGGCGCGCTCTTTTGATTAATGTCCGCAGTTTTGATTTCGTTTCGATGTTGCGCGCCCGCCGTTTCAAGCTCTGGCGATGTCTTTTGATGGCCGAGGTATGGATGACCAAGGAACTCCTCCAATTATTTTTCAATTTTCTTACCATTGGCCCCGGTCGGAGTCAACGAAGTCTCAACGCAGCGGCACCCAAATCAGCGCTAACATGATCAAGGGGTCTGAAAAATTGAGCGAGGCACGACTCAGGCCGGGTTGCGTCAACCGCCGGACAAGCTGTTTGCTTTGTTTGGGTGGCGGTAGAGCTGCCGCCGGCCTCCAAAAGCGCTATCCTGAAGATCTTGTTATTTTTTGGGATAACCTGCCAACTAGTGGAAATTTAGAGATTTCGAGAGCTGTGAAATTAGGCAATTCGCTACGGTCCGCTAATTTTGGCCCTGCGAGCCGATCCGGAATTACGTTATCAACAAGTTATGAACATTTCGTGTTAGCTCTGGCTTAGGCCGATGGGGATCCTCGGCAAACTCTAGATAGTTCGGCGATGTTAGGCCAGGCGCATAAAAGTTGCGCCATCCAGTCATCGATAGCTTCGACTAAACTTGCATGCTGGCTCGGCTTGCGGCCACAACGGTCAAATTGTTTTTCAACGGCCACTGTAGCGTTCGGAAAGAGGCGCCGAAGTGGGACGGTTAAGCGTTTGTTTCTGGTTGATCTGATTTTGGGACGGTAGAAATAAGCCCGCCAACGGTACGGAATGGGGCTTGTTGCGCTTGAATATCCCAACACATTGTGCGATATGAATGGATTAATAGGTAAGGCTCTTTAGAAGTGTGACGGGAAAGGAGGTGAATCAAGGATGGGAAAGAAATTCGTTTCGTTGTCGGCAATTACCCTCTTCGCTTTTACTCTAACATTTGTCGGTTGCGGTAAGAAAGAAGAGCCAGCTCCGCCTCCACCGCCAGCACCTGCGGAATCTGCTGCGCCTGCGCCTGCGGAATCTGCTGCGCCTGCGCCAGAGCAGAAAGCGGATGAGGCTGCAAAGGATGCGGCTCCAGCGCCGGAAAAGGCTCCTGAGAAGAAGGAAGAGGCGAAGACCAAGTAAAGTTCGATTGATTTACACTGGGCTTAGCCAACAAGAAAGGGGAAGGGATCGTATCCTTCCCCTTTTTTGTGATTTCGGATTGTGGTAGTGGATTTTGGCGAGCGATTCAAATATGACGCTGACGGAGCACCTCGAGGATCTCCGTTGGTGCGTTCTAAAATCGATTTTGGCCGTTGTCCTCGCCTCGGGCATTAGCTATTTTTTCTCCGATGCGATCTTCGGTTTTGTCGTCGCGCCATTACGGCAAAACTTGCAGCCGGGTCAAAGTCTCATCGGGACCAGCGTCACTGAAGCATTTTTTGTTGAAATAAAGGTTGCTCTCGCCGCCGGCGTACTTTTTTCTTGCCCGGTGATTTTTTATCAAATCTGGCGCTTCGTAGCGCCCGGGCTGTCGGGCAACGAGCGGAAATGGGTCGTACCGTTTGTCTTATGCGCGACATTTTTTTTCGTGTCCGGCGCGTTTTTTTGTTATCAATTCGTGCTGCCGGTAGCTTTCAAATATTTCATCGAGCAGTACGAGAGTATGGGGGTTAGTCCGGCAATTCGTATCGGCGAATATTTTACTTTTTTCTTTCGCATGGTCTTGGCTTTTGGAGCGACGTTCGAATTACCTGTTTTCACTTTTTTTCTGGTGCGGATCGGCATCTGGGACTATCGGTTCATGCTTCGGTCGTTCCGTTACGCGATCGTGGCGATCTTTATAGTTGCGGCGATTTTGACGCCAACCCCCGACGTGATCAACCAAAGTCTTCTCGCCGTGCCGATGTTGCTACTTTACGCTCTCAGCATCGGAATCGCGTATGTTTGGCGCAGACCCGAATGATCAAAATGTACTAGGGATGAGGAGGAGTAATGATCTCGTTTGTGATTGCGATTAGCTGTTTGTCATTGGTCTTTGCGGTCTTTCTGGCCCGCTACGTGATTCAACGTGATGTGGGAACGGCGAAGATGCAGGAAATTTCCAACGCCATCAAAGAGGGTGCGGAGGCGTTTCTCTCGCGGCAGAATCGAACGATCATCACTCTGTCCGCGGTTTTGGCGGTACTAATTTTCTTCCTTTACGGATTCGTCCGCAGGCCGAGCCCGGCCGACCCCGCGCCTCCGATCGAGCTGGCGTTTTGGACTACGCTGTCCTTTGTTCTCGGCGCGGCATGCTCAGTCATCGCCGGTTACGTTGGCATGTGGGTTTCGATCCGCTCCAATATTCGTACCGCCGCGGCTGTGCGCTCCAGTCTCAACGCGGGTCTACAAATCGCTATGCGAGGCGGCGCCGTGTCCGGACTTTTCGTCGTCGCGATGAGCCTCCTGGGAGTCGGCGGTCTCTACGCGGTGCTCGAAGCGCTCGGCCATGATCCGCAAAAGATTCCATTTACGATCGTTGGCTACGGCTTTGGCGCCTCGTTCGTCGCGCTTTTTGCTCAGCTTGGCGGCGGTATCTATACGAAAGCCGCGGACGTCGGCGCGGATCTCGTCGGCAAGGTCGAGGCCGGAATTCCCGAAGACGATCCACGCAACCCCGCCGTGATCGCGGATCTCGTCGGCGACAACGTCGGTGATTGTGCCGGCCGCGGCGCCGACCTGTTCGAATCCACGGCCGCGGAAAATATCGGCGCAATGATTCTTGGCGTCGGACTGTACCCCTACTTCGGTCTCAAGGGGATTATGTTTCCGCTCGTCGCCCGCGCTTTTGGTTTGCTCGCTTCGATCGTCGGGGTCATGGTGGTCAAATGCAAGGAGAACGAAGATCCGATGGCCGCGCTCAATCGCGGCTACTACGTGACCAGTGTGCTCGCCATCATCGGCTTCTTTTTCGCCGCCCAATGGCTGCTCGCCGTAGATCCTGCGGTCCACCCGGAAGCGGTGTCCGCCTGGTTCTATTTCTTCCTATGCGGTGTTATCGGTATCCTGATGGCGCAGGCCTTTGTTTATATCACGCAATACTACACGGAATCTAAATATCGTCCCGTCAAGGCCATCGCCGAGGCTTCCCAGACCGGGCCGGCGACCAATATCATTGCCGGAATCGCGGTGGGTTTGGAGTGCACTGCCATCCCTGTCGTGGTGATTTCGATCGCGATCATTGCTTCCTATTATCTCGGCGGCATGAGCGGAGTGCCGCACGCCGGTTTGTTTGGGACGGCAGTGGCGACCATGGGTATGTTAGGAACCGCGGCATATATTTTGGCAATGGATACCTTCGGCCCAATCACCGATAACGCCGGCGGCATCATCGAGATGAGCGGTCAGCCCGAAGAAGTTCGCCACAAAACCGATCGCCTCGATGCGGTGGGCAACACGACCAAGGCTTTGACCAAAGGCTACGCCATCGGCTCAGCAGCGCTCGCGGCATTTTTGCTGTTCTCCGCATACCTCGACGAAGTCGCTCATTACGGTTCGAAGCTCGAATCGGTCAACATCGCCAAGCCTGAAGTTTTCGTTGGCGGACTGTTGGGGGCGACTCTGGTCTTTCTGTTTTCCGCTTTGGCAATCCGCGCTGTCGGCAAGGCCGCTTATTACGTCATCAACGAGGTAAGGCGCCAGTTCAAGGAAAATCCCGGCATTTTGCAGGGAACCGCTAAACCGGATTACGGTCGTTGCGTCGATATCGTAACCGTCGGCGCGCTGAAGGAAATGGTATTGCCGGGAGTGATTGCGGTTGGTACCCCAGTTGCGGTCGGTCTGGTCTTTCGCCTGTTTGGTGTCGGCGCCGAGGCGGTCGCAGCGCTTCTGATGGTCGGCACGATTGCCGGTATTTTAATGGCGACGTTCCTCAATAACAGCGGCGGAGCCTGGGACAACGCCAAAAAATTTATCGAGACCGGCGCCCTTGGCGGCAAAGGCTCCGATCCGCATAAGGCGGCGGTGGTCGGCGATACGGTCGGCGATCCGTTCAAAGACACCGCCGGCCCGAGTCTGCATGTTTTGATCAAGCTCTTGAGCACAATTACACTAGTCCTCGCGCCGTTGTTTGTTTAGAAGACATTGGCGTCTATACCAATGGCCTCTCTCTCGAGAGGCCTAAGTATTTTCTTCGGCCGGCAATTGTGTGAGGAGAATTCCGGTAGCGATTGGCCGGTGAATTAGTTTGCTCCGGTCTTGTCGGTAGTGGCAGTGGCCACACGACATTTGCCGGGATTACGTTGACTGAATGGAAGTCCCTGACAGCGCTCTTTGCCCTTTCTTCCAATTTCGCGGCAATACACATGAGAGTGAATTGCCCTTACCGGGGAATGGCAGGGTGATTAAGCTGCCGCTGGTGTTGCAGCCTTGTGCATATCGAGCCGCTTCACCGATAGGCTTGGAAGAAGGTTAATCAATGCTCAGGCCCTCTGGGCAGTTTTTTTGCGGACCGCCATCACGATAAATATCGTTAAAAAGATTTCATGCCATCAAACCGAGAGCTTGCGTTTCTCAGCAAGCCAATCCTGTTGACAATTCGGTGTTGAGAATCTAACTTCGACGGCCTGACATGATTCGTCAAATGTGCTCGGCATGAGGCGCGCATGACTTTTGCAAAAGAGATCGTTTGTCCTCGCTGCGATAATCGTTTCGATCTCGGTCAAATACTTAACCTCTGTGTGTGCGGATCGCCTTTGCTGGTACGGTACGATCTAAAGCGAGCCGCAAGCGCGCTCTCCAAAACGGCTCTTCAAGGCCGAACGCCAACCCTCTGGCGCTATCGCGAACTGTTGCCGGTGCAAGATGACGTCAATGTCATTTCGTTGGGCGAAGGGTTCACACCGCTGCTCGAAGCCAAAATGTTGGCCCACGAGTTGGGGTTGCGGCAGGTCTGGATTAAAGACGAAGCTCAGAATCCCACAGGCTCGTTTAAGGATCGCGGTCTATGCCTTGCGGTCTCACGCGCCAAAGAGTTGGGGGTAAAAAAAATTGCCATCCCATCGGCAGGAAACGCCGGCGGTTCCCTTTCGGCTTACGCGGCGCGCGCCGCCATTGATGCCTATGTTTTTATGCCCAAGGACACGCCTGCGGCCAACCAAATCGAAGCCCGGCAGTACGGTGCGATGCTCACGCTCGTGGATGGCTTGATCAACGATTGCGGACGGATCATCGCGGAAAGAAAAACGGCGGAAGGTTGGTTTGATGTTTCGACTCTCAAAGAACCCTATCGCGTGGAAGGGAAAAAGACGATGGGGTACGAGATTGCCGAACAGCTCAACTGGAAGCTTCCGGACGTGATCATCTATCCGACCGGCGGCGGCACTGGGCTGATCGGCATGTGGAAGGCATTCAGCGAATTGGAAGAAATGGGGTGGATCGGCCGCGAGCGCCCGCGCATGGTGTCGGTCCAAGCCAGCGGCTGCGCTCCTATCGTGAAAGCGTTCGACGAAGGTAAAGAGACGGCCGAGCCATGGCAGAACGCCAAGACCATCGCGTCCGGGCTGCGCGTGCCGCAGGCGGTGGCTGATTTTCTTATGTTACGCGCCTTGCGTGAGAGCCACGGCGCGGCCTTGAGTGTCAGCGATGATGAAATGCTCGGAGAAATTCCCCGAGTGGGTCGGGCCGAAGGCATTTTTTTCTGCCCCGAAGGGGCGGCGTGCGTTGCCGCGCTGCGCCGGCTGAGCCATCAGGGATGGATCAAGCCGGCAGACGAGGTGTTGATTTTCAACACCGCCTCGGGACTCAAATATTTGGACGTCATTCAAGCCGCACAAGGCACGGGCACAGCGATTTAAGCTTCTCCCTGTGGCTCCCCCGGCGCAAATCACGATCGCAATTCTCGGTGCCCGCTATGGAGATCTCGATCTCGAGCGCCATCTCCTCGGTCGTTGGCGTGCAGAGGTAGTAGAGGGAAATGGAGCAAACGAGGAAGAGATCGTTGCCGTTGCCCAAGGCGCTCGAATCATCCTCTGCGGCGGCGCCCCGAAAATAACCGCATCGGTCATCCGCCGGCTTCCCGAGCTCAAAGCCGTTGTGCGCTATGGCATCGGGGTGGACACGGTCGATCTGGCGGAATGTACCAAGCGTGGAATCTACGTCGCTAATGTTCCCGATTATTGCATCGAAGAAGTTGCCACGCATGCGCTTACGCTCGTTCTCAACTGGTCGAGAAAATTACCGCTGGCTCAGCGGACAATAAAAAACGGTGAGTGGGATATCGCCGAGTTGCGGCAACTTGAGTCGCCGCGGGACCAAGTTTTAGGGCTATTGGGTTTCGGGCGAATCGCTCAAGCGCTGTGCCGGATGGCTCGCGCGATTGGATTTCAGGTATGGGCCCACGATCCTTATGTCGAGAAGAGCCGGATCCAAAGGCACGGAGCCAAGCCGGTCTCGCTGCAGCGCCTGGTTCGCGGCGCCGACTTTATCTCGCTTCACCTGCCGCTCACGGCAAAGACGCGCCACGTCATCAACGCGGAGCAGTTGCGCGAGATGAAAGCCACGAGCTATCTGATCAATACTGCGCGAGGAGAACTCGTCGACGAGACAGCGCTGGAGCAGGCTCTGGAACAAGGCCGGATCGGCGGCGCCGCGCTGGACGTCATGGAGCATGAACCGCCGGCGAGCGATCATCCGCTGCGATTTTTGGAGCGTGCAGTGATTACCCCTCATTGTGCCTGGTACACGGAGCGATCCCAAAAAGAGTTGCGCCAGAAAGCCTGCGCCGAGGCCATTCGCGTACTGCGTGGCGGCATCCCTAAACACCTTGTGAATAAGCCGCCTTTACGATAGATACAAACGCGCCGGCAATTCGACGACTCCGAAGAGGCTACATTGAATTCTATTCAGGATTCGGCGAGGAGAATACAACTCGACGGAATAGACTTAAGTGGTGATCGAGAAATGGCGGCTTGATACAGCCGAAGCGATGAAACATTGGGGAGGAGCACCGGACGCAATTAGACGCTTGAGTTGGAGAAAACAACAAAAAGGAGAGTGCTATGAAGAGCAAACTTCTAATTCTGGCCTTCGTCACGACGATCGGCATTCCTTTTGGCGCTAAAGCGCAAAGCCAAACGAAAGATCCGCTTTTAGATGCGGCCAAGAAAGAGGGCAAAGTCGTTTTTTACTCTTCGGAAGACCGCACGGCGCTCGCGGAGCCGGTGAAGGCCTTCGAGGCGAAATACGGCATCCCGATCGAGCTCAACCGGCAATCGACTGGTCGAATTCTGAAGGTCGCCCAGTCCGAGTTCGAGACCAACACGGTTCGATCCGACGTGCTGGACATCACCAACCCGCTCGTCTTTTTTGATTGGAAAAAGAAGGGGTACCTGAAGCAATGGAAAGCCAGCCACGCCAACGAGCAGGTTACCGACCGGTTCAGAGACAACGACAATACCATCTGGTCGAGGCGGTTGCTCATTACCTGCATCGGCTACAACAAGAAGGTTGTCAGTCAAAATGATGCCCCGAAAAGCTGGCAGGATCTTGTGACACCGAAATGGAAAGACAAGGTTGCCACCGCCGGTCCAGAAGCCGGCCCAACCTTTGGCTGGATTGTCTATATGAGCCATAAATACGGCTGGGATTATTTTGATAAGCTGCACGCGAACAATCCGATCGTCGCCCCGAGCAGCGACGAGACCGTCGCACTGTTAGCCACCGGGGAAAGGCCGATTGCCATCGTAAATTGCTTTGACATCCTTGAAGCTGAGGCGCAGGGTTCCCCGATCGGAAATATCTTTCCTAAAGATGGTCTGGCCGCCTGGTGGGCCGGTCTGGCGATCCCTAAGGCTGCGCCGCATCCCAACGCTGCCCTGCTGCTGGCAAATTTTGTGATGAGCGCGGAGGGAGCTGCGGCAGCCTCCAAGGGCCGGCATGGCTATGTCGCCTATCTGAACAAGGATACGCCAATGGCAAAAGTTCTGCCGCCAATGACAGAACTGGTAAAAGGGTATCCCAAGATTGATTGGGCGAACCTTAATGCTGCGCAAGTCACCAAAGAGTTCCGAAAGCGAATGGGGCAGTAAGCACCGGCGTTACGGAGAAATCAGCGCATCATCGACAGGCGACCCGGTCGCCGGTTGGCGCGGGCTGGCTTCGCACCAGAGACCGATCGGCGTGAGCCAAAAGCCTCGCCGCTGAGAAGTACTTTGACAGGGACGCGGGGGACTATTTAGCCGTTATGGCGGAACGCGTGAACCGGACAATCTCGCTTGGGCGATGGAATAACAATGGCCTGCCTTTAGCGACGCCACGCGAAGCCCCCTGGCGCCGGCTCTCGCGCGGCCTGCCGGTCATTCTCCCGCTTCTCGTTCTCGCCGTGCTCGTTGTGTATCCCGTCGCCGGCCTTGTCGGTTCGAGTTTCTTCGACGAAAAAGGCTTTACAATAGGTAATTACACCGAGCTTCTATCCCCGCGCTTCTTCAAAATAATGGTCAACACCATGACCTTGGGTCTCGGCGCCGCGGTTGTCGCCACCGCCGCAGGGACGGTTTTCGCATGGCTATGCGTTTGCACGGACTTGCCGTTTAGAAAGGCATTCACAATCCTTCATATCGCGCCTTACGGCCTGCCGACCATTGCCGCCGCCCTCGCCTGGATATTTCTCCTGACGCCCAAGGCTGGACTCTTCAACCGCTTTCTAATGTGGCTTTTCGGCTTACAAAACCCGCCGTTTAACATTTTAAGCATGCCCGGCATGATCTGGGCGCTCTCTGCTCATTTATATCCGTGGGCGTTTCTGCTCACGTCGGCGGCCTTCGCGACCATGGACCGATCTCTGGAGGACGCGGCCCGGATGAGCGGGGCAAACCAATTCAAAACCTTTCGAAAAATTACCGTGCCTCTGGTTGCGCCCAGTATAGCTGCGGCCTTTATGTTGGTCTTTACGATCTCCATCGAACAGTTCTCGATTGGCGGAACCATCGGGGTGCTCGCCCGAATTCCTATCCTGCCCGTAGAAATCTACCGATCGATCGCCGTCTATCCACCGGAGTGGGGCTTTGCCACGACACTATCCGTGGTGCTCCTGTTAATCACGAGCCTGCTGATCTATGGGCAAAACAAGCTACTGGCTGAAAAGTCGTTTGTCACGGTTACGGGAAAAGAGACGATGGAGCGCACAAGGCTGGGTAAGTGGCGCTGGCTTGCCTTTGCCGCCTCGACGCTCTTTGTCTCCATCGCAGTCCTCTTGCCCTATATTGGCATGATCATGGTATCGCTGAGTCCATCCCTGGGCGCGGACTTGACCTTGAGTAATTTTACTTTCAAACACTATGTCTACCTTTTCACCGAGCATCCATTCGTCTTTCGCGCAATCGGTAACAGCCTTTTCTTGGCAGTCTCTGCCGCGACCCTGCTCGCGCTCTTCACGCTCGCCGCGGCTGTCGTTGTCAAGCGATCGCAAATTCCGGGACGGGGCTTGCTGGGCTACTTGACTCGGTGGCCCGTGGCCATACCCGGCAGCGTTATCGCCGTGTCGCTTCTCTACACCTACATCCGGCCTCCGATTCAATTGATCGGCACGATTTGGATCTTGCTACTCGCCTATTTGATTCGGAATCTCCCCTACGCTTATAGCGCAGCCTATGCGGGACTCTCCAGGGTCGACCCTGCGCTGGAGGAGGCCGCCAGAATTCACAGTACCCCGCCGCGCCGAACCTTTTTTCGAATTATCGTCCCTCTCACGATTCCGAGCGTCATGGCCGGTTGGGTCATTGCGTTCATCAACTCGTTCAGAGAATTGCCGGCCTCGTTGTTGTTGTTCTCACCGGGAAATGAAACCATCTCGGTAGCGATCTATGAAATGTTCGAAGAGGGAGCATTCCAGTTGACCAACGCGGCGGCGCTGATGACGTTGCTTTCACTGGTCACGCTTTTACCCGCGATCGTCATCAAACTCAGATCCCGCGAAACGGGAAATTGAGAAGAGAAGTCACTTGGCACACGTGGAGCTAAGAAAACTCCGTAAAATGTACGGCAAGACCGTAGCTGTCGACGGCGTGGATCTCGACATCGGCAAGGGCGAATTCATGACCCTTCTCGGGCCCAGCGGCTGCGGAAAAACAACCACATTGAGAATGATCGCGGGCTTGGTGGAACCGACGGACGGGGAGATCAGAGTCGCCGGCAAGTTGTTATCCTCTCCCGGCACGAAAGTGGTTCCTCCCGAAAAGCGCAACATGGGGATGGTCTTTCAAAGCTACGCGGTATGGCCCCATATGAAGGTCTTTGAGAACGTCGCGTTTCCATTGCATAACTTAAAAAAACCCAAGGAAGAAATCCGCAAACGGGTGCGCGCCGCATTGGAAATGGTCAAGTTAGATGGGTTTGAGGACCGGTATCCGTCGAATCTGAGCGGCGGTCAGCAACAGCGAGTCGCGTTGGCTCGCGCTATGGCGGTCGAGCCCGACATCTTGCTGTTCGACGAGCCGCTCAGCAATCTAGACGCTAAGCTCAGAGAGGAGATGAGATTCGAGCTCAAAGAGATTCAACGAAGAATCGGCGTCACATCGATTTACGTGACGCACGATCAGGCGGAAGCCATGGCCATTTCCGACCGGATTGCGGTCATGTCCCACGGAAAAATTAAGCAGATCGGAAACCCTTGCGAAATCTACGACAGCCCGCAAGACTCTTTCACCGCCGAATTCATAGGACTAGCAAACTTCTTCTCCGGTAAAGCCACCGGAGAGAAAACCGTTTGTTTAGCCGGCCACCAGGAACTGGTTATCGACGGATGCAGGACGCTCAACGTCGGCGCGGACGTGCTCCTTTCTATAAGGCCGCATAATATCAGAATGTACAAAGAAGGAAGTAAAACGAGAAACGAGCTTCAGGGGATCGTGGAGAAAGGGGCGTATCTCGGCGACAAAGTGGATTATCGAGTGCGCGTCGGCGAGAGTATTCTCAGAGTTCAAACTCCGCCAGGAGAAGTTTTTACCGACGGGACCGAAGTGTCCTTACATTTGCCCGCGGAGAAAATCAGCGTGATTTCAGTGAACCTCGGATGAGATTCAAGTTTCAACCTGGCGTGATATGGTTCTCGAGGGGGTCGGGGTTAAACCATTGATCGCGGGTCATTCTAAAACGCAAACGATCGAAACCGATGTCCTCGTCATCGGCGGCGGTGTGGCCGGATGCCTGGCTGCCCTCGGGGCTCGGGAGATGAATGCCCGGGTCGCAGTGGTGGATAAAGGCGGGCTGCTGGAACGCTGCGGCAGCATTGCGGCAGGCGTCGACCAGATCTTGGCGGTTGCCGAGGATGGACCGGAGTGGGACACGCCGGAATATCTCCTGCACCACATCCCGAAATTGACGGACTCCATTGTCGATATCAAGCCGGTAGAGACCTTTGTGCGCGGCCTTCCCGCCATGCTCAGAAAATTGGAAAAGATGGGAGTGCCTTTCAGGGACCCTTCAACCGGCAAATACTTTCGTCATCGAACTTTTGGCTTGCCCGGTGAATATCATATCGACTTCGACGGCAGCAAATTCAAGCCGAAAATTTCCCGGGCGGTGCTCGATTCTGGTGCGCAGATTTTCCTGCGCACGATGGCGGCAAATTTTTTGACGCGCAAGGATCAGACGGTCGGCGCGTCGGTATTTAACATCCGGACCGGTGAGTTTTATTTTTTTCGCGCCAAGGCAATCGTTCTCGCCACCGGCGATACCAACCGGCTCTCGCGCAATTCCTCGGGCCTTGCGTTCGATAGCTGGCATTGCCCTTACAACACCGGCGACGCTCAGGCCATGGCGGCTCGCCATGGCGCTTTGCTGGCCAATATGGAATTTACTGAGAACACGATCACGCCCAAGGGGATTTCTTCCCAAGGAACAAACTCGCTCACCGGACTTGGCGCTTATTTCATCAACGCCAAGGGAGAACGCTTCATGCTCAAATATGACCCGGCGGGCGAACGGGCCAGGCGGGATATCCTCACGAGCGCCATTGTCAGCGAAACGCTCGCCGGCAACGCTCCAATTTATTGCGACTGCCGTCATCTCCCTGCAGATATGCTGGAACGGCTCGAAGAAACGCTCGGGGTCGATCGCCCGTCTCTGCCGCGCTGGTTCAAGGAAAAAGGCATCGATCTTAAAAAAGACCCCTTCGAAGTCACCGTCTCGGAATTCTCCTCGCGCCGCGGCGGCGTCTACTTTCGCGGCAGCGGCATTTTAATCGATGCCAAGACCGCGACCCAGATCGCCGGGCTGTTCGCCGCCGGGGATTGCTGCACAGTGAGCGGCGGTATCTCGGGCGCCGCGGTCATGGGCTACGAGGCTGGCAAACAGGCGGGTCTATTCGCTTGTCATCATGGCGTCGAAGAAAGTCTGCAAGAGCAGGAACTCGAAGCCGAGCATGAGCGTCTGCTCTATCCTTGCCGCAACGCCAGCGGCATTTCGCCGCGAGACTACGAAGATAAGGTGCGCCAGGTCGTGACCGACTATATTGGTTATCAGAGAACGGAGGAAAAGCTGCGCACGGCCATTGAGAAACTGCGGGGATTGGCCGCGGAAGAGCCGCTCCTCCGCGCTCGAGATTTTCACGAGCTCATGCGGGCCCATGAGGCGCTCAATATTCGCGAGGTCGCTGAAATGGTGGCCACGGCCGCCTTGGAGCGGCGCGAAAGCCGCGGCAGCTACTCGCATTTCCGCGCCGATTTTCCGAACCGCGACGATGCCCATTGGCGCAAAATGATCGTGCTCAAAAGACGAAACGGGGGTTACGAAATAGATTACCGACCGGTCGGGCCGAGCGATCCGACCACGGAGAAAACGAATGCCCATTCTAATTGACGCGGATCTTTGCGTGAAAGGATGCACGCTCTGCGACCAATTTTGTCCGGGAGACATCATCTACCGCTTGGACCCGCAGAAAACACCGGTAATAAAATACGAAGACGAATGCTGGTATTGCGGCAGCTGCGAAGAATATTGTCCAACCCATGCGGTGAAGATTGTATTCCCTCGGGAAATGCTTCATTCCAAAACCCAAGCGGAGAGCTTATTCGGCAAGGCCAGCGCGGAGGGGCAAAATATCGTTGAGACGCCGCGGCAGTCGCGAACGGAACCGGAAAATCCGGCTAGCCCTAAAACGTAATCCGATCTCGTAATCCAGAGGAGCCCAAGACCATGCGAGAGTCTCTGCTCAAGATGACCCAGCCTGAGGCTGAAGCGATTTTAAAGCGCAGCGGTCTCGCCATTCTTCCGATGGGGAGCGTGGAGCAACATGGCCCTCACCTTCCTTGCGGCACGGACTATCTGGCTTCGCTGGTTATCGGCCAGCAGGTTGCCGAGAGGGTCGATGGTCTCCTGGTCCCGTTCTGTCCCATAGGAGTCACCCCTTTCCACATGTCCTTTGCCGGGACGTTGACGCTCCAGCCCCAAACTTTTATTGCCGTGGTCGAAGATATCTGCGCGAGCCTGGCCCAGCACGGCGCCAAGCGGGTAGTGTTCCTCAACTGGCATGAAGGCAACACCGCCTCGATGAATCTCGCCGGCGTGTCTGTCCAGCAGCGCTATGGACTGCGCGTGCTCGTGGTGCAGGCATGCTATATCGCTTTTGAGCTTTTCGGCAAAGAGTGCGGCCTCACCCACGGCGGGGAACTCGAAGTCTTGCCCGTGCTCGCTTATGACCCGTCTTTGGTTCACCTGGAACGCGCGACCAATCCGTCTTCGCCCGAGCAGGCGCAAAAGATCGATGCGCTCAGGCGCGGCAGGGCCGGCTATCCCTTTTTGAGAGATATTCGAGAGATCGCCCCTACCGGCTGGTATGGCCAGCCGCAAAACGCGACTCCCGAGCGCGCCCAAAAATTCTTAGACGGCGTCGCTAATGCCGCTGCAGAATACATCGAAAAAACTTTCAAGGAGTTGAAGGAATATGGCCAATGAACCCGTGCGAGTGGCAGCTGTCGGTTTAGGGCGTTGGGCGAAGGTGCTTGCCGATGCGATGCGCAAGAGCGAGCGGCTTCGTCTTGTCAACTGCTTCAGTCGCTCGGAGAAGAGCCGTGAAGCATTCGCGCAACAGTACGGTTGCCGCAGCGCTAAAAGCTATGAGGAGCTGCTGGACGATCCCGCGGTCGAAGGGCTGATTATCACTACGCCCAATGACGTGCATCGGGAACCTATCGTCGAAGCTGCGGAAAAAGGAAAGGATGTGTACGTGGATAAGCCCCTCGCCCACCGTCTGGCGGACGCCGTCGCCATCGAGCGCGCCTGCCGGGAAGCGGGAGTCATCCTCTCAGTGGGCCACAGCGCGCGCCGGCTCCAGGGCAGCCGCAAAATCAAGGAGCTTATCGATCAGGGAGGTATCGGCAAGCTCGTCATGGCCGAGTGCAATTTTTCCAATGATCGAAGTCTGGAGCTAACTCCGGAAAAATGGCGCTGGTATCGGGACAAGAACCCAGGAGGACCGCTGATCCAGCTGGCGGTACACCATACCGACACACTCAATTACCTCTTTGGTCCGGCCAAAAACGTCACCTGCATGGCGAAGAAGCTCTACAGCCCGGCGGAAACCGAAGATGTAACGATGACGGTTATCGAGATGGAAAGCGGGCAGCTCTGCTACATCGGTTCGAACTGGGCTTCTCAGGGAACCTATTTTACTTACGTTTATGGCATGGATGCCAATCTCTACTTTACGGTCGATTTCAATTTTTGGAGCCGCTCCGACGTAGTCGACCAGCATAGCCAGCTCGAGATTCAACATCGCGGCTCTTCCGAGCATAAACCCATTCCTTTGGGGCAGGGCGACATGTTTCGCGAGCAATTGGAGGAGTTTGGCGAATGTATCCGCAGCCGAAAACAACCGGAGGTCGGGGGCAAGGAAGGCATAGCGGCCTTGGCGGTGATCGATGCGGCGCTCCGCTCGGCCGAAAGCGGCCGCACCGTGGCGATCAAGGAAGTGCTGGAGTAACTCATGGCAATCCGTAAAATTAACCGTAACGACATCGCGCCCAAAAAACTTCCGAGCCGTTATTTTCGCGAATTGGTATCCCATCGAGTTTTAAAATCGAAACGCATAGCGCTCCGCTTCGTCGAGCTGTTGCCGGTGCGGCAGGCGGGTCCGCGCCATCCGCACAGTCACAGAGGCATGGAAGAGGTCATCTTCGTACAAAAAGGCAGCGGCAAGGCTTGGGTGAATGGTCAAATCGAGAAACTGGTTGCCGGCGATACGCTTCTTATCCCAGCGGGCGCGCGCCATATGATGATCAATACCGGTCGCAAACCGATGACTCTAATCTGCGCGTTTTCCGCCGCCGATCCTGAAAAGCGGTACAAAGAGCACCCTGAAATCAGTTATTCCGGATAGCGGTTCGAACACGGCAATCGCCAACGCCCTTTGTTTGGACTTGAAGAGAAGCGGAATAACGTTGGCAGCGCTGTGGGATCGACAAACCCAAGGCTTGCTAACGCAGTGTGATTTCGTTCTCGTTACCATGTCGAGCCAGTCATGTGGCGTAGAACTCGCGCACTGCATCTCACCAAAACGGATGAAGTCAACGAAACCGCGCCATCGGTCGCAGGGAAAATTGCAAAAATTCGATGGTGAAATCGGAACGCGACACACCCGCACCTACATATTTCCACCCGTGGAATTCTAGATGTAGGGTGAATACATGCCGCGTGACACGCTGGCCGATGATGAGGTAGCCGTGATGACAGTTGCAGAACAAATATCCAATTCCTAAGAAGCTAGCCCCCACGAACCTTCACACGAACTTGTGAAAAGCACCGTCAAATTGGCTGCGGACGAGTAACAGTAAACGCGGTTGAAAATCAGAGCGCTGCAAGCTAATGAATTTACTTGCGCCCGGATGGTGGAATAGGTAGACACAAGGGACTTAAAATCCCTCGGACCGAAAGGTCTGTGCCGGTTCGAGTCCGGCTCCGGGCACCATGGTTGTTTAAACTTGCCTGCTGTTCCTGCAAGGGTTTTTAATCTTATAACTGGCAATCGCGGTTGTCAGTGTATGCCGACGGTCGACCACAGTCGTGAGTTGTATAGTATCGAGTCGTTCGCAACAGAAGCGTTATTTTTAACCGCACCGATATCGTCTTCGCAAATGTGACCCGTTGAGAGTGCGTACTCCGACGTGGGCTGGGACGAGGCAGGGCTGAACTCGCCTGACTATTGACCGTAACTTTCATCACGGCTATCAGAAGACCTGTGGGTCTGTCGTTGGGCAGAGCGCGAGGGTTTCTGCGGGGTTTTGCGGTCAGCCGACTCAATTGAAAGGTGATATCCAATGAAAATATTCAGTCTGGCAAATTTGCTTTCGGTGTCGCTGTTGAATATCGCTCTTGCCGGTTCGGTTTACGGCGATTGGAAGCAGGATTGGGACAAGACGGTGGCCGCGGCCGAAAAAGAAGGCGAAGTGACTATCTATGGCCAGTCCCGTGCCGGGGTCGGCAAGGCGATCATGGCGTTCAAAGACGCTTATCCGAAAATAAAAATTAATTTCGTTGGCGGCTCGGGGAGCGATCTGGCGAAAAAAATTATGGCCGAACACCGCGCCGACAAGCATCTTGTCGACCTGAGCGTCGGCGGCGGCGGAACCATGGTCTTGGTTTATCATAAGGCCGGTCTATTGCAGCCGATTCCGCCTCAGTTGATTCTTCCGGAAGTTGTCGATCAGACGAAATGGTGGTCAAAAAAACATCTCTATGCCGATCCCGACGGGCAATATGTTTTTATGGCCCAGGGGGACGCGGGCTCCGGGATGGGCGCGATTAATACCAACTTCATTAAAGCCGGCGAAATCGATTCTTGGTGGGATCTGCTCGCGCCCAAATATCACGGCAAATTAGTTATGACCGATCCCGACTCCGCCGGCAATATCGGCAATTGGCGATTTATTTATTACAGTCCCGATCTAGGTCCGAAGTTCATCACGCGGCTACTCACAGAAACGCAAGTTGCGTTCGCCGCCAACGAGCACCAAATGATGGACTGGGTAGGCTCAGGCAAATATATCATGCATGTGCTGGCAAAGCTTGAGAACACCGAAAACGCGCGCAAACAAGGGTTGCCGGTCAGGCAAATTTTCAGCGAGAAAGAGGGCGATACGATCAGCACCGGCTCGGGACATATTGCCTCGTTTAAAAACGCGCCCCATCCCAACGCGACCAAGGTTTACATCAACTGGTTCCTGTCGCGCGACGGCCAGCTCACCTGGCAGAAACTCACCGGGCGTAATTCCTTTCGCACTGACATTCCCAAGGATATGATTCGCTACAAGGAAGAGCAGGTGCCCAAGGAAGGGGGAAAGTATCTCCTGTCCAGCTTGCCGCAATACGAAGACGTGAAACCGCTGCGGAAACTGGTCGACGAAGTTCTGGCCAAGGTCAAGGGGAAGTAGCGCGAGGCCTTTCCGCTTCGATGCCGATCAGTCGCCTTGCGGCCTGCGCTTGGGTTCAGAGCAACCGACCGCCGGGTATGTGCGGGAACGCGCTCATCTCGTGGGTCGGAGATAGCGGTTGAACACTGCAGAGATAAGCCGGCGTCAGTTGGTCGAGGCGCGTGATGCCGATCAATCCCATGGCGGTGACAATTTCGCTTTCAACTATTTCCAGCACCCGCACCAGGCCGGCTTGGCCGGCGGCAGCGAGTCCCCAGCCTTGCAGCTTGCCGATCGTCACGGCGCGGGCGCCGAGGGCAACGGCTTTGAGCACATCGGTGCCGCGCACAATGCCGCCGTCGAGCACGATCTCCGCTTTGCCGCCGACGGCGGCGACAATCTCCGGGAGCATCTCGATCGTCGCCCGCCCATGATCGAGCTGGCGTCCGCCATGGTTGGAGACATAAACTGCGGCAACGCCGTGCTTGACGGCGACGGCCGCGTCTTCGGCAGTTGCTACGCCTTTCAAGATAAACGGCAGGCCGGCCATTTCTCTAATCGCGTCCATGGTCTCCCAGGTGAGCCCGGCACGATATTCGTAGCCGAAGCCGCGCCGGCTTGGCGGTAACCACCGATCCATCATTTGCCGTTCGCGATGGCCGTAGTGCGCCGTGTCGACGGTCAAACAAAGGGCGGCGTAACCCGCTTCCTTGACCCGCGTCAAAATATTTTCGACCCATTTCAACTCGCCCTGTACATAGAGCTGAAAAATTTTCGGGTTAGAGCTAGCGCCGGCGATCTCTTCGAGGCTGGGTTGCGTCACCGAGCTGACGAAGTTCACCGTGCCGTACTCTTCGGCGGCCTTGGCCACGGTAACCCCGCCTTCGGGAGTGATCGACTGTAAGGATCCGAGGGGTGCGAGCATGACGGGAATTTTGAGTTTATGGCCGAGAAAAGTTGCCGACGTATCAATTGCCGATACATCGACCAGCACGCGCGGCCTAAAGGCAAGGCTATCCAACCCGAATCGGTTGCGCCGCATGGTGGTTTCGGACTCTGCGCCGCCGGTCAAGTAGTGCCAGACGTTATCCGTCAGATTGCGCCGCGCCGCGACAATGATTTCTTGATTGGTAACAAAATCCAGACTCATATTTTTACCCCTCAATCAGCGTATCGCGAACCGATGCGGAACGGGTTCGCGCCTTTCCGAGTTAGCGCAATCAAGATTTTTTGGCAATCGGATTATGCTGGCGATGCCTTTGTTGTCGCATTTCTTGCCGGGGGTAAGCTCAGGGGTAAGTGGAGGTGAGGCGCGGCAGGCTCTAAAAGCCAATTTCGGTTGCGAAAGAATGAGCCGCAGCCGAGACGATCAAGCAGCGCTGCCTTATGCGCTTGGGTATCGGAGAAGTGTTGCCGCTGCCTCAGCCCGATGCTCGCTGCAGCGCGAAGAAATCTCTCTGCTTTGTCACAAAGTCGAGAGAATACGAAAACTCGCTGCGCGATTCAGTAGCATTGCAGCGAGGAATGCTCTCGTTTACGCCGCGCGATTGGTCGCTTGGGCCCGTGCGGCAATCGAGTCGCGCATTCTTTGATTGGCTTCTCTCAGGACGCGCTGGCGCACGGCCGCCGGATCCATCGACAAATGATGGCAAATCCAGATAAAACTGCCGATGGAATCGTCTTTCGAAACAAACCACAGCCGTGCCGGACGTGCGATGGGGTCATGACCGCCAAGATCCGCAAGTGCTTGGAGCAGCACATGCGCCCACAATTTTCGTTCGGGATCGGTTAACTGTTCCGCTTCAATCATCGTCTCAACTCTCTTTCTATTTGTCATCCCTGATCGGCATCGCCGATTAGAGAGCCGTCACGTTTTGCTCGAGGAAAATTTGTTGCCGTCCGCCGCTACCTGTAACCTCTTAAGCTTGCCGTTGTGGTCGACTCACCCGCGCGATATGAAACATCACGTCGCGTATTCTGCCGAGATCGCAGCGCAAACTTACTGCAGGGTTCGCGAGCATGGGTCGCGGCAAAGTCGGCGTAATAAGGTGTTAGCAAGTCCGGTGCCTAGAATTTTCAGATTTCATCGAAAGCGAATAAATCTAGCTTCGACGAGGAGTTGCCTCACTAAAATCCAGCCGGGCGCGTGCACAGAGGTGGTGCGGGCGGGCCATGTCAAGGCAGGAGCCGACAATATTGTACAAACGACGGCGGGATTTGGTCATTTCGTCGCAGGCAGAACAGTGGCGCCCGTGCATGCTTCGCGGCATCAGAGTCATCGGAGAAGTTGAATTGTTTTTGCCGAGGCGGCTCCACCGAGAATGGCGGCGAAGCCTGCCCGCGGTGCTTCGTGCTTATTGGGCGCAGTGAATTTTGCTCTGGGCGAGCAAGGAGTGCGTTAGCTCTTGCTCGTGATCAGGCCGGAGTGGCGGAAATTGCGGGGGTGAATTTGTGCGGATTCGGGTTCTTATTTTCGACACTATAATTTCCTTTTCGCCGCGGCCGGCGCCGCTTTACGGATTCTCTCGTTGCCGCGATCGAAGCGTCTAGCGCTCAAAAGGCCGTCGAGAGGGTTGCCCAACGCTGACAAAACTCGGTACGAAATTTCTCGCAAAGCAAACGGGGTTAATGCACTAGAGGGGGTTTGTTTTGTTACCGCCGTTGAGTTTTTCTGGTATGACCATTTATGGTCGTGTACTCATCATGAACTAGGAGGATATTGGAATGGTTGCCTGGCGTGCGCGCATTGGTTTAATCAAGCCGACCCATCGCGGCAAGTCGTTCGCCTATTGGTACAAGCACGCGCCCGAAGGTGTCGAGATCGTGCCGACCTTCATCGGCTTTCGCAGCGAGCGGCGCGAGAGCTTTCTCGAAGGCTTCAAAAAAGCCGAAGAGCT
Organism: Chloroflexota bacterium; assembly: GCA_050257635.1. Lineage (GTDB taxonomy): Bacteria > Desulfobacterota > Binatia > UBA9968 > UBA9968 > DP-20. The sequence goes on from JBLMXG010000023.1 coordinate 135,744, forward strand.
AGCTGTTCAATTGAAGGAAGTCGGCTGCGATATCATTTCGATCAGTGGCACGCCGCCGTTTCTGCTGAAAGGGCTCGATTTCGAGCGGCGATGGGCGCGTGAACTGTCAGAGAAAATCGGTTTGCCGGTGGTGACGCCGATGGAGCCCCATGCAATCGCTCTGCGGGCTCTCGGTGTAAAGAAAGTGGCGGTGGCGACCTATTATGGCCGTGAGCTCAATCAAGCGATCGTTGAATATTTTTCCCACTTCGGTATCGAATCGGAGCTGATGCCCGGTTTAAGCATGACCGGGCAAAGCTCGGGCTTGTACACGACCTCGCTTGCTGCTCTGGATGAAGTTTCGCACATGGATGTCTACCGCCATTGCAAGCAAGGACTGGCAAGGCTGCCGTCGGCACAAGCGGTTTATATCAATGGCGGTGGTTGGGACGCGGCGCCGGCTATCGATTATCTGGAGCGTGATCTCAAGGTCAAAGTCGTATGGGCGTTGGCGGCGGAGATGTGGCTTACCTATCACATGCTCAAGATCGAAAATCCGATCATCGGCGGTGGCGCCTTGCTGAGCGGGAATTACGCGCCCGCAATGTGACTCAGTTTTTACAACAAAAGGAGATTCACGATGAGCCAGATCGATTGGGCAAAACCCTACGCGGCGATGGACCAGCGCGTCGAATTAAAATATGAGCAATTGCCGAGCGGCGAGCAGATGGGCAAAAGGGAAGCGGCGCCGGTGACCCCCGCAAAATCGGTGTGAACAAAACGCGGGCGGCAGCCGAAATAGTTTCTTCATCGTTCGGCCGGCGGTGCGCGAAGTTTTCGACCTATGCGAAAACTTGCCCGCTGGATTTCCCCTTTGACCCTGGGGTCTGGGCGAGTTAGGCGACCCCGTCCCGATGGGCGGCAAAACGCGGAGTTGAAATTCGGGTTCGGCGGGCAATCGCGGAGCGGTCGTTTGTCCTTAAAATCGAGGTTTGCAGGAGAGGCCATGGAGATTTTCGACATTCATCATCATCTCGGTTCGCTAAGCGGAGGCAGCCTTCAAGAAAGCCACGGCTGGCAAGAGCGCGATTACGCCAATCGAGTGCAGATCATGGACGCCAACGGCGTGACACTGGCGGCGATCCTGGCCGCCACGGGATATATCCAGGCGGACGGTATCAAGGACACTATGCGCTGCAACGACAGCGTGGCGGTTTACCGTAGGCTCGACCCGAAGCGTTTTCCAGTGGCCTGCGGTATCGTCGAGCCGCTCCATGGCCCGCGCTCTCTGGGAGAGCTCGAACGGATCAAATATGAGTTGGGGCTTAACGGAGTGGTCTGGCACAACCGGTTTCAGGGTTTGGCGGTCGACCACCCGCTTATGCGGCCGTTGCTCAAGAAGGTAAGAGATCTCGGCCTGGTGCCGCTGATCCACACCAATGCGGAATCGAACCTCGAAGCGGTATGGCGACTAGAGCGTCTCGCGTTGGAATTCCCTGAGCTCACGCTGGTGGCGTTGGATGCCCTGACCACCAATACCAACAGCCAACTGGCGCTCGACATCGCCAAGCGCACGCCAAATATTCTTTTCGATACGGCCCATGTGCGCGGCGCGGGCTTCCTGCGTCAGTTCGTCGAAGCCGTGGGCTCGCACCGGCTGATCTTCGGCAGCCTGTTTTACTCGCAACCGGCGAGCTATGAGCACTGCGCTACGCTGGAGCTGATCCGCATGGCGAAGATTACCGACGCCGACAAGGAAAATATTCTCGCACTCAACGCCAAGCGGCTGTTCCAATTGGTATGAAGGCGGGCCTCAGCCGCCCGATCGCAGCAAAGATTTCGATTGAGATACAGGCGCATTTGGAGTTACTGTTTGGGGGAATTGGACGGCCTATGGATTGCGTTGAATGACATGATGGCTGCCACAAAAGGAGTTCGTTATGCCGATCGTAAAAAGGATTCTCGCGCCGACGGATTTCTCCGAGCTCTCGGCCAAGGGCGTACGTTACGCGTTTCAAACGGCCAAGGAAATAGGCGCGGAAGTCGTGGTACTCAACGTTGTGGTACTCGATGAGACCAACAGCGTCCGCAAACCGGAGATGGAGCAGCACAAACAGCGGCTTGCGGACTTCGTCGCCAAAAACAGCGCCGATCTCGGTGCCGATTTGAAAATTCGCCAGATTGTCGACCCTGGCCAACCCTACGGTGCCATCGTCAGTTGCGCGGAGAACGAGCAGATCGACTTGATCGTTATATCCAGCCATGGGCGCACCGGCCTTTCCCGCATGTTGATCGGCAGCGTCACCGATAAAGTTCTACGGGGTGCCCCCTGTCCGATTCTCGTGGTCCCGTCCGGTCCGGCAAAGTCCTAAGCGAGCGCGCCGCTGAGGCTTTGGCGGGCCCGGATCTTTCCAAGCGGCATCGGCGGCAGCATCAAAGGGTTCCGTTAGAGCGAAGTTGCGTCGTTCGCGAATTAAGTCCGAGGCCAAATTTCTCGGTCCTGATTCGACAAGCTCATGTCCGTAAGGTTTGCTAAAAGAATTTACGACGACGGAGGGCGCATAATCTCGCCATTAATGTTAATGAATCGAACCGCAGCTATTTTCTTGCTGATGTTTTCGGGGTTGTTGCTCTGCCGCGGCGACCGGCTTTTAGCCGCGCAAAAGGCGTCGGTTCAGCTTGCCTTGCTGAAGATCGACAAAAGCTACGAGAAAAGAACCGTAATTAGAAAATCGACGATTCCCAACGCCGGCAACGGTCTGTTCGCCGCGGTAAAAATCAAAAAAGGCGAAGTCATCGGCGAGCTCGGCGGCCGGCTGGTGACCCCCGAGGCGATCCCAAAGGATACCCATTACCTGGCGGGGCTTCCGGAGTGTGCTTGGGAAAAGGCCGCGCCGTACCGGTATATCGACAGCAAGGAATACGGCGCTCATGTGAGCCGGATCAATTTCGCGCCGCAAAAAATCAACGGCATCGACACGCATTTTCAAAACGCCGCGATCAAGCAGCTCTGCCAGCAGCCTTACTTTATATTTGTCGCTTTGCGCGACATCGAACCGGGGGAGGAGATTTGGTCGAGCTATGGACCGCACTACGATTACGATCGGTTCATGCGTCTGCCGGCGGTGCGGGATTTCTTCTGCGCTTTGGCAAAGATCGATTGCCGACAAAAATATGAATTTGAATCGTAAGCGGCGATTGTCCTCCTACGATCGCGAATAGGTACGATCCGGTCCGTCGACTGTGTGGTGGCGAATTTTTGCGCTGTAGTATTTCCGTCGGTTGAGGACCAAGGCGATCAACGATCGCTGGTTCACCCGCGGGGCAAAAAAGTTGGACTGCAGCTGGGTTCCGCCTTGCGAGGGTCCTGACCCCAATTTTTTCAACTTGCGAATGACCGGGTTGTTTCCGGAGTGGTGATAAACCGGGAGTTACTTTTAAATACCGATCAGTTATGTCATAGAGAGGGCGTTGCGGAGGACACAAGTTCCGAGGCAACAAATCCAAGCAAGGAGCAACCCGTGGCTTTTCAAACGATCGGCATCATGAGCATTGGCGAGATGGGCTTTCACTGGGCCAAGCTTTTAAAGAGCCACGGCGTGGCGGTGTTGACTTACGACCGGGACCGCGGTGAGGTGAGCCGCAAGCGCGGCGAGAACGCCGGCGTCACATCGGTGGCATCGATGGCGGAACTAGTCAGGAGCGCCGATCTGATTGTTTCCATCGTCGTGCCTTCCGCTGCCAAACGGGTGGCGGTCAACGTTGCCAAGGCAGTAAAAAAAGTCGGACGCAAGGATCTTTTATTTCTTGACGCTAATGCGATTTCACCGATGACCGCAGATGCCATCGCCAAAGTGCTCAAGCCCGCTGCGGTGAATTTTGTCGACGGCTGTATCATCGGCTCAGCGGCAAAAATGGGCAAAGGGACAATTGTTTATGGTTCCGGCCCGGAGGCGAGCCGACTTAAGGCACTCGAGCCGTTCAATATTCCAGTCAAGGTGCTAGGTCCTAGTACCAATCAGGCGTCGGCTTTCAAAGTGGTTTACGCCGGACTCACCAAAGGGCTGCAAGGACTTTTCTGCGAGCTGTTGATGGGAGCGCGCCACTTCGGTCTGCTCGAAGAGTTGAAGGCTCAGTACGAGGAGAGCTTTCCCGGGCTGCTCGACAAGGTAGCGCCTTCGATCGTTGGCTTGCGCATTCATGCTGGCCGGCGCGCCGAAGAGATGGACGAGCTCAAGCGGACATTCAATCACCACGGGATGAAGTCATTCATGGCGCCGGCGGTGCAAAAGGTTTTGCAAGCGATCGCCGCCCTCGAAGCGGGGCAGGCCTCGGCGAGCGGCGCGCGCGAGGGAGATCTGCCGGAAACCCTGGAGTTGTTTTACCAAAAGGGTCTGCTGCAAATGCGTCCGGAAGCGGAGAATTCTTGATCCAGCTCTAGCCACGGGACCCAATTCTTGGTATGGAGTGCAGAACATAAATTTGTGGGAGGAGCAGACCCGTGTCCCGAGTAGAAAAAAAGCAACCCCAATACGGTTCCGACGTCGTTGTCGATTTGATGAAAGCCTTTGATATCGAGTATGCCGCGTTTAACCCAGGCGCAACCTTTCGAGGAATTCACGATTCCATCGTTAACTACGGCGGTAACTACAAACCGGAAGTGATCTTCTGCCATCACGAAGAAATTTCCGTGGCGGTAGCGCATGGCTACGCCAAGGCGAAAAACAAACCGATGATCGCTATCGTGCACAACATGGTTGGGCTGCAGCATGCCAGCATGGCGATCTTCAACGCCTATATCGATCGAGTGCCGATGATGGTGCTCGGTGGTACCGGACCGATGAACTCCAAACGGCGCCGCCCGCGCATCGACTGGATCCACACCGCGCTGGTGCAGGGCAACCAGGTGCGCGATTACACCAAATGGGATGATCAGCCCTACTCGTTGGCGGATGTGCCTGATTCGTTCATCCGCGGTTACCGGATTGCCACCACCGACCCGACAGCCCCCGTTTATATCAACTACGACGCCGACATTCAGGAAGACGCGCTCACCGCTCCGTTCGAGATCCCCGATGTGAATCGTTATTCGACGCCGGCCCCGATGCAGGCGAACCCGGAATCGCTGCGCCGCGCTGCCGAGCTCCTGGTCAACGCGCAAAACCCTTTGATCATCGCTGACAGCCTGGGACGCAATCCGAGAACGGTGCCCGCGTTAATTCAGTTGGCCGAACTGTTGGCCGCGCCGGTGGTGGACAAGGGCGGGCGCTTCAATTTTCCTTCGAGTCATCCTCTGGATGCGACCGACGGCGCGCGGGAGCTTCTACAAAAAACCGATTTTATCCTGGCCCTCGACGTGGCTGATCTATTCGGTTCGCTTACCACGGTGAGCAAACAGACCCGCAACTGCGAATACGTTACTTCGCCTTCGGTGAAAATCGCGGCGATTTCGATGAACGACATGCTGGTCCACTCCTGGGCCAATGACTACCAGGCACTGCAGCCGATCGATGTGCCGATGAGCGCTGACACCGCGGTGGCAGTGCCGGAATTGACGCGGCTTTGCCGCGAGCTGCTTGGTCATGACGCCAAGAAAAAAGCCGTCATCGAGGCGCGCCAGAAGGAATTGACGGAAAAGCACAAGAACCGCCGAGCCAAGTGGCGCGCCGACGCCGAGGCCAAGGGCTCGCAGAAAGAAATCTCCACCGCCTGGTTGGGATTGGAGGTAGGTGAGGCGGTGAGGAAGGAAGACTGGGTGCTAGTCAACGGCACCTCCAACGGTTGGACGCGGCGCCTTTGGGATTTCACCAAGCCCAATCAATCTCTCGGCGGCAGCGGCGGCGCCGGTCTCGGTTACGGTCCCGGCGCGTCCATAGGTGCGGCGCTCGCGCTTAAAGGCACCGGCCAGCTCGCTGTAGCGATTCAGTCCGACGGCGATATGCTGATGACTTCGAGCGCTCTGTGGACCGCGGCGAAACATCGTATTCCGCTCTTGATGGTCATGCACAACAACCAGTCCTATTACAATTCCGAGGAGCACGGTATCGAAGTCGCCAAGTTCCGCAAACGCCCGGTGGAAAATGCAGGGATCGGCACCCACGTGGATGACCCGGCCATCGATTTCGCGACTATGGCAAAGTCGTTCGGCGTGCAGGGCGAAGGGCCCGTGACTCGCCCGGCCGACCTGCGGCCAGCCATCGAGCGCGGCGTGAAATACGTCAAAGAAAAACAGTTGCCGTATTTGGTGGACGTCATCGCCGAACCACGCTAACTCACAGGGCCACATTGGCTCACGATCCTTATCGCGAATTTCGTCAGGCCGTCGACCGAGGCGATGAGAAAATCGACCTCGGTCGCGCGGCCTTGGCGATCGCCTTAAACGAATATCCCAATTTGGATATCTCGGCTTGCCTGGCGTGCATCGATGCGCTTGCGGTGGAAGTTGTCAGTCGCCGCGCCGCCGGCAGCGACGTTTATCAATCGATTGCCGCGCTCAATTACGTGTTGTTTCGACAGCATGGTTTTCACGGCAACCGAGACGATTATTATGATCCCAAAAACAGCTTCCTGAACGAGGTCCTCGTGCGCAAAACTGGCATTCCGATCACACTGTCTTTGCTATACATGGAAGTGGCGCAGCGCATCGGACTGGCGCTCGACGGCGTCGGTTTTCCCGGCCATTTTCTGGTTAAGTGCGCTGACGATGGCGCGGAAATCATCATTGATCCCTTTAATAAGGGCGAGATTAAATCGCGCGGGGATCTGGGCCGGATGCTAGAAAACCTGTACGGGAGCGCGATTGGACTCCGGCCCGACTTTCTCAAACCGGCGAGCAAAACAGAGATCCTCAAGCGCATGCTCGGGAATCTGAAAGCGATTTATTTGAAAGCCAACGACCTGGTAAAGCTGCTCGCGGTGCTCGACAGAGCGATCATTTTGGCGCCCGCGGCCTCTGAGGAAGTCCGGGACCGCGGATTCGTTTATCTAAGGCTGGAGTGTTATCCGCAGGCGCGCGCGGATTTCGAGACCTATTTACTCTTGGCACCGCAGGCCGACGACGCCGGAGCGGTGCGCGAGCAACTGGTCAGCCTGGCAAACCAGGTGACGTCTATCCACTAGCCGGCGTGCGCTACTGTTTGGAAAATTCGCGGAAACTGTTGGCGAAGGAGGTCGTCAGGGAGAAATCTTTGACCATCGCCTTGGCGAACCGCCAGGGCCGGATCTGCCACAGCTTCAGCCGGCGCAGATTGAGCAGAGTCTGCGACCAGACGCGCTGCAACTCCTGGCGCGAATAGACAACGCGGTTATTGATGGCGTCGAACTTGATCAGGCTGAGCTGGGCTCTTGACGGCAGGCTGCCGCGCAGCCTGGTATAGGCCTCTTGCCATTCTTGGATGCGGTCGCCCAGGCGAACGTTGGCCTGTATATGGTGGATCTCGTCCAGCAAGCGGCGCGCCGCTTCGTTTTCCTTCGGTCGGAGCTCCTGAATTTTTTCCTTCAGGTTGTCCCACTGCCGCAAAAAGCGGTTGAGGTCGTTGCGGTTGTAAACCACCCGCGATGAAAGATCTTCCAGCGGTTCGAGCAGGGCGCGCGCCCGCTCCGGCAGATTTTCCTTTGCGCTGTTATAGAGTCGTTGAATCTCGCCGATTCTTAATGCTTGCCAAATATCGGCCTGCAACTTTTGAATCTGTTCGAGCCAACGCTCCTCGCCCTCGCTTTTCTTACGGGTTTGCAGCCAGACCTCTTCCATCTCCTTGACGAACTGCGCCCAGGTGATCAGCAGCTTGGTGACTTCCTTGGTGCGCTTCCACAGATGCACCGGGATAGAATCGACGGTGTAGCCGGGCCGCCGCGCCTTGCGGTCTTTGAGCCGGAAGAATCCCGCCACCATCGGATGCTGTTTTTCGATCAAGGCGGCGTTCTTGTACCAGAAGAAGATCGACATCAAGTTCCAATAATTCTTCGGCCGTTCCGCCCAGCGAGAAAGATTCCGAATCATGTTTTCCTTGCTGTAGAACGATTTCCAGGCGTTCTCGTAAGCCTCGGTCCATTCATCGGCGCTCATCAGCGGATGCTTGATCGTCGCGTGGAAGGAGTCGCGCTTGTTGAAATCCGGATCCATCCAATCGCCGCGCTTTTTCATCTCGCGGTGATCGTGGGAGCCGGGCAGCGGAGTCAGCATGAAAAAAGATGCCTGGTCGGGACCGACTTCTTCCATCAAAAAACGCACATCGGCAGCGACCTGCTCTTTGGAATCCCAGGGCAGGCCGATGATATACCCGGTGTGCACCAGCACGCCGGCGTCGTGCCATTCCTTGATGATGCTGCGGTACTCTTCGACTTTGTTCTGCTTCTTGCCTTCGGCTTCGAGGTTTTGCGGGTTGACGCTCTCCATGCCAATGAAGACCTGGGTGCAGCCGGCGCGGGCGGCAAGGGGGACAAATTCTTTGGGTTTCTTTGCCAAATCGACCTGCATCATGAAGGAAACGTCGAGACCTTCTTCGCGCAGCTTGATGATCTCTTCGAAAGTTTCGCGCCAAAGTTTCTTGCGCGCGAAATTGTCGTCGGTGAAAAAGTAAAAAGACAGGCCGTGATCGAGATAGTTCCGGCGCATCATCGCGGCAATGCTCTGCGGGCTGCGCTCGCGCATTTTCCGTCCCTGTACGTTGATGATCGTACAGAAGCTGCACGCAAACGGACAGCCGCGGGAGGTATCGGCGGTGGCGAAGCTCGGGTAGGCGAAATGCTTCATCGTTTTGGCGCTGGCTTTCGGAAGCGGCGCTTCTTCGATATCGACCAGGTTTTGCAAATCCTGGGCAAAGCTATAAAGAGACTTCAGTCGGCCGTGCAGATAGTCCGACAAGATGCCTTCCCACTTGCCCTCGACCTCCCCGGAGACCATGCAGATGCCTTCCCGGTAGAGTTCCTGAATGTCCGGTTCCTGGTCGCCGAGCATGTTGATCGTGCCGCTGGTGTGAAAGCCGCCCATGATCACCGTGATGCCTGCGGCCTTGAAGATGCGCGCCATGTCCAGCGCACGGGGAAATTGGTTGGTCTGGACGCCAACCAGACAAACAAGCAGCTTGGTGCCGGGCGCTTTGCTCCAGCGAATGATCCGCTTGAGCGGTACCTTCTCGGCGGTTTCATCGAAGGTGGTAACTTCGATCGGCAGCGCGCCGAACACTCCCCGCGCCTTGATGTCTTCGGTGAGGCCGTGCAGGACGTTGAGTGTGTTACTCGGCAGGACGCCTTTCCAGAAGCGAATCACGTAACCGTCATCGTCGTACTTCGACGGCTTGATCAAGACGATGTGAAAATTATTGATTTGATCGAGCATGGGATCCGTCACCTCCCCAGTGCTTGTAAGTTCGCGCGGCATTCTTTATAGATAATTCAAGACGCGGAAATTTCGCCAACTCTAACAACCCCCTACCTTCATGTCAAGTTAGATTTTCAATAAATAGCGGATCTGTCAGCGGAATCTGCAGTTTCGATGATTCAGTTTTTTCACGTCTCGAAAACCTATCCGCCGAACCATCGGGCGTTATCCGACATCACACTAGAAATCGCCGCCGGCGAATTCATTTTCATCGGCGGCCCCAGCGGCGCCGGTAAATCGACCCTGCTCAAACTCTTGTTTCGTGAAGAAGAGCCGAGCGAAGGGCAGATCCTGCTCAACGGAAAAAATATCACGCGGCTTAAAAGCCACGGTGTCGCCCAGCTGCGTCGAAAGCTCGGTTTGGTTTTTCAAGAGTTCAAGCTGCTGCGGAACCTGACGGCGCTGGAAAATGTCGCGCTGGCTGCGGAAATTGTCGGACTGTCCAAACGCGAGAGCCGAACTCGGGCTTACCAGGCGCTGCGCGACGTGGGCTTGAAAGAACGTTATGATGCCAAGCCGTTGGCGTTGTCGGCCGGCGAACAGCAGCGGGTTGCCATCGCGCGGGCGCTGATCAACGATCCGCTGTTGATTTTGGCCGATGAGCCGACAGGTAATCTCGATGCGGAAGTGGCCGATGGGATCATGCGCCTTTTCCTCAAGATGCGCGACGGCGGTGCTACGATCGTCGTCGCTTCCCACGACCTGAACATGATAAACCGCTACGGCACGCGCGTGCTTTCCTTGTATCGCGGCGCTTTGGTCGATGACCTCAGCCGTCGTCTGCCTGAGAGGCAGAGCGGATGAAGCTTTCTCTCATCGGCTTTGTGCTGCGCCGCGTGCGCAGCAATCTGCGCCAGCTGTTGTGGACCCACGCGCTCACCGCTGGGACCACGGCGATGACGCTATTCGTCTTCGGCGGATTCATGCTGCTCGAAATCAATTTGCAGCACCTGCTCAAAGGCTGGGGCGACCAGATTCAAATCACGGTGTATTTGCACAACGGATTGGCCCCGGCCGATGTCCAGAGATTGGTGAAAAATGTCGCGGCGATGGCCGAGGTGGAGCGGGTGCGCCACGTCAGCCAAGAGCAGGCCTGGCGCGATTTTCAAGCGGCCTTGGGCGCACAGTCCGGCTTGTTGGAGGGATTGCCGCACGAGGTGTTGCCGGCCTCCCTCGAAATCTCGCTCAAGGCGGCGTATCGCGACGGCCCGCTGGTCGAAGGACTCGCGCGGCGCCTGAGAACAATGCCCGAGGTTGCCAGCGTCGAATATCCTCAGGAATGGGTCGAGAGGCTTGCGCTGGCAGTCCTCGCGGTGGAATGGATCAAATGGATTTTGGGCGGCGTGCTGTTTTTAGCCACTTTTTTTATCGTGGGTAGCACAGTCAAGCTGGCGATCCTGGGACGCAAGGATGAAGTCGAGATTATGCAACTGGTGGGCGCTTCGGAGAGCCTAATTCAAGCGCCCTTTGTCATCGAAGGCATGGTTCAGGGAGTAGCCGGCGGCGCGCTTTCGCTCGCCGGATTGTGGGTCGCTTATTTATTTTTGCGCGGCCAAGTGCCAGCGCTGGGCGGTTTTTTGGCACCCCTTGGCGAATTGCAATTTTTGGACGTAGACAGCATGACACTTTTGCTCGTCATCGGCTGGCTGCTGGGCGCGGCCGGCAGCCTGATCTCGCTGCGGAGGTTTATCAGGACATGGAAGGTTTCCGGCGCGCAGGCCTGACCGCATTGCTCTTATGTCTCCTAGCGCCAGCGTTCCTGCCCGCGGCGGCGCTCAAAGGCGATCTCGACAACATCAAAAAAAAGATCGAGAGCGAGAAGAAAGATCTTTCGCGATTGAAGGACCAGGAGACCTCGGTTCTTCAATCTTTGGGTCAAATCCAGACCGAGCTCGCCGCCCGGACAAAAGAGCTGAAGCAAGCGGCGACCAAGCTGTCATCCATCGACAACCAGCTGCAAGCCAAAGAGGCCGAGGCCGAGCGGCTTGCCGCTTCCTTCGCAGCACATCAGGCGCTTCTCGCCAAGCGCGCCGCCGCGCTCTATCGCTGGCGGCGCACCGGCAGCCCGCTGGTGGTTCTCAACGGCAGCGCGTCCTTGGCCGGATTTATGCGTCGCCAGTATTACCTCAAGGCGGCCTTGTCCTTTGATCGTGACTTGCTCGACAATCTCAGCGCCGAAAGTAAACGGCAAGCGGCGCTGCGCGCCGAGTTGGCGGAAAAACAAGCCGAGCTCGCCGAGCAGCAAAAAGCGCTGGGCGAAGCTCGGCAAGCGGTGACCCGGGAAGCACGGAAGAAAAAATTGCTGTTGACCGGCTTGCGGCGAGAAAAGGAAACTCGTCTGCGCGCCTTGCAAGAAATGCAGGCGGCGGCGCGGCGGCTGGAAAAAATGCTTGAGGAGATCGCGCGGCGTGCCTTGGCCAAGCCCAAAGCGGCGCCATCACTGCCCTCTCCCGGGACCGGCCTAGCAGCGCTGCGCGGCCGCTTGGAGTGGCCGGTCCATGGTCGAATCATCGCTCCCTTCGGCAAATATCGGCACCCGGTATTCGCTGCGGAGATCGTGCGCAATGGCATCGACATCGACGCGCCCGTGGGCGAGGAAATTAAGGCGGTGGAAAAGGGCCGGGTAGTTTACGCCGATCATTTTTCCGGTTATGGTAACATGGTTATTGTCGACCATGGCGAGCGTTACTACACCATTTATGGGCATCTCTCTGAAATTCTTAAAAAAACCGGCGATGAGGTAAAACGAGGAGAAGTCCTTGGACGAGCCGGTGACAGCGATTCCCTGGCGGGGTCGAACCTGTATTTCGAAATCCGCAAGGACGGTCATTCGCTCGACCCGGTGCCGTGGTTTAAGAGGCAATAGATATTTTGCTCGCGGTGAGATAAACTCTACCAAGTTTGAGGTCCGAGCCTGTTGAGGAGATAGCCGATGCGTATGGTGCGAAAACATGGAACGCCGCTGCTGCTTTTGATGGTTGGTACAGCCCTAGGGTTTTTTCTTTCCGCCCATTGGGTGCCAAACGTCGCGGCCGTGGGACGGCAAGACTACGAGAGTCTGGAAGCTTTCAGCAATATTCTGTCGATCGTGAAAAAAAATTATGTCGAAGAGGTCGACACCAAAAACTTGGTTAACGGCGCCATCAACGGCATGCTGAGTTCCCTCGATCCACACAGCGCGTACCTCACGCCCGAGCTTTATAAAGAGCTGCAGAGCGACACCCAGGGCCGGTTCGGCGGACTGGGGATCGAGATTACTGTGAGGGGCGGAATCTTGACGGTGGTGTCGCCTATTGAAGACACCCCGGCCGCCAAGGCTGGCATCAAGCCCGGAGATCAGATCTTCAAGATCGAAGACGAGTTTACCAAGGACATGTCCCTAGTCGACGCGGTGAAGAAAATGCGCGGCCCCAAGGGGACCAAGATCAATTTGACCATCAAACGCGAGGGTACCCCCGACCTGATAGATTTCACTCTGGTGCGCGACGTCATTCGCGTGCAGAGCGTCCGCAGCCGCGAATTGGAGCCGGGCTATGGCTATATCCGCCTGGCGCAGTTCCAAGAGCGCAGCGACCGCGATATGCAAAAGGCGCTTGAAAAGCTTGCCGCCGAAAAGAACGGCATCAAAGGGCTCGTGCTTGACCTGCGCAACAATCCCGGGGGTCTGTTAACCCAGGCGGTGCGCATCTCGGATATGTTTCTCGATTCTGGCCTGATCGTATACACGGAGGGGCGCATCGAAGCGCAGAAACAAAAATATTTTGCGCAGAAGGACGGCACTTGGTTGGATTTTCCCATGGTTGTCTTGGTCAACGGCGGGAGCGCCAGCGCCTCGGAGATCGTCGCCGGCGCATTGCAGGATCACAAACGCGCGGTGGTGTTGGGAACCAAGACGTTCGGCAAAGGGTCGGTGCAGACGATATTGCCGCTCGACGATAACTCGGCGCTGCGCCTGACCACGGCGCGCTATTTCACACCTAACGGCCGGTCGATTCAAGCCACCGGTATAGTGCCGGATATTATTCTGGACAACACGCCTGCGGAGAGCAATGCCGAACCGGCGGTGCGGCGGCCGAACCTACGCGAAGAAAATTTGCCGGGCCATCTGCAAAATCCGCAACAGTCGCCCAGCCCCTCGACGGATCAAGGCGACCGCGAACGGGAAAAGCAAATTCCGTCCTCCGGTCCCACCGGCGATGAGACTATCGATAAAGATGCCCAGCTTAAACGGGCCCTCGATCTCTTGAAGAGCTGGGAAGTTTTTAAACAGGTGGTGCAGAAGCGGGCAGCCTAGCGCGTGGTGTCTCTAGAAATCATTGGCGTAAAAAATAGCCCTCCCCTCGGAGGGCTATTTTTTTTGTGCTAATCCTAGTGATGGCACTTGAGGTCGTTGAGTAAGTCTGCAGTAGCGGCGCAGATCTGAAAACCATCATCGACCAAAGGCGCGTGCCAGAGGGGAGTCGCTCAACTGCCGTATTGGGGTCACAGGCAGCCTACGCAGGAGCTACCCGGAAAGACGATTTGTCATTGGAGCAAGCATCGATTCCAGGACGCAAGAGTGCAAATGGTCAGAGCGATCGATCAAGATGAAGGGCTAGCGTTGTTCGACGTCGCCGGCCGCAAGTTTCTTACCATAAGCGAGCTGAACGATCTCATCAAGGGTACGCTCGAAACCCAGATCGACGTCCTCTGGGTACAAGGGGAGATCTCGAACTTTCGCGTACCTCCTTCGGGCCACTATTACTTCACGCTCAAGGACGACAAGAGCCAGATTTCAGCGGTCATGTTTCGCCGCCAGGGAACGCGGCTCCGTTTCATGCCGGAAAACGGCATGGCGGTTTTATGCTTCGGCCGGGTCGGTATCTACTCGGTGCGCGGCGATCTCCAATTTTACGTCGAAGACATGGAGCCGCAAGGCCAGGGGGCGCTCTACCTCGCCTTCGAGCAGTTGAAAGGGAAGCTGGCGGCCGAAGGCTTATTTGCCCCCGAACGCAAGCGGTCTCTGCCTTACTTGCCGGCGGCGATTGGCATCGTCACTTCCGGCCGGGGCGCGGCGCTGCACGATATGTTGCGCATTCTCAACGACCGCTTTCCCGAGCGGCGCGTGGTAGTTCGCCCGGTGAAAGTTCAGGGTGAAGGCGCCGGCAGGGAAATCGCCGAGGCGATCGCCGACTTAAATCGTTTCGGCGCCGTCGATGTCATCATCGTCGGGCGCGGCGGCGGCTCGCTGGAAGATTTGTGGGCGTTCAACGAAGAAATCGTCGCGCGCGCCATCTGTGCGTCGCAAATCCCGGTCGTCTCCGCGGTAGGCCATGAAATCGATTTCACCATTGCCGACTTCGTCGCCGACCAACGCGCGCCGACGCCGACCGCGGCGGCGCACATGGTGGTGCCGCGCAAGACGGATTTAGCCGAGCAGTTGAACGCGATCGACGACCAGTTGCGGCGCGCCATGACCCTCAAGATTGAGGTTTTGCGAGAGGCCTGCCGCGCTCTCGCCAAGCGGCTCGCCGATCCCGGCCGCAAGCTCAGAGAAAATCAGCTGCGTCTCGACGATCTTTCGATTGATCTGATGCGCCGCTTTCAGAATCGTCTGCGCGAATATAAGGATAATCTAGCGCGCCGGGCTGATCGCTTGAACGCGCTCAGCCCACTCGCCGTGCTCGAACGGGGCTACAGCATCACACACAAACTCCCGGAGGAGGTCATCGTCAAAGACGCCGCGATGTTGATAGCCGGCGATTTGCTGCGCGTCACTTTCGCCGCCGGCAAAGTGCGCTGCCGCGTCGAGGAAAAGGAGTGAGATGAGCGCGTTAGCCTGGCTCGCCGCGCTTGCGGCCATCTTTCTCGTGCCCCGCCCAGGCGCAGCTTCTGGCAAGATCGCCATCGTCTGGCCAAAGCCCATCGAGATTTTTCAAGGTGAGCTCGCGGAAGTGAATGTGGCGGGCGACGACATCGCGGCGCTGGAAGGCAGACTCGGCAAGGAAAAAATTTTCTTTTATCCCGCTGGCGCTTCAACTTTCAGCGCCATCGTCGGCGCCGACGTCGACGCCAAGCCCGGCATCGGCAGGCTTTTGCTCAAGGCGAGCGATCGCGACGGCGGAGAACTGCGCGCGGCGGTGCCTTTGAAGATCAAAGCGAAAGCCTTTCACCAGGAATCTTTCAACGTGCCGCCGGGTTTCGATCAGATGACGCCGGAAAATCTTGAAGAAATCCGTCGAGAGCAGGCGGCGTTTGCCGAAGCCTTTGCGCTGTCGGTTCCCGAGCGGCTATGGGATGCGCCGTTTGTCCGTCCCGTTCCTCAAGAAGCCTCAGCGTCCTCCTTTGGCTCCCGCCGTATCATCAACGGCGTGGCCCGTGCGCCGCACGGTGGCACGGATCTCTCCGCGCCGATGGGCACTGAAGTGCACGCAGCCAACAACGGCCGCGTCGTCCTGGTCGGGAATTTTTTCTTCGCCGGCGGCAGCGTCGTGTTGGACCATGGCGGCAGGCTGTTCACGATGTATTTTCATCTCTCCGAGTTCAAAGTTGCGGAAGGGGAGATGGTGAAGAAGGGCGATGTCATCGCGTTATCCGGTTCCTCCGGGCGGGTGACCGGACCGCACCTCCACTGGGGCGCACGTCTGGCCAACGCTCGCATCGATCCGCTCGAATTGCTCAAGAAAATTTCCCGCCGGTGGCTACCGTTGCCGCCTGTCGCATTGCCGCCCAACGAAACGGAGAAGCAAAATGGCCCGTAAAGATCCGTCGAACAAAAAATTCGAAACCGCTCTGGAAGAGCTGGAACAGGTCGTCGAGCAGCTCGAATCCGGCGAGCTTAACCTGGAGGATGCCCTCGCCGCGTTCGAAAAAGGCGTCGGCCTGGTAAAAATCTGCAATCAAAAGCTCAATGAAGTGGAAAAGAAGATCGAAGTCCTGATCAAAGACAAAGAAGGCAAGCTGCAGCTCAAACCCTTCGAAAATCTCCCCGGGGAGGAAAGCGATTGAGCATTGGACTGGATCAACAGTCTCCGGGTTTGTCGACAAGGAATTCGGCGCCAGTTCAATCAGGTGAACCTGTCTAACGGAAGAGGATAACGCTAGCCGGACTCTTGGCGCACACAGGAATGCCAAAGTTACCGCTCAGCGGGAGCGAGAGGGCGACGGAACACTGACCAAGGAAAGGCTGAAAGGTAGAGTGCGCGTTTGCTCCCTTGGCCATTGAAGGTTAGCGAAGGTCAGATAGCCGAGACGTGTTTGCGTAGCCGCGAAAAGAATTAATGAATCGCGCTGGTTGACGTTGCTGCGGAAAGTTTAAAATGTTTCGTCGTGTTGAGCTTCCATCTGAAGTTTCGGGACGGCTGCTCCTTCACAGCATGCCAGGCCGCTTTGAAGCGCTCGAAAGTGTTTGGCAGCAGCTGAGACACGAAGCCGTCGGCGCGATCGTGTGTTTGACCGAAGAACATGAAATCCGCATGAAGTCCTCCCAATATGCGGAGGCATTAGCCGCCGGAATGGTACCCTGTTCCGTCCTGCCTTTTGAAATTCGCGAGGGCGGCGCGCACCGCCAGCGGCTTGCGATCCAGGCCAAACCCGGCCAGCGTCGTCACTTGAAAATGATCGAGCAGCGCCTGCCGCGCCTGCGACGCCTCAAAGTGCCACGCGGCG